>JAFGHH010000318.1 GCA_016930215.1 Deltaproteobacteria bacterium
CCGCCCCCTCCGGGGGTTCCGGGGACGGGGACGACCGTGACGCCGGTGGCGCCGCCGCCGCCCCCTCCGGGGGTTCCGGGGACGGGGACGACCGTGACGCCGGTGGCGCCTCCTCCGCCCCCTCCGGGGGTCCCGGGGACCACGCCGGGGACCGGGACGCCTCCGCCCCCGCCGCCGGTGGGGCCCGGGACGCCGCCCCCGCCGCCGGTCGATCCGAACGCATATCCGGACGTGCTGCCGGACTAGGCGGGCCGCGCGCCCGTCGAGTCGGCCGCCGAGCCGGTCCAGGGAGGGCCCGATGTCTCGTTCGTTGCTGTTCGTCGCGCTGTTGGCCGCGGGATGCGGCGGCAACTCCTTCACCAACCTGTTCCCCGACAACCGCGAGGTCGACGTCGCGGCGGTCCTGGCCCGGATCGGCGACCCGGCGGCGACGAGCCGCCCGTCGAACGCGCTCGGGCGCCCGATCGTCGTGCTGTCGCGGCATGGGGAGCCGCAGGGGCTGGTCGCCTGGGACGTCGAGGCGAATGCGAAGCTGTGGTCGGTGGACCGCGTGGTCGATTCGCAGCCGTGGATCGCGGGGGGCGCGGTGCTGTTCAAGTCGGGGGACGAGCTGGTCTCGCTGGCCCTGGCGAACGGCGAGGAGCTGGGCACCCTCGACCTCGACGGCCTCGTGCTCTACGGCGTCGCCGCCGCGGACGGGCTGGTGGCCGTCACCGCCGGCTCCGGCGGCGGCAGCGTTGCCGCCTCGTTCCGCAGCGGGCGGATCTGGATCCTGGACGAGGCGCTGTCCAGGCGGGTCTCGGCGACCGACGTCGACAAGCTGGTCGGTGCGCCGGCCGTGGCGGGCGGGATGGTGTTCGTGCCGTGGGATCGGCAGAACGTCACCGTGCTGGACGGGGCGACCGGTGACGAGCTGTGCCGGCTGGTGATCGGCGACGAGATGGTGACCTGGCTGTTCGCCGCGCCGGAAGGGGTGTTCTACGGGGGCAAGGGGGTGTTCCGCCTCACCGAGCGTTCGGCGTCGGGACGCAAGGCCACCAGCACGTTCCGTGCGATGGAGTGGACCGATCCCGGGTTTCCCAGCGACCCCGAGCTGTGGCCGGACGCGTTCGCGGGGGTGGCCGACGGTCGGCCGCACGCCCGGGCGCGCGCGCGACTGGCCTGGTATCCGGGCCTCTCGACGGGCGACGACGAGGTTGCGTTCGCCGACGACCGCCTGTACTTCGTCTACTATCGGTACCTCGTTGCGATGCGTCCCGGCGACCGCGCGTTGATGTGGGTTCGCGGCCTGGACGGGCCGGTGGCCGAGGCGGCGGCGGTGCCGGGCGGCGTGTTCGTGGTGCAGGAGTCGGGGGCGCTGCGGTTCCTGCGCGCCGCCGACGGCGCGGACGGCTGGACGGGCGAGAGCGGCGTGCCGGTCGCGCGGGCCGGGATCGGCGTCTCGGGTTGGGTGCCGGCGGGCGACGGGTCGCGCGGGGAGGACCTGCGGAGCCAGGCGCTGGCGGCCCTCTTGGACCCCGACGCCGCGGCCGTGCCGGTGCGCAGCCTGGTGCTGGCGCTGTTCGGCCGGATGACGGACCCGGGGGTGTCGCGCGACCTGCTCCAGGTGCTGCGCACGCCGCAGATGCCGGTGGAGCTGCGTAACGAGGCCGCGCACGCCCTGCAACTCCGTCCCGACGGCGACGATTTCCTGAAGCAGGCCCTGGAGGACCACTTCGACTACCTGCACGACGTGCCGACCCCGCCGGTCGGCGTGATCGCCTCGGCGCTGCGCAACATGAACGCGACCGCGGCGGCCTCGGACCTGGTCGCCCACCTGTTCGACCCCGAGACGCCGCAGGAAGCGATGGAGGTCCTCGTCCGCAGCATCGTCGCGTTGGGCGACGGGGCGGTGGTGGCTCCGCTGGAGCGGTTCCTGCGGATGTACGGCGCCGACACCGAGTTCACCGTCTTCCCCAACGTGCTGGAGGCGGCCGCCTTCGGCATCGCGGTGCACGGGGGCGACGACGGGCTGGAGTTCCTGGAGGAGCTGGCCGACGAGTGGTTCACGCCGGGCGGCCTTGCGGAGCTCGTGCGCAACATCGTCGCCGGCCGCCGGGCCGCCGGACCGTCGTTGTCGACCCTTCCGCTCCGCGTGAGCAACGAGGAGTTCGCGGCGGTGCTGGCCGCCGACCGCGCCGCCTACGCCTCGTGCCTCGCCGACGCCCGCCGCCGCCGGCCGCCGCTGGTCCACGTCGATGCGTCGTTCACCGTCACCGGCGACGGACTGATCGTGGACGTATCGACCATCCCCGCCGACGCGGGCCTCGGCTTGTGCCTCAAGCCGCTGGTCGAGCAGCTCGCGCTGCCGCGGTTCCAGCTGCAGCAGGACCGCTTCGTCGTGCCGATGGACCTCACGCTCGAGTAGCCCCGGCGGGGCGGCGCACCGGGAAGCCCCGGCCCGCTACAGGCGCCCCTCGCGCCGCAGGGTCGCGAGGATCGCGCGCACCGCCTCCCGCAGCCGGCGCTGGGCGTCCTCGACGTCGCGCTCCTCCATCGACGGCGAGGACGGGCCGTCGTCGTCGTCGATGACGGCCGAATCGCGGAAGTGCACGACGACCGGGTAGTCCTCCGGGCGCAGGATCGCGATCATCGCCTCGCCCCGCTCCCGCAGCGTCTGCAGCGCGCGTTCCTCGGCGTGGGTCAGCCCGTACGGGTCGCCCGAATGCTCCTCGTCGTCGCCGGCCTCCTCGGTCAACAGCTCGAAACCCACCGCGGGCAGGGCGCGTTCCGGGCACAGCTCGTCGGCGGGGAGCGACAGCGCCGGGAGCAGCACGTCGACGCGCACGTCGATCGCCGCCGTCTGCGCGTCCGCGGCGCGGATGAAGTTGCCGTCGGACTGCATGCGGCTTTCCAGCGTCGGCGGCGCGCAGGGCCCCGGATCCTCGGAGGCGCTCTCCCGGGCCTCCCGGTCGGCCTCGAGGATCGCCAGCTCGAGGGCCGCGCAGCCCTCCGCCTCGCGGAGCAGCTCCGGGTCGTAGGATCGCGGCGGCTGCAGGGCAGCCGGGCAGCCGCTCGTCGCGAGGGCGGCGACGGCGACGGCGGCGGCGGCGGCGGCGGACGCGGCGGTTGCGCGGAAGAGGGGTCGATGGGTCGGGGCTCGGGTCTTCACGGCGGCACCTCGCGGCGCAGAGCATTGCACGGCCGGCCCCGGGCGTCCAACCGCGAACGCGCACGGCTCGGAGCCCGGTCCGGCTCCGCGCGGGCGGTCCGCGGTCTCGAGCGCGGCAGGCCGGTGGGGCGACCCCGCCGCGGGGCTTCGCCCATGGGCGCGAGGCTGCTTGACGGCAGGGTAGGAACGGCGTCGAATGACGGCGCGACGGGCGCGGAGAAAGGGGACGAACGATGCGGCGACGGCATGCGATCCAGGTCCTGTGGCTGGCGGCGGCGGTGCCGGCGGCGTGCGGCGGAGACGACGCGGCGACGGATACCGGCCGGCCGGACGACGCCGCGACGGCCGACGCGGACGTTCCGGAGGCCGCGCCGGACGCCCCGCCCGACGACGACGGCGATGCGCCGGCCGAGGACGGGGCACCGGCGGATGCGGCGGACGTCCCGGACGACGTCGGGCCGGAGGACGCGGGCGACGGCGAGGCGACCGGCGAGCCGGTCTGGAGCACGGTCGAGCTCGGCGTGCAGGGGATCGCCTACGACGTGGGACGGGACAACGCCGGCGGCGTGCACCTCCTGCGCAAGGTGGGCAACAGCCTGTTCTACGCGCGGCTGGACGGCGGCGCGGTGGCCGGCGACGAGGAACTCCCCGACTCGGGATGGGCCTTCACGCGCTTCACGCGGCCGCGGTTGGCCGTGCGTCCCGACGGCTCGACCGTGCACACCTGCTGGACCAACTCCGACGGCACGCGCAACGGCACGCTGTTCCACGCCTGGCGCGACGTCGCGGGGGCCTGGCACCGCGAGGCGATCTGGGACTGCGGCGGCTCGATGGACCGCGTCGTCGTGCCGGCGCTCGGCGTCGATGCCGACGGCTCCGTGCACGTGGTCGTGCAGCGCTGGACGGAAGGGACGTCCGACGGGGCCGTGACCTACGCCCGGAAGGCGGCGGGCGGCGGCTGGAGCGCGTGGAGCGACCTGCACGTCTTCCCGCCCGAGATGCGGCACATCGCGGGGTTCACGGACCGGACCGGCGGTTTCCACGCGACCTGGAAGGGCTGGGCCGTCCCGGGTCGCTACCGGCACGCTCCCCCCGGCGCGACGCTCGACGGTCCGGCCGCGACGGCGCGGGAAATCGCGCTGCCCGACGGCGTCGCCTCGGTCGGGATGGGCGACCTGTTCGCCGGCGCCGACGGCACCGTGTTCCATGCCTTCACGACCTTCAACGACTACTCGATCCACTGCGTGCGTCTCGGCCCCGGCGGGGCGTCCTTCGAGTGGCTGGGGCGCCCGAGCGGCGGGCCGCTGGCGCGCGTGGAGCCCTACGACCCCTGGCCGGCCGTCGCCGCGGACGACGGCGGCCGGGTACTCGTGGCGTGGGCCGACCAGAGCGGGGCGATCGAGGCCGCGCGGGTCGACACGGTGCACGTCGCGACGCGCGACGGGGACGACTGGGCCGTGCAGGTGCTCGACGCCGCCGCGGAGCTCGACCCGGAGAGCAAGCCGGCGCTGACCGTCGCGTCCGGCCGCGCGTGGCTCGTCTGGCGCGGCGACGGCGGCCTGCTGCGGCTCGCCACGGCGCCGCTCTGACGTCGCCGGGGCGGGCCGCCGCGTTTGACTTCCGGCCGTCGTTCGCGCGACCGTGGCCGGACGATGGACGAGGCGATCGCCGTTCGGGGGCTTGAGTTCGCGTACCCGGCGCCGCCGGGCGGTCCGGCGTCGCCTCCGGTCTTCCGCGGCTTCGACTGGACCGTCCCCGCCGGGTGCCGCTGCCTGCTGCTCGGCGCGAACGGCGTCGGCAAGACGACGCTGCTGCGCCTCGTGGGCGGCAAGCACCTCGTGCCCCCGGACGCCGTCCGTGTCCTCGGCCGCCCCGCGTTCCACGACACGGGCCTGGTGCGTCGCGTGGCCTTCCTCGGCAGCCGGTTCCCGCTGGAGGCCGACGTCGCCGTCCGCGAGATCCTCGACCGCCGCTGCCCGCGGGACGCCCCGCCGGAGCGGTCCGGGCGCCGCGACGCGCTGCTCGAGGCGTTGCAGGTCGAGCCCGGCTGGCACCTCCACCGGCTCAGCTCCGGGCAGCGCCGTCGCGTACAGCTCCTGCTGGGGCTGCTCGACCCGGCCGAGGTGGTCCTGCTCGACGAGGTGACGGCCGACCTCGACGTGCTGTCGCGCTCCGACCTGCTGGCGTTCCTGCGGGACGATTCGGAGCGGCGCGGCACGACGGTGATCTACGCGACCCACGTGCTGGACGGCCTGACGCGCTGGGCGACGCACCTGTGCTTCCTGAGCCCGGGTGCCGCGGAGGAGGGGACGCGCGTGCGCGCGATGGCGTCGCTGGCCGAGGTGACGGAGCTGGCGGCGCTGGTGCGCGACGGTTCGCCGGCCCCGCTGCTCGAGCTGTGCGAGCGGTGGTTGCGCGAGGAGCGGGCGGTGCGGTAGTTTTGGGGATTCCGGGAGGAGGAGGACGAGATGCGAACGATCATCGTGTTGCTGTGCCTGGCGGGTTCGGCAGCCTGGGCCTGCGGCCCGGCGACTCCGGAGCCGGTGACGGGCGGTACGGAAGGCGAGCCCGAGCCGGGCGAGCGGGGAGAGGCGCCGGCCGGGCTGCAGGGCGGGTCGGGGGCGCAGATGCCGATCAACTCCCAGGTGTCCGACGGCCCGGCGACGCCCGATGACACGCCCGCGGGTCCGGACCGGGACCTGGACGGCATCCTCGACCCGAACGACCGGTGCCCCGACGAGCCGGAGGACCGGGACGGGTTCCAGGACGGGGACGGTTGCCCCGACCCGGACAACGACGGGGACGGGATTCCGGACGTCAACGACATGTGCCCGAACGAGCCGGAGGACCGGGACGGGTTCCAGGACGAGGACGGCTGCCCCGACCCGTAGGGTCGTCGTCCGTCGACCCATCGAGCGCGAATCAGACGAGCTGCGACAGGCGGTTGATCGCCTCGGCGATCTGCGTGCGCCGATCCTGCGCGTGACGCAGCCGCTCCCGCATCTCCTCGACGACCTCGGCCGGCGCCTTGGCGATGAACTCCCGGTTGGCCAGGCGTTTCTCCAGCCCTTCGATCTCCTTGTCGACCTTGTGCAGCTCCTTGTCGTGCCGGACCCGTTCGGCGGCGACGTCGACGATGCCGGCGAGGGGCACGGCGACGGGGAGCTTGCCGGCGACGCCGATCGCGTGGCCGGTGAGGTCGGCGTCCGGGTCGACGGCCCGGAGGTCGGCGCCGCACAGGTTGCCGGTGCGGACGAGGATCTCGGGGGCGAGCAGCCAGCCGACGGCCTCCGCGGCCTCGGGGACCTTGACGATGCGCACGTCGAGCCGAGTCGCGGGGGGGATGTTGTACTCGGCGCGCACCGAGCGCACCGTGCCGACGAGGTCGCGCAGGAGTTGGAACCGGGACGCGGCCTCCGGGCTGCGTCGCGAGGTATCGACGGTCGGGTAGGTGGCGGCGGCGAGCGCGGGGGCGGGCGGGTCGCCGGCCCACGGCAGGGTCTGCCACAGCTCCTCGGTCAGGAACGGGACCACCGGGTGCAGCAGCCGCAACGTGGCCTCGACGACGTGCCGCAGCACCGCGCGCGTCTCGTCGCGATGCGCGGCGCTGGCCGGGTCCCGCGCGTACAGCGCCGGCTTGGTCCACTCGATGTACCAGTCGCACAGCTCGTGCCAGGTGAACGAGTAGAGGGCGGCGCAGGCCTCGTCGAGGCGGAACTCGTCGAGGGCGGTACGGACGGCGGCGGTGGTTTCGTCGAGCCGGTGGAGGATCCAGGTGTTGCCGAGGTCCGTGCGGTGGTCGGGGAGCGGCGGGATCGGGTCGTCGCCGAGGGCGGTCTCCATGAACCGCACGGCGTTCCAGATCTTGTTGCAGAAGAAGCGGTAGCCCTCGATGCGCTTGGGGTCGAGCTTCATCGATTGGCCCTGGGCGGAGTAGCTGGCGAGGGTGAAGCGCAGGGCGTCGGTGCCGTACTTCGCGGTGACCTCGAGCGGGTCGACGGCGTTGCCGCGGGTCTTGCTCATCTTGCGGCCCTGGGCGTCGAGCACCATGCCGTGGAGCACGACCTTGCGGAACGGCACCTCGCCGGTCATCCGCAGGCCCATCATCATCATCCGCGCGACCCAGAAGAACAGGATGTCGAACCCGGTCTCCATCACCGAGGTCGGGTAGAAGGTCCGGAAGGCCGGCGTGGGCTCGGGCCACCCCAGCGTGGAGAACGGCCACAGCCCCGAGGAGAACCAGGTGTCGAGCACGTCCTCGTCCTGGCGCAGTCCGGGCTTGCCGCACTTCGGGCAGGCTGCCGGAGTGGTGCGGGCGACGACCGTCTCGCCGCAGGCGCAGTACCAGGCGGGGATCCGGTGGCCCCACCAGAGCTGGCGGGAGACGCACCAGTCCTGGATTTCCTCGAGCCAGTGGAAGTAGGTCTTGGTCCACATCTCCGGGAGGATGACGGTCCGGCCGTCGCGCACGGCGGCCAGGGCCGGCTCGGCCAGCGGCTGCATCTTGACGAACCACTGGGTGGACAGCAGCGGCTCGACGACCGTCTCGCAGCGTTGGCAGCGACCGACGGCGTGCAGGTGCTCCTTGGTGCCGCGGAACAGGCCGAGCTCGGTCAGCCGTTCCTGGACCGCCTCGCGCGCCGCCTGGCGGTCGAGTCCCGCGAAGGTGCCGCCGGCGGCGGTGACCTTGGCGTCCTCGTCGAGCATCTTGATGAACGCCAGGCCGTTGCGCCGCCCGCACTCGAAGTCGTTCGGGTCGTGCGCCGGCGTGACCTTCACCGCGCCGGTGCCGAACTTGGGATCGACCAGGATCGCATCGCCGACGATCGGGAAGGTGCGGTCGAGCAGCGGGTGCTTGATCCGCTTCCCGACCAGGTCGCGGTACCGCTCGTCGTCGGGGTGGACGGCGACCGCGGTGTCGCCGAGCATCGTTTCGGGACGGGTGGTGGCCACGACGATCTCGCCCGAGCCGTCGGCGAGCGGGTAGGCGAACGACCACAGCTCGCCCGTGGTCTCCGCGTGCACGACCTCCAGGTCGGACAGTGCGGTGCGGCAGCGCGGGCACCACTGGATCAGCCGCTCGGCGCGGTAGATCAGCCCGTCCTCCCACAGTCGGACGAAGGCCTCGCGTACGGCCCGTGACAGCCCCTCGTCGAGCGTGAAGCGCTCGCGGCGCCAGTCGACGGACGCGCCGAGCGACTTGTGCTGCTCGGTGATGCGGCTGCCGTACTGCTTGCGCCACTCCCAGACCCGCTCGAGGAAGCTCTCGCGGCCCAGTTCGTGGCGGTTCGTCCCCTCCTTGGCCAGCTGCCGCTCGACGACCATCTGGGTGGCGATGCCGGCGTGGTCGGACCCGGGGAGCCACAGGGTGTTTTCGCCGAGCATCCGGTGGTAGCGGATGATGGTGTCCTGGATCGTGGCGGTGAGCGCATGGCCCATGTGCAGTGCGCCGGTGATGTTCGGCGGCGGGATCACGATGCAGAACGGCGGCCGCTCGTCGCCGTCCCGGGCCTCGAAGACCTTCCGGTCCAGCCAGAGTTGATAGATGCGCGACTCGAACGACTCGGGTTCGTAGGGACGATTACCGATGGTCACGGGGCAGGGCTACTCCTTCAGCAACGCCTGGATCTGCTCGCGGATGATCGTCTCGGCGAGGTCGGGGACGACCTCCCATGCCACCTGCTCGATGATCTCGCGGGAAACCACGCGCAGGACCGCTTGGAGCTGCTCGGAACTGAGTCCCGGAACCTCGGCCGCCAGCTTCTGTTCCAGGTCGACCGGCACCACCGCGGCCTTCGGCGGCGGAGCCGCCGGGGCGGCCGCGGGGGCGGCAGGCGGCGAGGCTGCCGCCGCGGGTCCGTGGACGGGCGCCAGTCCCAGCCGGGTCTGCGGGGGGGCCGGCCGGGCAGGGGGCACGGGCACCGGCCTCGCCGGAGGGACGGGCGCGGGACGCACCGGCGCGGCGGCCGGGGGCGGAAGCGGCGCCGCCGGTCGCGCCACCGGTGCCAGCGGCTTGGTGGCCTGGATCGGGGGGAACGGCCCACCCACGGCGCCGGGCCGACCGGGGATTGCGATCTGCGTCTGGATGCGCGGCGCGCCGGGCTGCGGCGGCGGCACGGGAGCCCCCGGCGGCAGCGGGCGCGCGGGGGGTGCCGCGGCCGGCACGGCCGTGGGCGGCGCGGGGCGTGCGGGGACGGGCATCGCCGCCGCGGGGTGGGCCGTGGGCGGCGAACCCGACAGGAACGCCTGGGCCCTGGTGATCATGTCCTCCGACTCCCACGGTTTCTGCACACCGCCCGCGGCGCCCACGGCGCTCGCACGGCCGGCGTCGAGTGCCTCGGTGGGTCCGTAGAGGATGACGACGGGGATGGCGGAGTAGCCCGGAGCGGCGCGAACCTGGGAGCAGGCCTGGTAGCCGTCCTGGGGTCCGAGCTTGCTGTCGATGTAGAGCAGGTCCAGCTTCTCGCTGGAGCGCAGCAACTCGTCCGCACTGGAGAAGAGGCACGGTTCGACGCCCAGGTCTTCGCCGGCGAACGTCAACTGGAACGCCGTGCGGATGGTCGCCGAATCGTCCAAGATGCCGATCTTCCTGGCCACCGCCATTGCCTCCCACCCGCGCCGGAAACCGGCGGGGAATCCGAACCTTGTCGCGCATTGTTCGTATCACGCCCCGCGACACAGCGTCAACATCTAGGAAGGGGAGGGGGTGACGGGAGAGGGTGGTCGGACGGCCCGATTCTGTAGTAGCGATCGGGCTGCGATGAGCACCGTCGACCCGCGGAACCCCGGCGCGGCGCACGGCGCGCGAGAAGCTCGCGGTCCGGCGCGTGCGGACGTGCGGCGGGTGCTGGTGCTGGCGCGCGGCGCGGGGGACCGGGCGTGGGTGGCGGCGGCGCTGGACGGGCACGGGTTCGAGTCGCGGGTGTGGGACCGTTTCGAGACCCTCGGGCGGGGGACCACGAACGCGGTCGATGCCGTGGTGCTCGTGGTCCGGCGCGCCTCGGCGCCGCCCCGGGTGGTGGAGGCGCGTCTGAACCGGCTGCTGCCGGGTCGGGCCGTCGTGGTGTTGTCGGCGACGCCCGATCTGCCGCCGGCGGAGGGACAGAGGCGCGTCGTGCTGCGGTGGCCGCCGTCGGCGGCCCGGTTGCGGGACGCGGTGGAGCGCGCCCTGGCCGGTGCCGTCGACGTGCGGGCGCTTGACGGCCTGGGTGTGCCGCCGTCCGTGCGCGCCGCACTCGCCGACGCGGTCGCGCTCGGCGGCAGCGACGGCCAGCCGGAGTGGTACCTCGAGGCGCTGCTGGCGGACGGCGCGGCGGCATGGAGCGGCGGCGCGGTGCTCACGCCGTCCGGTGGCGGGTATCGCGTGCTGGCGGCGAGCGGGATCCGGGAGAGCTACGTGTCGCGGCTGGTGCGGCGCCATCCGCCGCCGGCAGGATTGGACGGTCTGGCGGTGCGGCCCGTGCGCATCGGCCGCGTGCTGCGCTCGCCGGCCTCCGCGCTCCGGGCGCTGCGGGCCTGGTGGTGGTTGACGGGGCCGCCGTGCGCCGGGGTCGGGGCCCGCACGTTCCTGTTCCGGGAGCGGGCGGCGGTGGACGCTCCGTGGGCCGACGGGGCGTTGGGAGTGCTGGTCCGGCAACTGGCGCGGGCGGTCGAGCCGCCGGGGATCGACCTGGTGACGGGGCTCGAGCAGGCGACGGAGGTCGAGGTGGCGGCGCGGGCCTGCGCGACCGCGGGGGACGGTACCGGTGGCGCGGGCGTGGTGCTGGTGGTCGTGCCGGCGCTGCGGGAGCTGCGACGGGCGCACGGCCCGCGGGTCGAGGCGCGGGCGGCGGGGGTGGTGGCGGCGCGACTCGGGCGCGGTCTGCGGGGCACCGACGTGCTGGTGCGGCTCGGGCCCGAGCGGTTCGCGGTGGTGCTGCCGGCGGCCGACGAGGTCGAGGCGTCGAGGTTGGCGCGGCGCCTCCGCCGATCGCTCGGGGGCGACGAGCTGCTGCGGCGGCGGGGGGAAGAGGTGGTCGTCGCGGGCGAGCTCGAGGTACGGGCGGAGGCGCTGTTCGTGCCGGAAGGGAGCGATCCGGCGGAGTTGGCCGAGTGGCTCGTGCGGGTTGGGGCCGTTTGACACGCCGGGGCGCTCCCGCTATGGTCCGCGCCGTTTGTCGCGGGATGCGGCAGCGGGAGGCCCTGCTTGGCGCGGAGAATCCAGAGGAAAGAGCTGAAGAAGCCGGACGACTTCGTCGATGCCGGGGGACGCGTCCTGGGCTGGATCAGCGACCATCGCGCGGTGCTCGGCATCGCCGTCGCCGGGGCGCTCGTGCTGCTGTTCGGCGTGATGCTCGTGATCCACCTGCGGCGCAGCGCCGACGTCGAGGCGTGGCGGCCGGTGCTGGACGCGGTGCCGGTGCGTGCGCTCCCCGTGGATGGCGACCAGGCCAATCCGCTCGAGATGCTCGGCCGCCAGGACCCGGCCGTGTGGGTCGATGCCCAGCGGATCAAGCAGGTCGCCGAGTCGGGCGATGAGGACGGACCGCGCGCGGTCGCGGGACTCGCCCTGGCCGGCGAGCTGCTGGCGCAGGGGGACGGTGCGGCGGCCGAAGCGCGGTACCGCGCGTACCTGGCGACCGGCCCGCGCCAGGACGCCGCCGGACGCCTGGTCGCCCAGGAGGGCCTGGGCTACGCGCTGGAGCGGCAGGACAAGCAGGCCGAGGCCGCCCAGGCGTTCGCCGCGCTCGCCGAACTCGACCAGGGCGCCTACAAGGCTCTCGCCCTGTATCACCAGGGACGTCTGGCGTTGCTGGACGGCCGGGACGACGAGGCTCGCCGGCTGCTGCTCGAGGCCAAGGGGATCCAGGACCCGCGCCCGAAGGACCTCGGCGCCCAGATCGAGAGTTGGCTGCGCCGCATCGAGCTCCGGACGCTGCCGGTGGTGGAGCCCGCGACCGAGCCGGTCCCGCCGACGGTGGAGCCGGTGGAGCCGGTGGTGGAGCCCGCGACCGAGCCGGTCCCGCCGACGGTGGAGCCGGTGGAGCCGGTGGTGGAGCCCGCGGGGGAACCCGGGGCGGAGGCGGCGCCGGCCGCGCCGGCAGCCCCCGTGCCGGAGGCACCGGAGGCGCCGCAAGCGGATGAGCGGACCATTCCATAGCCTCGTGACGGCGGCGGTCCTGCTGGCCGCCGGGCTGCTGGGCTGCGTGGGGGTCCCCCCGCCCAGCGCTCTCGAGGAGCGCCTCGACTTCCCGGGCGTGCGGGTCCTGCAGCCGCAGTGGCGGCGGCAGGTGATCGACCCCGAGCGGCGGGAGTACCGTCCTATCGAACGGTCGGGGGCGGTCTTCGACCCGTCGCGCGGGCTCGTGTTCGTCGGCACCTCGCAGGGACGGTTCTGGGCGTTGGAGTCTGGCACGGGCGAGGTGGTGTGGGCGTACGACGAGCCGGACGGGTTCCACTCGGCGCCGTTGCTGGTCGAGGACCCGGGGTTGGTGGTCGCGGGGAACGACGGGGGAGAGCTGCTGGCGTTCGCGCCGGAGACGGGTGCGGTGCGCTGGCGCGTGGATCTCGGTGGTCCCGTGCGGAGCGGGGCCTCGTACCGGGACGGGGTGGTCTACGCGCGGACGGCGACGCAGAGGGTGTTCGCGATCGAGGCGTTGTCGGGTCGGGAGCTGTGGTCCTTCGAGCGTCCTCTGCCGGAGGGATACGTCTCGGGGAGCGAGTCCGGGGTGCTGGTGTCGGGCAACCGCGTGTACACCGGCTTCGTGGACGGCACGCTGGCGGCGTTGTCGGGCGTGACCGGCGAGAAGCTGTGGGACGTCAACCTCGCGACGGAGGGGCACGACGAGCTCGTGCTGGACGACGTCTGCGCCACACCGGTGGAGGTCGACGGTACGCTGGTCGTCAGCTCCTACGACAACGGGTTGTTCGGCATCGATGCGGTGGAGGGGGGCCAGCGCTGGCAGCGGGCGGACCTGACGCACGCCTGCGGGCTGGCGGTGCTGGAGCAGGACGTGCTGGCGGCGGTGGCGGGGACGGGGCTGGCGCGGGTCGACGTGGTGGACGGGGCCGTGGTCTGGATGCGGCGCTACCCGGCGGGAACGCAGCGCGACCCGATCGTGCACCGCGGGTTGATCGTGCTGGCGGACGACATCCACGGGTTGTTGCTGTTCGAGGCGCTGACGGGGCAGCTGCTGCAAGGGGCGTGGGCGGGGGCCGGGGTCGCCGGTCGCCCGGCGGTGCTGGACGGCCGCGTGGCCGTGCTGGACAACTCGGGGGAGTTCCTGTCGTACGTGTTGGCCGGCGGCTGACCCGCGGTCAGAAGCCGCGGCGCCCGCCGAGCCCCTCCCAGGGGCTGCCGGTGCGGTGCGCCGAGATCCCGAGCAGCAGGCCGACGCCGATCAGGTTGGCCAGGACGGACGAGCCGCCGTAGGAGAAGAGGGGCAGGGTGACGCCGACGACCGGGAGGAGTCCGAGCACCATGCCCATGTTGATCGCGACGTGCCAGAACAGCATGGCCGCGACGCCGACGGCGACGAGGGCGCCGAACCGGTCGCGAGCGCGGGAGGCGATGCGCAGCGCCCACAGCACGACGAACAGGTAGAGCGCGATCAGCAGCGCGCTGCCGACGAAGCCGTGTTCCTCGCCCCACACCGCGAACGGGAAGTCGGTGTGCTGGAACGGGACGAAGCCGAGCTGGTTCTGGGTGCCGTGGAGGAAGCCCTTGCCGAAGATGTGGCCCGACCCGACGGCGATCTTGGACTGCGTGGTCTGCCAGGCGGCGTCCTGCACGTCGAGGTGTTCGGAGGAGAACAGCGAGGCGAACAGCGTCACCACGCGCTCGCGCTGGTAGCCGTGCAGGTAGGACCAGGCGAGCGGCAGGGAGGCGAGGAGGCCGCCGAAGGCGAGCAGCAGGCTGCGGACGCGCACGCGCAGGACCATGGCCATCGAGATCAGCACGAGCGGGTAGATCAGGGCGGTGCCGAGGTCGGGCTGTTTGAGCACCAGGGCGGTTGGGATGGCGGTCAGCGCCGCCGGCAGCAGGAAGTCCTTGAGCGTCCGCGGCTCCGGCCGGACGTCGCCGTGGAACAGGCGGGCGATCGAGAGGATCAGGGCGATCTTCATGAACTCCGAGGGCTGGATCGACACCGGCCCGATGACCAGCCAGCGCGTGGCCTGGTTGGCCTGGCGGCCGACGGCCAGGACCAGGATCAGCAGCAGCACGACCAGGCCGTAGGAGGCGTAGGAGTAGCGGAGGAAGACGCGGGGGTCGACCAGCCAGACCACGAGGGCGGTCAGGCCGCCGACGCCGAACCAGGTGAGCTGGGTCTCGTAGAACTGCAGGTTGACCACCGAGACGGCGGAGCGGAGGTTGAGCAGTCCGAGCACGCCGAGCGAGGCGACGGCCATGACCAGCGGGAGGTCGATGGTGATGCGGCGCTGGCGTCCGGTGGCGGAATCGATCGGCATGGTCGTCACCGGGGCGCGATGCGCTTGAAGTACTCGCGGAAGATCTCCACCGCGATCGGCGCCGCGTAGCGGCCGCCGTACCCGCCGTGCTCGACCAGCACGACGACGACGATTTCGGGGTCGGCGGCCGGCGCGAAGCCGGCGAACCAGGCGTGGTCCCGCTCGCGATACCGCTCCTCCGTGCTGCGCTGGTCGCGGCGCCGGCGTTCGCGGTCGCGACGCCGGCGGGCCACCTCGGCCGTGCCCGTCTTGCCCGCGATCTCCAGCCCCGGCGTCCACTGGTCGTGCGCCGTGCCGTGGGGTGCCTCCACCACCCCGCGCAGGGCATCGACGATCCGTCGCTGGTTCTCCGGCTGCGCATCGATCCGTCGCAGCAGCTCGGGCGCGAAGCTCATCCGCACCCGCCCGTCCGGGTACAGCACCTCCCGCACCAGTTGGGGCCGGTACAAGTAGCCGCCGTTGGCCAGCGCCGCGTAGGCGGCGGCGAGCTGCAGCAGCGTGACCTTGGTGTTGCCCTGGCCGATGGCCGCCAGCAGCGCGTAGCCGACGCGGTACTGGAAGCCGTACTCGGGGCGCGAGCGGTACCAGTCCTTGTCGGGGACGAGGCCCGGGACCTCCTTCGAGAGGGCGACGCCGGTCTTCTCGCCGAAGCCGAACTCCCGCGCGATCTCCGCCAGGCGGTCGATCCCCATCCGTCGCGCGAGCTGGAAGAAATACACGTTGCACGACTGGACGATCGCCTCGTGCAGGTCCACCAGCCCGTGGACCTTCGTGCAGCGGAACCGCTGGCCCGCCAGCTCGTACGCCCCCTCGCACTTGAAGCGCACCGCGGGGTCGAGCCGGTCGCCGGGCTCGAGCAGTTGGGGCCGCTCGAGCGCCCCCAGGGCGACGAAGGGCTTGAACAACGAGCCGGGGAAGTAGTGGTCCATCGCCGTCTTGTCGTGCAGCGGCAGGAACGGGTTCTGCTCCAGGACCTGCGCGTCCGCGAGGCTCAGGCCCTGGATGAACGCGTTCGGGTCGTAGGACGGCTTGGAGTACATCGCCAGCACGAAGCCGGTGCGGGCGTCGAGCACCACGGCGGCGCCGGCCGGGTGGCCGCGGAACGCCTGATCGACGATCGCCTCCAGCCGCGCGTTGAGCGACAGGATCAGGTCGTTCCCCGGGATCGGCTCGATCTCGTAGCGTCGCCCGGCGGCGGCGCCGAAGGGGTCCTTGCCCTTCTCCACCCCCTTGGCGTTGACGATCACCGTGACGCGTCCGCGCGCCCCGCGCAGCTCGCGCTCCCACACCGCCTCGAGGCCCGTTCGCCCGATCCGGTCGCCCGGCAGGTAACGGTAGCCCTCCGCCCGGTGCCGCTCGATCTCCGCCTCGCCCACCTCGTTGAGGTACCCCAGCACGTGTGCCGCCAGCTGCCGCAGCGGATAGACGCGCATCGGCGTCTCCTCCACCGACAGTCCGTCCAGCTCGGTGTGGTGCGCCGTGAGCAGCGCCAGCTGCCGGTCGTCGAGGTTCTCGGCGATCGGGTAGGGCTGGTAGCGCTTGAGGCCCTGCAGTCGGGTCAGCCGCTCGCGCAGCTTGTTCGCCCGCTCCGGCCCCAGGTTGAGGTACTGCACGACGGTCGGCCAGTCCTCGGCGATGTCGAAGAACTCGGGCGTGATGTACGCGGTGTACGCCGGCGTGTTGTAGGCCAGGAGCTGGCCCTCGGCGTCGCGAATCACCCCCCGCGCCGTCGGGATCTCCCGCGTGCGCTCGATGTTGTGCCGGCTCTGCTCGACGTACTCGTAGCCTTCGAAGATCTGGAGTTGGGCCGCCCGGGCCAGCAGGCCCACGAACACCAGCGTCACGAACAACGCGATCCACTTGTAGCGCCCGCGGAACTCGCTCAACTCCCCGGGCGGGCCGAACAGCGGAGCCATCAGCAGCATCAAACCACACCGGGCGCGGCCGCCTCAAGCCGCGCCCGTCAGTCGGTGGGCCGGCCTTCCAGCCCGGCGCCGCGCAGCGCCGACGGGCGCGCGGCGAGGGTCGGCTTGCGCCCGGCGGTCCAGCGGTTCCCCAGCCAGAACACGGCCGGGGCGACCAGGCCGGTGAGGAGCGAACGGACGAGCGTCGAGAGGGCGACGGAGCCCAGGTCGCCCGGGTCGTGCCCCTGCGCCAGCACCCGGACCGCCACCACCGTCGTCGCCAGCAGCCATACCGCGCCCACCGCCAGCGCCACCTCGAACAGCACCCCGGCCAGGAAGAACCGGCGCTGGATCCATCGCCCCGCCAGGTACAACACCTCGAACAGCAGCGAATGGAGCCCCACCGGCGTGCCGGACAGCAGGTCGAACAGGTAGCCCACGACCAGTGCCAGGGCCACGCCCCAGCCGACCGCGACATCGGCCGTGGCGACGAACAGCACGACCGCCAGCACCAGGTCGGGCAGCGGGTCGCGCAGCGGGCTGAGGGTCAGCAGGGTCGATTGGACGACCAGGGCCAGGAGACCGAGGGCGAGCAGCCGCAGCACGCGTTCCACGACGGCCGCTCCTCACGGACCCGCCGGGACGGCTGCCGCCGGGGGAGACTCCCCCAGGGCCGGGCCGACCGGGGGCTCGGGCGGTGCCGTCCCGCCGGCGGGGAACTCCTCCGAGGGAGCCTCGGCCGGAGTCTCGGGAGCGGGCGGCGGCGGGCGACGGACGTAGACCAGGACCACCTCGAGGCGCGAGAAGTCGACGGCCGGGGCGACCTCGACCTGCTGCAGTTGCCGGGCCCCGCGACGGGTGATGGCCGCCACGGTGCCGACCAGGATGTTGCGCGGGTAGACGTCGTCGCGGCCGGAGGTGAGCACGTGGTGGCCGACGCGCACGTCATCGATGTTCGGCCGCAGGTGCTCGATCTGCGCGGCGTAGCGGTCGAGCTCGCCGGTGCCGTTGAGCACGCCGCTGGATTGCGTCTCCTCCACGACGACCGGCACCCTCGCGTCCGCATCGACGATCAGGGTCACGTCGGCATAGGCCCCGACCACGCTCGAGACGTAGCCGACCAGCCCCTCGTGGGTCACGACCGGCATCATCGGCCGGACCTGCCCCTCGGCCTGGTCGATGCGGATCCGCATCACGCGGAAGAAGGGCGACAGCGAGCGGCCGATCACGCGCGCCGCGACGAACTCGCCCGGGTTCGACTCGCGCAGCCGGAGCATCTCGCGCAGCCGGACGTTCTCGGCCGCGACGTCCTTGAGCGTGCGGTTCTCGAGGCGCACGCGGCCGAGCTCGAACCGCAGGCGCTCGTTCTCCTCCTTGGTGTCGACGAGGTAGATATAGTCGTTCCAGACGTCGGCGATGCCCTCGCCGATCACCGCGAACACGTACTGGATCGGGCCCGAGATCCGCAGCAGGAAGCGGTCGACGGGACTCCGCTCCTCGGGGGCCTTGAGGTTGGCGCGGAGGAAGAGGAACGGGACCGCCAGCAGCACCAGCGTCAGGAACAGGGCGCGGTAGCGACGGAGGAACTGCCAGATCATCGGTCCGCCGCCGCCGGCCGGCTCAGGAGGTGGCGACCTCGCGCAGCAGCTCCAAGTGGTCCAGCGCCTTGCCGGAGCCGAGCACGACCGCCGACACCGGGTCGTCGCAGACCATGACGGGCAGTCCGGTCTCCTCCCGCAGCAGCACGTCGATGTTGCGCAGGAGCGCGCCGCCGCCGGTCAGCACGATGCCCTTGTCCGCGATGTCCGCCGACAGCTCCGGCGGCGTGCGTTCGAGCGCGATCAGTACGCCTTCCACGATCCCGCCGATCGGCTCGCTCATCGCATCGCGGATCTCGTCCGAATTCACCACCAGGGTCTTTGGGACGCCGGCCACCAGGTCGCGTCCCTTGACCTCCATCGTCAGCACGTCCTCGGTGGGGTACGCAGTGCCGATGGTGCACTTGATCCGCTCCGCCGACTGCTCGCCCACCAGCAGGTTGTACTTGCGCTTCATGTACTGGATGATCGCCTCGTCCATCTTGTCGCCGCCCACGCGGATCGATTGCGAGTAGACGATCCCGGCCAGCGAGATCACCGCCACCTCGGTGGTCCCGCCGCCGATGTCCACGACCATCGAGCCCGACGCCTCGGTGATCGGCAGCCCCGCCCCGATCGCCGCCGCCATCGGCTCCTCGATCAGGTGCACCTCCCGTGCGCCGGCGCTCTCCGCCGACTCGCGCACCGCGCGCTTCTCCACGTCGGTGATCCCGAACGGAACGCAGATGATGATCCGCGGCCGCACCAGCGTCTTGCGGTTGTGCGCCCGCGTGATGAAGTACTGCAGCATCGCCGCGGTGATCTCGAAGTCCGCGATCACCCCGTCCCGCAGCGGCCGCACCGCCGAGATGTGCCCCGGCGTGCGCCCCAGCATCTCCTTCGCTTCCTTGCCCACGGCCACCACGCGCCGCTGGCCGCGCCCGTCCGTCTGCACCGCCACCACCGACGGCTCGCACGAGACGATCCCCTTGCCCTTGACGTAGATCAAGGTCGTGGCGGTTCCGAGGTCGATGGCCAGGTCGTTCGAGAACAACCCGTACAGCCAGTCGAAGATCATCCGCCCACTCTCGCCGGCATCCGCCGCGTACTCCCCGACGCCCCCCGAGAACCCGCGACGGGCCGGTCAACACTGCACCCCGACGCCTCGGCGTCCCCAAGGGCCCAGCGGCTACCCTCTCTACCACCGGTCCCGGACATCGTCAATAGCCACCGAATCCCTCGAATTCCGGGCGTTCCAGCGCCAGCAGGCGCCCCTTGAGCGCCGTACCGCCGCAGGCCGAGAACCCCCGGAGCCCACCGTCCGCCCCCACCACCCGATGGCACGGCACCACC
>JAFGHH010000319.1 GCA_016930215.1 Deltaproteobacteria bacterium
CCTGGCTGGTGACGAAGTCGAGGGACACCACGCCGATGCCGAGCACCAGCGCACCGGCGACCGCCACCGCCACGAGCCTCGCCGGGTCACCTTGCTGCTCGGCTTGTAGAGCGGCTTGCCGCCGGCCTGCGGGGTGCCGGTCGAGAGCCCGGACTCGGCCATCCACTGGATGGCGTCGTAGAACGGGTGGGAGGTGCTGACGTCGGCGAAGAACGGCTCGGTCAGCGTCGGTTCCGGCTCGAAGAAGAACCGGTGGAGGAAGGCGGCCATCGCCTGGCGGGACACGGTGTTGGCGGGGCGGAAGACGATCTCTCGCCCGGTGTCGGTGCCGGTCGTGATGCCGGTCATGAAGAGCCACGCGATCTCGTCGCAGAACCGGTGGCTCGTCAGCACGTCGTAGAAGGGCGTGTCGGCGCACCCCGTCGGGGTCAGCGTGACCGGCGCCGAGGCGGGGCCGACGCCGTCGGCGTTGCGGGCCGCCACCGTGAAGTCGTCGGGCCAGCCGTTCATGAGGCCGTAGATGGCGACGCCGTAGTAGACGTCCTCGAGCCAGGCGTCCGACGCGGGCACCTCGAACGACTGGCCGGAGGTGTGGAGCTCGATGATGTACGAGGTGATCGGGCTGCCGCCGTCGCTCGGCGGGGCCGCCCAGGCGATCCCGACCTCGCCGGCGTCTTCGTACCAGTCGACGATCGTCGGCGCGTCCGGCGGTGGCGCCGCCTCCGCCGGGGTCGCCGTCCCCGTCATCACCAGCGCCAAGAGGGCCGCGAGCGCGGCCATCCGTCGTAGAAGTCCCATGGACAGGGTCCCTTTCCCCAGTCGTCCCATCCGGCGGCTGCACCCTAGTCGGTCACCCCGGAGCCCTGGCCCGGACCGGCGGGATGCCCGGCGCCGAATCACGGGTGGTGGTATTTCGAGCGCTTCCGGTGTTAAATCAGGCGCACTCGGGGACGCGCAGCGTCGGGCGGTCACCTCGAAGGGGAAGAAGATGATCCTACGAGCCCGAACACGGCGGCGTGGCCTGCTGGCCGCCGTCCTGACCGTTGCCCTCCTGGCCGGCGTGGCGGCGCCCGCTGCGGGGATCGAGCCCGACATCCCGGTCGACCCGGGGTTCACGGAGCGGTCCAGCAGGGACGCGGGGGTGTCCGGTGGGCGTGAGCTCCCCGACATCTCGGCGAACGGGCAGTTCCTCGTCTTCGTGGCCCGGGGCATGGACGCCCAAGGCGTGTGGATGGTCGACCGGGTGACCGGCACGACCCAGCGCCTGACCACCGGCAACCACTTCAACCCGTCCGTCAGCGACACCGGCCGCTACGTCGCCTACGTCGTCTACGGAGGGAACCGCCAGGTGCGTCTCCTCGACCGGGCGACCGGCAGCGACACGCTCGTCAGCGTCGCCGACGACGAGACGCCGGCCAGCGGCCTGAGCGACTTCCCGTCGGTCGACGCCACCGGTCGCTTCATCGCCTTCCAGTCCACCGACAGGGACCTCGACCCCCGTGTCCAGGACCCGGCAGCCGGCGGCGGGCCGACCCGGGTGTACGTCCGTGACCGGGTGCTCGGTGAGACCCACATGGTCAGCGTCACCGACGACGGGTTCAAGGCGCGCGGCAACGCCATCAAGCCGGCCATCACCCACGACGGCCGCTACGTCGCGTTCGCTTCCGACGCCACCAACCTCGTCGAGGGCGGTGCCGGCGAGGAGGAGGACGAGGAGGCGCTCACGCAGCAGGTGTACCGCCACGACCGGGCGACCGGCACCACCGAGCTCGCGAGCGTCGGCACGGGGGGCGAGCCGGGCGACGGCACCTCCGCCGGCGAGTTCGGCCCGAGCATCAGCGGCGACGGCAACCGCGTCGCGTTCGAGTCGGAATCGTCCAACCTCGTCGCGGGCGACACGAACCAGGACCGCGACGCATTCGTCCGTGACATGGCCGCCGGCACGACGGTGCGCGTGAGCGTCGACGAGAACGGGAGCCAGATCGATCTCGACAACGAGGGGATCATCCCCGACCCGTCGACGACCACGACGACCGCCGAGGACCCCACCGCCCCGGTCGAAGACGAGGTGGTGCCCCGCGTCGGCGCCGGGCCGGCGATCAGCGGCAACGGGTTGGTCGTGGCGTTCCACACCGAGGCCGACATCGAGGACGAGGACGTCAACGAGGTCGTCGACGTGTACATGTACGACCTCGGCGCCGACGAGCTCGCCGACCGGGTGAGCGTGCCCTCGAACGGCGGCACCGACGCCACGGGCACCCGCATCGACGGGCACACGGGCGAGGAGGTGGCCCAGATCAACGGCTACGACGCCACGATCGGCTGGAGCGGCCTCCACGTGAGCTTCGTGAGCAACGGCGACCTCGCAAACGACCGTCCGCTCAGCGAGGAGGACGAGGAGGAGCTCAGCACGGAGCCGGCGACGTTCACCCGCACCCGGTTCCAGAACGAGCCCGCACCCCCGCCGCCGTTCTCCGACGTCAACGTCTCGTCGCCGTTCTACGACGAGATCGCCTGGTCGGCCGATCAGGGTCTGCTCCGAGGCTACGCCGACGGGACGTTCCAGCCGCTGAACCCGCTGACCCGGCAGGCGACGGCGGCGGTCCTCTACCGGCTCGCCGGTGAGCCGTCGGGGCCGTTCCCCGACCCCGGGTTCAGCGACGTCACGCCCTCCCACCCCTTCTACACGGAGATCTCGTGGGCCGCGGACGCGGGGATCGTCCAGGGGTACGCGGACGGCACGTTCAAGTCGACCCAGCCGGTCAGCCGCCAGGCGCTCTCGGCGTTCCTCCACCGGTTCGCCGAGGCCGGCGACGGTCCGTTCCCGGACCCGCAGTTCCCCGACGTGACCGCGTCCCACCGGTTCTTCGACGAGATCGCGTGGGCGTGGGCCAACGCCATCACCTACGGCTACAACGACGGCACCTTCCGGGGATCCACCGCCATCACCCGCCAGGCGGTGGTCGCGTTCTTCGCCCGGTTCGTGCTGGCGTCCGCCGCATCCTGAGCCGAGGCCCGAGCGGCGCCGGGTGTGACGCCCGGCGCCGCCCCGGGCTGGCCGAACCCTTCCCGAGCCCAGATCGAGGGAGAACCGATGTCCAGACGATGCACAGCCGCGCGTGCTCGTGTCGTGGCGGTCGCGGTCGCCGCGCTGGTGATCGGCAGCGCCGGTCCGGCGTTCGCCGACGAGCAGGACGGGCCCGTCGAGCCCGGCGCCGTGGCGTCGCCCGTGGGCGAGGCCGTCGGCGACGCCGTCGACGAGCTCGTCGACGAGGAGACACGCGACCCGGCGGCACCCGACGTCGCGAGCGGGCCGTCATCCGCCGCCGGCCCGGTCGACGGCGGCGTCGCCGACGATCCGCCGGCCGACCCGCCGGTGCCGGGCGGTCCCACCGGTCCCGGGGACGCCGCCGATCTCCCGGTGAACCCGGAGGAGCTGCTCGACCCCGGCGAGCCGCCGGCGCCGGTCGCGCGGCCGGACGCCGGGGCCGGCGAGGAGCCCGAGGGCCCGGCGGACGGCGCAGCGGCGCCCGATGCCTCGGCTCCGCCGGCCCCCACCCCGCAGCAGGAGGAGCCGCCGGACGGCAGTGACGAGTCGTCCGCCACCCTCACGGTGAACGGCGAGGACTTCCAGGGCGAGGGCAGTCCGGACATCGAGGGGTGCACCCTCGTCCTCGCCGCCTCGGGCCTCTCGGACGGGCCGCACACGATGCGGGTGGTCATCGAGCTCGTCGACCCCACCCCCGCCGAGGGCCCGGCCGTCGACGACACCGTCGCCTTCACCGGCACCGAGGTGGAGCGGTCGTACCCGATGGACGAGCACGTCGAGGAGGTGGAGCGGCACGCCAACGGATACCACGTGCGGATCACCGTCACGATCGACGGGGGCGAGCCGCAGACCTCACGTGCGTTCTGGCTGCGGTGCGGTGCCGAGGGCGGCAACCCGTTCCGCCTCGTGTTCGACAAGCAGTGGCGGACGACCGACGGCGATGTGCTCCCGGGCCCGCCTGCGGACCTGGACCGCTCGGCCTTCGCGATCGACGCGTCCAGCGACCGGGGGTCGGCGCACTGCACCTACCCCGAGGGCAGCGACGAGCTCGCCTGCACCTACACCAACGAGCCGCCCCACGAAAACGAGACGGAGGTGCTGATCGTCCCGGCCGGTCGGGAGCGGACGTTCACGGTGACCGAGACCGGACTGCCCCCGGGCTGGGAACCGGTCTCCGGTATCGGGACGTTCAGCGCCCGCGAGGTCTGCCCCGGCGGTCCCGGTGGCGGCGGTGGCGGCGGTGGCGGCGGTGGCGGCGGCG
>JAFGHH010000320.1 GCA_016930215.1 Deltaproteobacteria bacterium
CCCACGACCACGATCGTCGCCTTGAACACCGCCGCCACGTCGCGCGGCGGGAAGACGGTGTTGTGGAACGTCACGTCGAACACCACGTGGGTGCCCGGCTGCACCTGGTAGAACGTGGTGTCGTCCCAGCGGTCGGCGCCGTCGGGCGGGACCGCGCGAACCGGGGTGATGTGCGTGATGAACAGCCGCGCGTCGAAGTCGTACAGGTCGGTCGCGTCGTCCTCGGTCGTGGTGCTCACGTCCTGCGGCGTGAAATGCGCCAGCGTCTCGATCATGTTGACGATGCTGGTGGATACCGTGCCGTCCGGCGTGATCGCCACCAGCGGCGCTCCCGTGGCATCGACGGTGCCGGTGTCGACCGCCAGCTGCGCCTGGTACTCGTACGGGTAGTCGGGGGACGTGCTGCCGCAGCGGGCGCAGACGCCGACGACCCGCGCGCCGATGCCCAGCAGCTCGCTCAGCGCGTCGGCGTAGTACGGCGCGGTGAAGTAGTAGTCCTCCTCGCTCGTGTTCGTCG
Organism: Deltaproteobacteria bacterium; assembly: GCA_016930215.1. Taxonomy (GTDB): domain Bacteria; phylum Myxococcota_A; class Polyangia; order DRWM01; family JAAZOP01; genus JAAZOP01. Next base: position 518 of record JAFGHH010000320.1, read on the forward strand.
GGTTGCCGGGGTAGTTGTGCCACGGCGCGTCGCCCACCAGGACGACGATCGGCAGCGCGCCCGGCCGGAAGCACGGATAGCCCCGCCGCGGGCTCGGCTCGTCCGGGATCGCCGGGCACGTCTTGTCGGGAATGCTGGCCCCGCCCTCGTGGGTGCCGCGGCCCGAGGCGGTCATCCACAGCGCCGGGACGTAGCTCTCCGACCAGTCGGCGCCGTAGCCGCGGTCCCGTGTGGCGACCCGCGACAACGCCGATTGCACCGCCGAGTCGCTCTCCGTGATGTCCTGGTCGTGCCAGTACGGCTGGTCGACCCCCATCCACGACCCGTCGTCGCCGTAGGGGTCCGTCGGGTAGTCGTTGAACGCCCCGACCCCCATCTGCACGTCCGGGATCGCCGCCCGCAGGCCGGGGACGATCGTCGAGGCCAGCGAGCTGACGACGTTCTCGATCGTGCCGTCCATCGAGCCGGTCGAGTCCATCAGGAAGTAGACGTCGGCCACCTGCAGGTCGGTGCCGAAGGTCAGCTCGCGGTGCTGCTCCGGCTCCATGTACGGCAGGACCACGAAGAAGTCGTCGACGGAGATCGACGAGCCGGAATCCAGCGGGTCGGAGCCGTAGGCGGTCTCGCCCAGGTCGGTCACCGTGTCGCCGTCGCTGTCGGGGTTGAGCGGGTCGGTGTGGTACCGCCCGTGCTCCTCGTCGTCGCCCAGCCCGTCGTTGTCGCTGTCCCGATCGAGGGAGTCGGGCACGCCGTCGCCGTCGGTGTCGCGGGGGTAGTTGCAGAAATCCCCGCCGTTGTCGGCCTCGTCGCGGTCCGGGATCGTGTCGCCGTCCGAATCGTCGTCGAGGTGGTTGGGCACGGTGTCGCCGTCGGTGTCCGCCGTCGACTCGTACTGATCGGCGATCGTGTCCCCGTCGCTGTCGGTGAGCATCGAGCAGGGCAGGATGTCCACGCGCGCGACGTCGTCGCGGCCGCCGTCCGTCGGGTAGTAGGGGTCGTCGTTCGGCGAGCAGCCGACCGCCAGCCCCGCCAGGCAGACGGCGATTCCGATGGTCCGTCGAAGACCGAGCATCTGCGCTTCCTCCCCGGCCGGGCACCGTCCCCGCCGTTCTCAGGTTGATTCTGACCCGCCGGCACCTGCGGTGCAAGCTCGGGGATGGGACGGGGGGATTCCGGGCGGGTCAGGCGTTGGTGTCCTCGGACAGGTTGGAGGGCGGGGCGGTCACCGGGTCGGTCTCCGACCACTGCTCGACGCGGTTGCGGCCGTTGCGCTTGGCCCGGTACATCGTGGCGTCGGCGGCGGCCAGCAGGGCGACCCGCGAGGCCGGGACGCCGTCGGCGAAGGTCGCGATGCCGACCGACACGGTGATCCGCAGGGCCCCGCCGGGCTCCGAAGACAGCGGGATCAGGAGCGATTCGATCGTCGACCGGACCCGCTCGCCCACCACCGCCGCCCCCGACTTGTCGATCCCGCGGGCCAGGATCACGAACTCCTCGCCCCCGTAACGCGCCAGGAGGTCCTCGGTCCGCAGCATGCGGGCCAGCGTGCGGGCCACCACCCGCAGCACGTGGTCGCCCGTCTGGTGGCCGTGGGTGTCGTTGACCTGCTTGAAGTGGTCGAGGTCGATCATCAGCACGCTGAGCGGGAGGCGGTGGCGGGCGGCGAAGGCGAACTCCGCCAGGAACTGCTCGTCGAAGAACTTGCGGTTGTTGATCCGCGTCAGCCCGTCGTGCGTCGCCGAGACGTACATCTGCTCCGCGAACCGCAGCTCGGTCGCGTCGGTCAGCGAGAACTTGATGATCGTGGTGCGGCCGAGCTGGATCTTGTCGCCGTCGCGCAACAGCCGCCGCTCGATGCGGTGGTTCTCCACGAAGGTGCCGTTGGTCGAGTCGAGGTCCTCGAGCCAGACCTCGCCGGTCGGATCGAGCAGCACGCGGGCGTGCTTGCGCGAGACGCCGGTGTCCTGGATCATCACCTCGCAGGTTTCCCCGCGACCCAGGTAGACCGTCGGCCGGTCCAGACGGAAGTACTTGCCGACGTTGTTGCCGGCGATGACGATGAGGTGGGGATGCAGCGCGTCCGACGTCGCCGCCGCGTCGCCGACGCGCCGGGACAGCTCGTCGAGGTTGGTGACGACCGTCGCGTCGTCGGGAAGCCGGTCGAGCTCGACCATGCCGTCGAGGCTGCGGCGCCGGGTCCCCGCCCCCCGCTGTCCCGGTCCGCCCCGCTCGTCGTCCCCGTCGTCCCGCATCGCCCGCCCGCTCCGTCCCGCCTCAGCCGGTCGCCTCGGCGCAGGTCCGATTCCGCCCTTCGGTTCTTGCCCGATACAGCAGCCGGTCCGCCGCGTCAATCAATCCGTCCTCGGTCAACGCGGACCCGCCCCGGAACGTCGCCGCCCCGATGCTCACCGTCACCGCCAGCTCCCCGCCCGTGGCGTCCACCCGCAGCCGCTCGACCGAGGTGCGGATCCGTTCGGCCAGCACCATCACCCCGGGCGGCGGGATCTCCCGCAACAGCACCGCGAACATCTCGTCGGCGAACCGGGCCAGCACGTCCTCCGACCGGACCTGGGCCCGCGTCCGCAGCGCCAGCTCCACCAGCATCCGGTCCCCCAGCGACCGGCCGCGGGACTCGACCAGCTCCGGCAACCCGTCGACCTCGATCAGCAGCAGGGCGACCAGCGAGCGGTGGCGCCGGGCGTAGGCCACCTCCGCCTGCAGCCGGTCCTCGAAGTAGCGCCGGTTGTACAGCCGCGTCAGCGGGTCCCGCACCGACATCTCGTAGACCCGCGCCTGGTGCTCCGTGTCCACCTCGGCCTGCCGCACGAACTTCAGCACCGTGTGTCCGAACAGGATCCGGTCGCCCTCCTGCAGCATCCGGCGCTCGATCAGCTCGCCGTTGACCGTCGTCCCGTTCGTGCTGCCCAGGTCCTCGAGCTGCCAGGCGCCGTCCGGTTGCGCGACCAGCCGCGCGTGCCGCCGCGAGACCCCGTCGTCGCCCAGGCGAACGTCGCACCCCGGGTCGCGCCCGAAGGTCAGCTCCGAGATGTCCAGCGGCACGAGCGTACCCACCGCCGAGCCGCTCAGCACCACCAGCAGGGACCGCTGCCCCCGGGTCCGCCGCAGCCGCTCCTCCAGCCGGCCGGTGTCGAGGTCGGCCGACGTCGTCGGGGGCGCTTCGTCCTGCAGTTGGTCCACCGTCACCCTCGCTCCTCCCGGCCCGCGCAACGGACGCATCATAGCGCGGGCGGGGGCGGACGACCAAGCGCGTTGCTTTCCGGGCCCCCACGGCTATCATCGCCCCGCCATGGATGCACGCAAGCACGGTTCGGTCCACGTCGTTCGTCTCGATCGCGGCGAGCCCGTGATCGCCTCCCTCACGGAGTACCTCGAGCGGGCCCGGATCCCCGGCGGCTCGGTGATCGGCCTGGGTGCCGTCGCGGACGCCGAGATCGGCTGCTACGATCCGGTACGTCGCGTCTACGACCGCACGCGCATCCCGGAGACGCGCGAGCTGCTCTCGCTCGTCGGCTCGATCTCGCGGCTCGACGGCCGGCCGTTCCTCCACGCCCACGTCCTGCTCGGCGCCCCCGACCACTCGGTCGTCGGCGGGCACCTGTTCGAGGCGCGCGTGGCGATCACCGGCGAGTTCGTGATCCAGGGCGTGCCGATCCGCTCCGCACGGCTGCCGGACGAGGACACCGGGCTCAAGCTGATGCGCTTCACCGCCCCCGTCCGGTCCCGGCGCCCGCGCGCCCGCCCGGCGCCCCGGCGGCGGAGCGCCCGATGAGCGACGGGCGGTCCCCGACCGTGCCGGCCGACCTGCGGCTGTTCTTCGAGCCCCGCAACGTCGCCGTGGTCGGCGCCTCCGCCAACCCGACCAAGTGGGGCTACTACATCTTCCACAACACCGCGGCCGGCGGCTTCACCGGCCGCCTGTTCCCCGTCAACCGGTCCGGCGGCACCCTGTTCGGGCACCCGGTGCTGCCGACGGTCGAGGAGCTGCCGCAGGGCGAGGTCGACCTCGCGGTGGTCGTCGTCCCCCCCGACCAGGTGCCGGGCTGCGTCGAGGGGCTCGCCCGGCGCGGCGTCCGCGCCGCGTACGTCGTGACCGGCGGCTACTCCGAGACCGGCGCCGCGGGCGCCGCGCGCGAACGCGAGCTGGCGGCGCTCGCCACCCGTCACGGCCTGCTGCTCGCCGGCCCCAACGGCCAGGGCCTGCTGTCCAACCCCGTCGGCCTCAGCTCGCAAATGGCCTTCGCCCGGCCGCCTCGCGGCGGCCTGTCGATGATCACCCAGAGCGGGAACATCGGCGCCACGCTGATGCACTACGCCCACGTCAGCGGCGTCGGCTTCTGCCGCCTGGTCTCGGTCGGCAACAGCGCGCTGCTCGGTGTCGAGGAGTTCCTCGCCTTCCTGGCCCAGGACGAGCGGACGACGGCGGTGGCGCTGTACGTCGAGGGGGTGCGGGACGGCCGGCGCTTCGCCGACGCGCTCCGGGACGCGGCCCTGCGCAAGCCGGTCGTGCTGCTCAAGGGCGGCCGCACGCCGGGCGGCGCCGCGGCCGCGCTCTCCCACACCGGCGCCCTGGCCGGCAACGCCGACCTGTTCGGCCGCCTCGTCGAGCAGCTCGGCGCCGTCGTCGTCCCGTCGCTCGACCGCCTGTTCGACGTCGCCGCCGCCTTCGCGGCCACCCCGCCCGTCGCCGGACCCCGCGTCGGCGTCGTCACGGTCGGCGGCGGCTGGGGCGTCGTCGCCGCCGACGCGATCCAGGAGCAGGGGCTCGAGCTGCCCGACCTCCCCCCGGCCGTCGTCGCCGAGCTGGACGGCGTGCTCCCCGACCGCTGGAGCCGCCGCAACCCGGTGGACCTGGCCGGCGACATCGGCCCCGGCGCGATGCACCGCTGCGTGCAGGCCGTGGTCGAGTGCGGCGCGTACGACGCCGTCCTGCACCTCGGCGGCGGCCTCGTCGGCTTCGCCGGCGGCCTGATGCGCGAGTCGCCCCTCTACCCGCGCCAGGCGCTCGACATGGTCGTCGAGGAGGCCGCGCGGCGCGACCAGCGGCTCGGCGAGGCGCTCGCCCGCCTGGCCGGCCGCCCGGACTGCCCGTTGCTGTTCGCCAGCGACGCCGCCTCCAGCCCGACCGCCGCGCAGAACCCGGGCCTGACGGCGCTGCGCGCCCGCGGCGCGCTGGTCTACCCGTCGCCCGAGCGCGCGGTGCGGGCCCTGGCCGCGCTCGTGCGGCGTACCCGGACGCAGGCCGTGGCCGACGAGCCGCCGCCGCGCGGGGCGAGCTCCGAGGCGATCGCCGGTGCGGCGGCGCGGCTCGCGGCGGCCGCGGCGGCCGGTCGCGATCGGCTGGGAGAGGTCGAGGCGGCCGAGCTGCTCGGCGCCTGCGGCGTGCCGTTCGCCGCGCACCGCACCGCGGACGATCCGGCGGGGGCCGCGGCCGCCGCGCGGACCCTCGGGTACCCCGTCGTCCTCAAGGGAGCCGGCGGCGGGCTGGCCCACAAGTCGGACCGGGGCCTGGTCCTGCTCGGGCTGCGGGACGACGCCGCGGTGCGTGACGGGGCCGCGCGGCTGCTCGCGGAGACCGGTGTCGAGCAGGTCGTCGTCGCCCGGCAGATCTCCGGCCGTCGCGAGCTGCTGCTCGGCTGGCTGCGCGACGAGACCTTCGGCTCGGCCGGCGTCGTCGGCTTCGGCGGTGTGCTCACCGAGGCGGTCCGTGACGCCGCTTTCGTGCTGCTGCCCGTCTCGGCGTCGAAGCTCCGGGCGGCCCTCGGTGGTCTGCGGTCGCGGGCGCTCTTCGAGCGCTTCCGCGGCGAGGCACCGGCGGATTTCGAGGCCTTGGCCCGGGCGCTCAACGGCCTGTGGGAGCTGGGCCGCGCCGCCCCGTCGCTCGGGGCCATCGACCTCAATCCCGTCGTGCTCGACGCCGACGGGCGCCCGACGGCGGTCGACGCGCTGGTCACGCTGCGCCCCGCCCCGGGCGGCGGGGGCTGAGGCGATGGCGTTGCGGGTCGACTCCCGCGACGTGCTGGACCCCAACGCGCGGACGCGCCGGGCGTTCGCGGGCCGCATCGTCGGCCGCTTCCGCCGCGGCGGGCCCAACGCCTGGGACGACTACATCTACGAGGCGGAAGACGGCGGTCCGGTGGACGTGCTGCCGGGCGTGCCGATCCAACTCGAGCCCCGCGGGGCGGAATTCCGCCTGCGCCGGCGCGGCCAGGTCGTGCGGGTGGCCTGGCAGGCGCCGCCGGAGGTGCTGGACGAGGTCGGGAACGACGCGCGCGCACTGCGGCGGCGCTTCGTGGCCGAGTGCGTCGAGGGCTTCACGGAGGAGGCCGGCCAGGGCCCCGCGGCGATGATCGCCCGCAAGCTGCGCGGCTGATCTCCACCCCGGGACGGAAACGGGACGGAAACGGCCGGTTGACCTCGCGCGCCGGCAGGACTATCAGGCGGTCGAGGGAGGTTCCCCGTGGCCGACGCGCTGCTCGGAAGAGTCATCAACCGCCGCTATCGCCTGGAGGAACAGCTCGGATCGGGCGGCATGGGCGTGGTCTACCGGGCCCGCCACCTGCTGATCGACCGCATCGTGGCGATCAAGATCCTGATTCCGGGCAAGAACACCGACCACCTGCGGGCCTGGTTCCTCCGCGAGGCGCGGGCCGCCAACCGGATCAACCACGCGCACATCGTGGACATCCACGACTACGGCGAGACCGACGACGGCCTGGCCTACCTCGTGATGGAGCTGCTCGACGGCACCCCGCTCAACGAGATCATCGCCCGCGGGCCGATGCCCGTCTCGCGCGTCGCCGACATCCTCGAGCAGTGCTGCGCCGCGCTCGCCCGCGCCCACGACCTCGGCGTGATCCACCGCGACCTCAAACCCGACAACGTCTACCTGCTCGAGCGCGCCGGCCGGAAAGACTTCGTCAAGATCCTCGACTTCGGCCTGGCGCGCCTGATGCAGGAGACGGCGGCCTCGGCCCGCGGCGCCGTGTTCGGCACGCCCGAGTACATGTCGCCGGAGCAGACGCTGGGGGCCGAGGCGACCGCGGCCTCCGACCTGTACTCGCTGGGCATCGTGTTCTACGAGATGCTCACCGGCAAGCTGCCGTTCGAGGGCCCGGGGCGCAACGCCGTGATGGAGCAGCACCGCAGCCAGACGCCGGTGGCGCCGAGCCGCCACCTCCCCGGGCTGCTGCCGCTGGGCGAATCGATCGTGCTCAAGCTGCTGGAGAAGGAGCCCTCCCGGCGCTACCGCGACGCCCACCACCTGCTGGAGGACGTCAAGGCGCTCCAGCGCCAGGCGCCGCGCAACCCGTGGGAGACGACGGCCGAACCGGTGGCCGGCGCGCGCGGGGCCCCGCGCGTGAGCGGCGTCGTCGCCTGGTCGCTGCGCGCCGCGATGTTCGCCCGGATGATCGCCCGCGTCTACCCGACCGGCGACGTCCCCAAGAACCTCGGCCAGGCCCTCGACCAGCTCTGGCACCTGTCCGCACAGGCCGCCCGCGCCGAGGGCGAGATGGGCGCCGACGCCGCGAAGCTCGAGGCGCACGAGCGGCGGGCGCGCGACTTCCGCGGCCAGGTCGGGCGCCGGATCGAGGAGCTGGCGCGCGAGGTGTCCCACGGCCGCCGGCGCATCGCCGAGTTGCACGAGCGGCGGGTGCACCTGGTCAAGCTGGTGGACGAGGCGCGCAACGTCGTGCAGTCGCTGCGCGGCCGGATCAGCCAGCTCGAGCTGGCCGGCGAGATGGGCGCCCCCCTGCGCGAGGCCTACCAGGCCCTCGGCGCCGCCGAGGCCCGCGTCGCCGCCCGCGAGGACGAGCTGGAAGACCTCAACTCCCGCATCGCGGCCACCGAGGCCGAGTGTGCGGGGCTCGAGTCGCAGAGCCGGCAGTACCGCGACCAGCTCGAGCACAACGCCGACGCGATGGATACCGAGGCCGCGACGCTGCGCAAGCGCCTCTCGGAGCGGACCGAGGCGACGGCGCGCATCGAGCGCACGCTGGTCGACACGACCCAGGTGCTGCTCGACGGGCTGGGCGACCGGCCCGAATGCCGCGAGATCGTCCTCGAGACCCAGGAGCTGGTCGGCCTTCCCCCCGGCGTCCGCGTGCCGGCCGGCCTGACCCGCAAGAACGACTAGGGAGTGCCCGCGATGCACGTCTGTTTCGTCGCCACGGAGGCCGTGCCGTTCGCCAAGGTCGGCGGACTGGCCGACGTCATCGGCGCCCTGCCCGCCGCGCTGCGCGCCCTGGGACACCGCGTCACCGTGCTGCTGCCGTTCCACGGCGGCATCGACCCCCGCGCCCGCTCGCTGGCCCGCCGGCTGTCGCCCGTCCCCGTGACGCTCGGGCCGGCCTCCTGGCCCTTCGAGGTCTGGGAGGCGCGCCTGGGCACCGGCGTCGACGTCGTGCTGCTGCGCCAGCCCGCGCTGTTCGAGCAGCTGCCGATCTACACCGGCGGCCCCGCCGACCCGCCGCGCTACGCCGCCTTCTGCCGCGCGGCCCTCGAGGTGCTGGCCGAGCGCGGCACGCCGGTCGACGTCCTCCACGCCCACGACTGGCCCGCCGCGCTCGCGCCGTACTACCTCGCCCGGGGCCTGCGCGAGCGTCCGGCGCTGGCCGGGACCCGCGTGCTGCTGACGATCCACAACATCGCCCACCAGCCGCTCGTCGAGGCCGGCGAGCTCGGGCGCCTGGACCTCCGTCCGGCCGACTTCCATCCCGGCGGCTTCGAGTTCTACGGCCGGATCAGCCCGCTCAAGGCCGGCGTGCTGTGGTCCGACCGCGTGACGACCGTCAGCCCGAGCTACGCGGCGGAGCTGTTGACCCCCGAGGGCGGACACGGCCTGGACGGCGTGCTGCGCGCGCTGCCGCGCCCCGTCGTCGGCATCCTCAACGCGCTCGACCCGCAGGTCTGGAATCCGTTCACCGACCCGCACCTGCCGCACGCCTTCTCCGCCGACGCGCTCGAGGGCAAGGCCGGGTGCAAGCTGGCGCTGCAGCGCCGCCTGGGACTCGAGCCGCGCCCGGAAGCCACCCTCGCCGCCGTCGTGGCCCGCCTCGCACCGCAGAAGGGCATCGATCTCGTCGCCGCCGTCGTGCCCCAGCTCGCCGCGGCCGACGTGCAGCTCGTCGTCGTCGGCGACGGCGACGCCCCGCTGCGCGAGGAGCTCGAGCGGCTGTCGGCCGCGGAGCCCGGCCGCGTGCGGCTGGTGACCGGCTTCGAGGAGCCGACGGCGCGACTGGCCTACGCCGGCAGCGACCTGTTCCTCGTCCCGTCGCGCTACGAGCCGTGCGGCCTGACCCAGCTGATCGCCATGCGCTACGGCTCGGTGCCCGTCGCCCGTCGCACCGGCGGCCTGGCCGACACCGTGCTCGATGTCGATGCGCGCCTGGAGACCGGCACCGGCTTCACCTTCGATCCGGTCGATCCCGACGCGCTGCTGGGCGCCGTGCAGCGCGCCGTCGCCGCTCGCGCCGACCGTCCCGCCTGGGCGCGCCTCGTGCGCCGCCTGATGCGGCTGGACCATTCCTGGGACGTCGCCGCCCGGCAGTACGACGAGCTGTACCGGACGCTCGGCGACTGACCCCGCTCAACGCGTTCCGAACCGCTCCACCGCCTCGCGGATCCGCCGCCCCGGGTCGCCCCCCTCCAGCAGCGTCGCGACCAGCGCCGCGGCGTGGGCCCCCGCGTCGCGCACGGCGGGCAGGTCGTCGAGGCCGAGACCGCCGATCGCCACCAGCGGCCGGGGGCTCGTCGCCGCGGCCGACCGGAGCCCCGCGAGGCCCACCACGGGGTCGGCCCGCGCCTTGGTCCGCGTCGCGAACACCGGGCCGAAGCCCAGGTAGTCGACCGGCTCCCCGGCGGCGGCCTCGACCTGGGACGCGGAGTGCGTCGAGAGCCCGAGCAGCGGGCGCGGGCCGAGCAGCAGGCGCGCCTCGCGCGGCGGCAGGTCGTCCTGCCCCACGTGCGCTCCGTCGGCGGCCGCCAGCCGGGCGACATCGACCCGGTCGTTGACCACGAACGGCACGCCGGCCGCCCGGCAGAGCGGGGCCAGTGCGCGCGCCAGGCGCAGCAGCGCGCGGTCGTCGGCCCCCTTGGCGCGCAGTTGCAGTGCGGCGAGCGGCGCGGCGAGGAAGGCGGCGGCGGTCCGCTCCGGGTCGAGGCCGGCCGCGGCGCAGGCGTCGAGGTCCACGATCGCGTAGATCCCCCGCCGCAGCCCGACCCGTTCCCCGTTTCCGTTCGTCATTTCCTGTTCCTCCTCCCGTTCCCATCCCTCATTCCTCGTCCCCTGTTCCTTGTTCCTTGTTCCTCGTTCCCCGTTCCCCGTACCCCGTTCCCCGTACCCGTTGAATCCCTCTGCCCGGTTCGCCTATTCTCCCATCGTGCACCCCGTTCTGTTCAAGGTGCCACTGCTCGGATGGGAGGTCTACTCGTACGGCGTCCTGCTCGGGCTGTCGCTGCTGACCGCCTGGTTCCTCGTGCACCGCTGGGCGCGGCGCGAGGGGCTGCCGCGGGAGACGGTGGCCGACACGTTCGTGATCGGGGCGGTGGCCGGGCTGCTGGGGGCGCGGCTGCTGTACGTGTTGATCAACCTCGGCGAGTTCGAGAACCCGCTGCGCATCGTGCAGATCGGCCAGGGCGGCCTGACCGCCTGGGGCGGCCTGCTGGGCGGAGCGCTCGCCTCGTGGCTGTTCCTGCGGCGCAAGCGGCTGCGCGCGTGGCCCTGGTTCGACGCCGCCACCCCCGCCGTGATGCTCGGGCTCAGCTTCACCGGCCTCGGCTCGTTCCTCCACGGCTCGGACTTCGGTCGCCCGACGGAGACGCTGGCCTGGGCCGTGCAGTTCCCGGCCGGGACGCCGGCCTTCGAGTGGCACGACCGGGCCTACGGGCTGGCGGCGCAGGGCATCGAGTGGTCGCGGCCGATGCACCCGGTGCAGCTCTACGCGACCGTGGTCGGCCTGTTGCTGTTCGGCCTGGTGCTGCTGGTGCGCCGTCGTCGGACCTTCGGCGGCCAGGTCTGCCTGCTCGGCACGATCGCCTTCTCGGGCGCGGTCTTCGTGCTGGAGACCTTCCGCGGGGACCCCAAGCGCGGCTGGGTCTGGCTGTGGTCGATCTCGCAGGTCATCGCGCTGGCGGTCTGCATCGCCGCCGTCGCCGTCTACGTCGTCTTGTGGCGTCGCGCCCGCCGCGATCCGACCCGGGCCTTCGAGATGGGCTCCGGCCTCGAAGCGGCGATCGAGGAGGACCGGCAGTCCCGTGCCTCCCGTCCCCCGCCCGAGTGACCGCCGCGCCGGACCGGGTCCCACCGTGAGGACGAGCTGGCGGCGAGCGACCGTGAAGGGCGGCTACGGCGAGGTGTCGCGGAACGGCTCACCCCGCCGGGCACGCTGCAGCAGGTCGGACAGGCCGAGGTTCGCGGCCCACCGCTCGAGATACGCCCACTCGAGCCCCTCGCGCTGGACCCCGATGATCCCCACGGCATCCGCGTACTGGCGCTCCGAATCGCCCAGCCGGGCCCATTCGAGCTTCGTGAGAACGGTGTCCTCCGCGGTGGCGAAGTCGACGGTGCGCCCGGCCAGCCGCCCCGGCGCCCTGCGCCGCAGCTCCTCCACGCTGAACGGCCGGTGCTTGCGGACGACGAGGTCGACCTTGAAGGCCGTCTCCAGGTGGATGGCGTTGAACATCCGCCGCTCCCGGACCGCGTCGAGCGCGTCGGCGTCACTCACGTAGAAGCGTCCTTGGAGCCGCGCGACCAGCCGGGCGACGCCGGCTTCGTCCAGGTCGACGACGATGTCCGCGTCCTGGGTCATTCGCGGCACGCCGTGGATGTTGCTGGCGAACGAGCCGGCAACCATGTACGGCACGCCTGCTTCCACCAGGGCGTCCACCACCTGGCCGACGACCTCCTCCTGCGTCACGGCTCGAGCTCTCGATCGGCGGGATAGGCGCTGTGGAACAGCTCGGCCCCCAGCCACAGGCGACGGAACGCCTGGAGCACCTCCGGCTCCCCGTACTCGGGATGCCGCCGCCGGATGCCCTCGCGCAGGAGCTTCCGGCTCAGCTCGGTCAGCTCGAGCCCCACGCGAAGCCGTCGTTCCGGCGACATCCGACGGTAGATCGCGAGCTGCATCTCCGAGGCTTCGGGGCCGGTGTCCATCGCTGCCATCGCCGCCATCGTATCACGATGGCGCCGCGAAGGCGGTGCTCCGCACGCGCCGGGATTCTTGCCGCCTGCCGGCTCACGGCGCGTCGGCCGACAGCCGCGCCCGGACGGCCTCGGCCTCCGCCGCCCGGCCGCCGGCTTCGTACTGCGTCAGCAGCCGTTCGAGCGCCTCCCGGCGCTCCGGCTCGGGCAGCGCCCGTTCCAGCCGGTCGATGACTTCGGCGGGCGTTGCGTCGGCGCGCAACGCCTCGAACGTCACCAGGTCCTGCACCGCCTCCCGCCGCCGCCGCCGCTCGTCGTCGTCCCGCGGCGGGTCGGTGAGCGCCAGCAGCTGCAGCAGCCGCTCCGCGCCGTCGGCGATCCGCCCCGCGTGCTGCTCGCACCACGCCATGCGGTGCAGCGCGTGGAGCTGCTGCTCGCGCGTCCCCGTGGCGAACACCTGGCCGTAGCCGGACAGTGCCGCCGCGAGGTCCCCGGCGGCGTAGCGCTGGTCGGCGCGGGTCAGCACGACGGCCGGGTCGGCGGTTCCGCCGGTGCCGTCGGGCCACGGCCGCGGCGCCGGCGTCCCTGCATCCGACGCTCCGTCGTCGTCGTGGGCGTCGGACTCCTCGTCGGACTCCCCGGAAGGCTCGTCCCAGTCCAACGAGCCCGACGGCGACCAGGAGCTGATCTGGTGGCCGCTGCAGGCGAGCGACGCGAGCAGGAACGGCGTCGCGGCGGCGAGCGTTCGCATCTCAGGGGGCGATCGATTCGCGGACGGGCTCGGACGGCACCGAGGACGGCCTCTTGGGCGGCAGTGTCCACGGCGACGGCTTGCGCGGCGACGGCTCCGGCGGGCAGTCCTCGGGCGCGCACAGCCGCCCCCGCGCCAGGTCGTACTTGTTGCTCAGGTTCCCGCTCACCACCTCGACCGTCTTCCCCGCGCCGGGGATCGCCGAGTTGAGCTTGGTCTTGAGCCCCTCGCCGCCGCCCTTGCCGAGGATGAAGTAGTACTCGCGACCCTGGTGCCGCTTGAGCCACTCCGGGAAGTCGGTCCAGTCGCGTTCGAAGCCGTGCTCGGTCATCAGGATCTTGGCCCGGTTGGCCGAGTAGCAGTTCTCGCCGTGCCAGTTGAGCGAGTAGGCGATCAGCCGCTCCTCGGGGCCGCGGCGCAGCTCGTAGTACAGCTTGACCAGGTAGCCCTCGGACCAGTGCGGCGAGATCTCGTTGAAGTACACGTGCAGGCCGAAGCCGGCCCAGCCCAGTGCGGCGGCGCAGAACAGCGCCATCACCAGCCGCCGCGGGTGCTCGAGCAGACCCCGCGCCCAGACCGGGAGCCGCAGGCTCCGCGCCGCCCGCTCGACCCACACGCTGCCGGGGCGCGCGGACGGCAGCAGCAAGAGCGTCAGCAGCACGCCGAACACCGCGGCGAAGACCATCATCTCCGTCGAGTAGTCGAGGTGCTCGCCGAACACCTTGGGGTCCGGCCAGATCCGGTCGTACTTGTACATGTACAGCTGGATCAGCCGCTCGTAGCCCCGCAGCCGCGTGCCGATCGTGGTCGTCAGGTCGCGCGCGACGAAGGCGAAGAACACCATCGAGCCGAGCGTGACGATCGGAACCCAGCGGTGGCGGCTGTCGAGCATCCGATCGACGAGCAGGCCGAGGCACAGGGCGAAGCCGGGCAGCGCCGGGAATACGTAGTGATGGAACTTGGTGGAGTTCGCGGTGAAGAACGCGAACATCGCCAGGCCCCACAGCGTGGCGAACAACGCCACGCGCTCGCCCTCCGACGGTCGGTTCGGCTCCCGGCGCTCCCAGCGCAGCCACAACAGCGCGAACACCGCGGCCGGGATCAACGCGGCCCACGGGAAGGTGCCGATGCCGAGCTGCTGGACGAAGTAGCCCAGCGCCCCGCGGTCGCCGTGCACGCCGCTCGTCGAGCGCTTGAAGTGGTCGTGGACGATGAACTGCTGGAACCACTGGTTGCCGTGGCGCACGATCATCATCGTGTACCAGGGCCCCGCCGCCGCCAGGAACACCAGCAGCCCGCGCACGATCCGCAGCCGCTTGAGCTCCCGCCACTCGCCCGAGACCAGCAGGTACAACAGGACGATCAGGCCCGGAATCGCAAACCCCAAGAGCCCCTTGGCCAGCGTCGCCACCGCCGCCGCCAGGTAGAACCCGTACAGGTACACGTCCCGTTGGCTCGGGCCGTCGAAGCTGCGCGAGGTCCGGCGCGAGACGATCGCCAGCGCCCCGGCCCACAGCCCGAGGAACACCAGGCCCCACATCAGGTGCGTCTTCCCGCGCAACGGCGCCGGCAGCGGATACGCGATCTTCACCTCGGGCCGCAGCTTGTCGTTGACCTGCGCCGCGTCCACACGACCGGGCTGCCGCGAGCAGTCCAGATCCACACAGTGGTCGTGGCCGTCCTCGGTCTGCCCCAGCGAGCCCCACAGCAGCACGTCGTTCGTGATCATCGGGTCGCGCGCGACCCGCTCCACCTCGTACGCCGGCGCGTTGGCGTTGAACACCGCCAGCGTCCGGGCCTTGTTGTGCGTCAGCACCGTCAGCGCCTGCGGCAACGCCACCAGCGTGATCGCCACCAGCAGCACGTGGTAGGACGACACGCGCAGCCGGCCGCCGAACAGCGAGGTCCCGACGGCCGGTCGGTCGTCCCGCTCCCCCAGCGCCAGGGCCAGGAAGCACAGGCCGACGGTCAGCGGCGCCACGAACGGCATGTCGGTCATCGCCTGCCGCGCGATCAGGAAGAACTGCGGCATCGTCAAGAGCGCCAGCCCGGCCAGGAACCCGGCCCGCTTGCCCCAGCGCCGCGAGGCCAGCAGGTAGACCGCCATCACCGTCGCCAGCGCCAGCAGCACGATCGGCACCCGGAACGCCCACTCGATGAGCGGCGGATTCCCGTCCGCCGCCGCGTCCTGCCCCAGCCCGACCAGCCCGAACCCCATCAGCCAGAACAGCAGGATCGGCTTGGAGAAGAACCACTCGTTCCAACCCATGTCGAGCGTCGAGATCCAGTCGTCCTGCTCGACCATCCGCAGCGCGACCAGGCCGTAGTGCGTCTCCCAGGGGTCCCACAACCCGGCCTGCCCGAGCGTCGGGAACAGCACGGCGCAGCCCAGCGCGAACAGCGTCACCGACCAGGCGTGGCGCTTGAGCCACGCCACGAACCCCGGCTCGACCGCCGGCAGCTCCGGTCGTCGGCCCGGGAACAGCCCCGCGACGATCACCGCCGCGCCCGCCGCCACCAGCACCAGGCAGACGATGCCGAGGTAGAACATCGTCGGCGACGGGTGCAGCGAGTAGCCGGTCTTCCCGGGAATCATCGCCGGGAACCCCAGCTCGTTCAGGATCGTCATCGGCCGGCCGAGCAGATAGGCGACGAATGCGCCGGGGAGCAGCACGAGCGCCGCGCCGATCCCCACCGTGCGCCAGTTCCGCGCCGGTCGCGCCGGCCGAGTCGCGGTCGGCAGCGGCGCCGCCGCCTCCGGAGCGGGAGCGTCCCCGGTCTCCGATGCCGCCGGCTCCGTCGCCGGCCCGTCCGCGGCGTTCGGCTCGCTCGCCGATGTCGGCTCCGCCCCCTGCGGCTCGGCCGCGGATCCGTCGCCGGTCTTCGCCGCGCCGTCGTCCCCGGTTGCCGAATTCCCCGTCGTTCCTGCGCCCTCGGGGCGCTCTCCCTCGCTGGTCATGGCGGCGGAAACCTAGTCGCACCTTGGCGGAAGTGTCAACGACGGATCGGGCACCCGGATCGGCGCCCCGAATCCCACCCTTGATCTTCCGACCGCCATCGAGTGATCTCCCGACCCGGAGCCCGTGCATGCACGACGGAGCGTCGGCCCGGATCGATCCAATCCTGCTCGCCGCGGCCGAGCTGTTCGACCGCCTCGGCTACGAGAAGGTACGGCTTCGCGACGTCGCGGCTCGCAGTCACGTCTCGAAGAACACGCTCTACCGGCGGTACCCCCACAAGGCGGCACTGCTCGGCGGCCTCGTCGAGACCTTCGCGCGGGAGTTCGCCCTCCATCTCACCGCCTTGACCGATCGGCAGCACGACCCCGGAGTGCGGCGGATGTGTGTGGATGTGTGCGGGGGGGGGGCGGGATAGGGACGCGCCTTCCGCGGCAACGCCGGAGCGTACGGGCGAGGCCGGATACGCCGACAAGCAGGGCGTCGATCCGGCGCTCCTGCTGACCGCCTTCGTGACGTTCTTGGGGCGGTATCCCGCGCTGACGCGCGTCGCGCTGGCCGCTCGCGATCCGCTCTGGTCGCACGGCGACCGCAAGGCGACGGCGGCGTTGTACGGATCGATCCGCCACTGCATCCACGCGCGGGGCTGTTCGGACGTCTGGGTGGAACAGATCCTGGGCGTTCTGCTGTTCGTCGCGCGCGACATGCAGGGAACCGGGTCGGTTCGGCCGCCGAGCGGATGGTCGCGGGCGTTCGGGGAGTCGGATCCGTATTCCGTGCGTTCGCCCATCGGCATCCTGCTTCGGCTGTTGCTCGTGTCCGCCTACCAGGACGCGGACCCGCGTCCCTGAGCCCGTACGTTCCTGTCCGGGGCCGGGCGCGGCCGACGCGGCTGCGTGGGTCCGCTTCGCACCTTGGCCGACGGTGTGGGCGTGCCCGGACGGTCTGCGGCCCGTGGGGCGCACGTGTACCTCGCACCTCGCGCAGGTGAGTCCGTCGTCCCTCGATCAGTACCCCGTGTCCCACGAGCGCGCGGCACCATCGACCTCGTCCGCTTCACGCGCGGGCAAGGAGGGGTCGCGATGGGAGCATCCCGGACGGAGCGCTCGCACCGGTGGGTCGCGGTGTTCGCATGCACGATCGCGTTGACGACGATGGCGCGACCGACGGCGGCACGGGCGAACAACGTGTACTTCGATTTCACCATCCCCGCCGACCTCGGGCCGGTCGTGGACGCGTTGGTCTACGTGCTTCCAACCTACCAGCTCCTGCCGCCGTACCTTCCATCGGCGCACGAGGCGGCGGTATACCGCGCCATCGGGCTGGCATGCGGCCCCGACGGCGACCCGTCGGAGTGCGCGTTCTACAAGGCCGACTTCAACGACTGCACCGGCTCTTCGTTCGGCGGCTGCGCGTCGTACAAGTTGTGCACCGACGGCGTGGGTCTGCCGTTTGACGACTACTGCAACACCATCGGCTACGTCGGCCTCGGCGAAGGCGGTTTCAGCACCTGGGACTTCACGGGCCTGCTGGTTGGCGCCCGCTTCGTGGACATGCGGGAGCTGACCGGACCGGAGGCGGCCGCAATCAACGAGATGGCCGACGCCTTCGCGGACGGCCTGGCCGGCAAGCGACCCTGGGAGAGCACGATCGGCACCGCCGACCAGTTTCAGGCGCAGCACGGCTACGCCACGACCCGGTTCCTCGAGGACAACCGCTTGTACGACGTGCCGTGGACGACGACCATCGTCGGCGACGTGACGGTCCGCAGCTACTCCGTGCCCGGCCTGGTCGAACGGAACCAGGCGATGCTCACCGCCTCCGCCAGCTTCCTCCTCGACCGGATGCTCCAGGCGTCGCCGGAGGTCGTGCCGCCGAACGACCTGCCGGTCAAGGACTTCTCCACGATTCGCGCGACGCTCGGCGAACACTGGCGCGCGGGGCTCCTGGTCGCCGGAACGGCCATGGTGGCCTGTCCGGCCCCCTCCGCCGCAGTCCTAGCGACCGCCGCGCTCAGTGAAGACAGGGCGGAAGCCTGCATCGCAGTGGGAGCCATCATCACAACGTTGCCGGCGGTCGGGCTGCCGTGCATCGGAATGAGCGGCTTCCTGGGTTCCGTCGCCTGCGGCTCCGAGCATGGCGAGCAGGTGATGGTCCGTCCCGACCTGCTGTACCTCGGGCAGGGGACGCACACGATTGCGGACTCGTTCGCGCACACCGTGCGCGACTTCCGCAACGTCGTCGCGCCCGGAACCCCGGAGGACGCCCTGTCCGTGGCCGCCTTCCGGTCCAACGGCACCACGCCCTGGTACTACCGGCACAGCGACGCGATGGACCACAATGGCAGGTACCACTATCTTGGAGAGGTCTATGCCTTCGACGCCGACGAGGAGTCCGGCGACCCGCTGTTCATCGAACGGCTCGGCAACGCCCAGGGCGAGGCCAACATCCGCTACACCGCCGCGGCGATCCGCGACTGGCTCGCGGTGTTCGAAGGGACCGTCGGCGGACCGCCGCCGACCTTCCAGGAGCGGCTCGAACGCTTCCGCCGCTTCGTCAAGCGGCATCTGGCCTACGCGATGCCGCAGGAGCTGGCGCCGGCGAACCTCCCGGACTACCGCCGCGCCGAGAAGTGCCGCGCGGACGCCGACTGCGTCGACGCCTTCGAGGACGGCAGCGGAAGCACCGCCGTCTGCGACCTCGTTTCCGGCATCTGTCGGCACGTCTGCGCGGCCGACGAGGATTGCCAACCGGGGTTCCGCTGCACGAGCGGCGTCCCCTGGGACTACGCCGGAGTCGTCGCCTCGAACCGCTACTGCTCCGCCCTGTGGGATCCCTGGGAAAACGTCGCCGACGAGTACCTGATCGGCATCCAGCGCTCCGAACAGGGTGACTTCACCGGCAAGCGATGGCTGGCGACCTCGAGCGCCGCGAACGAGTGGTACATGATGGAGCGGACCAACACCGGGGAGCCCGAGGGCTTCTCCTACGAACGAATCGAGTGGCACCGTGCCGGCCTTCGAGCGGGCCTCACCGGGGGCGAGGAGCTGGTCGCCCTGGCGTTCGACGGCCTCGGCTACACCGGAGACGTCCACCCCTTGACGACGTCGGTTCCGGCGGGCGTGGAGTCCCCGGCCGGCGTGGTCGTCCCGGCCGGCACGCAGTCGATCTACGTCGAGCCGCGGAGGCGCGTCTGTCTTCGCAACCCGGAAGACCGGCAGCTCTGCCTCTACGGCGGGCTGCACGGCACGGCCGAGGGGCGGCTGATGCGCGCCTGGCGCGGTCGCGTGGCGTCCGTGTCGTGGCAGAACCTGGACATCGATGGCGACGGCGTCGGCGACAGGTCGGACAACTGCGTGTTCGCCTCCAACTCCGGACAGCAGGACCTCGACGGCGACGGCTACGGCGACGCCTGCGACCGCGACGTCGACGGCGACCTGGTGCTCGACGACAGCAACGGGTGGTTCGGCTTCGCCAACGGCCTGCGCGACCCGTGCGTTCCGGCCGCGGGCCGGTGGCCGACGGCCGAGCGCTGCGACGACAACTGCCTGCGCGTCTACAACCCGGCCAAGCGCGACCTCGGCTCCCTGCCCGCCGGGCTGGAGACGCCGTCGCCCGTGCGGGACCTCGTCCCCGACCAGTTCGACCTCGACGGCGACGGCGTCGGCGACTCGTGCGACCTCGACCCCGACGGGGACCAGGCCGGCCTCGAGTACGCCTGGCCCGACGACTACGTGCAGGCCGCCGGCGAGCAGCTCCCGGGCCGGCCGCCGCCGAGCAGCCGGACGCCGTTTACCGAATGCGCCGACTTCCTCTGGTTCCTCTCCGACGACAAGGACGACGACGGCGTCTGCGACCTGTACAACTTCATCCCGTACATCAACAACCTCGTCGACTGGATGCCGGACCAGAGCTATGGCGCGGCCCCGACCGCAGGCTTCGGCTACCTCAAGCCGTGGTCGGCGCGCGCGCACATCGATACCATGAACGGCCACTACCTCTCCGAGCGGTACCGGTACGATGCGGGCTCGGACGTGCGCGTCAAGCCGCCGCCCGATTCGCTCGCGGAAGAGGACCCGGGCGAGGCCGGCTACACCTGGTACCAGTACGTCGACCGTCCGGCAGGCCCCGACTACGCGACGTTCGGCTACGAGGGGTGCATGCGCAACCTGGTCGACGTCTGGCACTACTACCAGGGCGATCGGAGCATGACGTCCATCGCGGAATCCCCGACGCCCGGCCGCCACGACGTCGAGTTCCTCCAGGCGAAGTCCGACCTGATCGAGCAGCTCGAATCCAACGCCGTCGGCTCGCCGCCGCACTGGTCGCCGACCCCGTACTACGCCGACCGGCAGGAGTTCGCCCTGGCGAGCGATCGCGACGCCTGGAACACCATGCTCGGCGAGATCAAGTTCAAGAAGGAGCAGCTCTACCGCAACCTGGAGCCCGAGCTGTGCCGGGTCGACGACTGCATCCGGTTCATGCGGATGAACGGGCCGTTCGACGTCGGCCCGAACGACCTCGACCCGCTGAGCCGCCGCATCATGGTCGAGGACCAGTATCCCGACCTGGAGCTGGGCACCAACCGCTCGGGCTGGTGCTGGACCGAGAACCTCCACAGTGTCGCCGGCGACCCGTCGGACGAGCCGCACAGCACGCAGATCTACTGCGACTTCTGCGAGCACTTCGAGGAACCGACCCCCGCCCAGTGCCGCGAGGACGACGACCCGGACGAGACGTCGTCCGGCTACAGGAAGTGGTACCGGAACGAGAACCAGCTCGACACCAACCACGACGGCATCGGCGACAAGTGCTCGGCGTGGGTGGAGCTCGTCGACCTGGAGCAGGACCACGTCACGCAACGCCTCTGGACCGGACACTGGACCAGCAGCGGGAGTTGGGGCACCGACGCGATGCGCGACGGGTTCGTGGATTGGACCGCGCCCGAAGACCCGCGGGACCCGGAGACCGGTCTGCCGGTCCGCAACGACCAGGACTGGTCGACCGCGCCGGAGGACGCCGTCGCCCCGGCCGGCCTGTGCGAGCGGTGCACGGAGGAGGGGCTCTCCTGCGAGGTGCGCAAGTACCGCATCTGGCCCAAGCAGGAGCTGGAGTTCCGCGTCAGCGGCTCCAGCGGCGACCCCGTCCCGAGCACCCTCGGCGCCTGCGCCTGCGACTTGCCGGACCGTGCATCGTGCTACGGCAGCGACGATCGCTGCTGGCGCCCCCTCGACGACCTGTGGAAGACGGAGCCGGACGAGTACCTGCTGCAGGCGCAGCGCCGCGAGTTCAACACGACCACAGGTAGACCCCGCTATCCCGGTTTCCGGCTGTTCGGGAACCGGACGCCGGAGATGTACGGGCGGCTGGTCGTCACCGAGCCGTGCCAGCCGCGGACGCGGCTCGCGGCGGGCGGGCCGTTCGGGCCACGGTTCTTCGTCGAGTACGGCTGGGACCGGAACCCGGTGTCCGTGGCGGACGGCTGCCAGGAGATCGCGCTGCTGTTCGAGGAGGGCGAGTACCGCCGGCTCGAATGGGGCTACCACGCGCAGGTGGAGCCGGACCGGCGGGAGCTGGAGGCCGTGGGCGGCTTCTTCGACTGGACGCGGAACCCGCGCGGCGAGCAGCTCTGGATGGGCGATGCCGCCGGCCTCTCCTACACCACCGCGATGCGGGTCGGCATCCTCGGCACCCCGGACCCGGCCGACCCCACGCGCAAGTACTGGCAGCGGCAGTGGCACACTCGGACCTACGGTTCCTTCGCCGAAGGCGACCCGCCGGAAGGCTCGGTGGCCGACCGCGATCGGCCGGTGCCGGACACGATGTTCGGGTTGGCGGCCGACGGCGAGGTCGGGCTCGTGACCTACGTCCCCACCTGCGGCGGCCCGATCTGGCCCGAGATCGACATCGTCGACGGGCCGGTGCCCGAGTGGCCGGGCGACATCCGCTCGATCCCGGCGTTGGACCGCGAGGCGGTTGTCGCGGTGGCGGAGCGGATTTCGGCCGACGGCCGGGCGTCCGTCGTTCTGGACGTCGCCGAGGTGACGATCGGCACCGGCGAGGTGGACCGGCGGCAGGAGAAGTTCGAGCTGCCGGCGCCCGGCTTCCCAGTCCGCGACTTCGCGCGCGCGCGGCTGCTCCTGAGCGCGACGAAGGCGGGCGAACTGTTCGACTACGGCGGCCAGAAGCAGACGGCGGAGGTCACCCTCCTCGTGAGCGGTCGCGACGCAAACGGCATCGCCTCGACCGACGTCTGGATCTCGCGGGGCTGGGACGCCGTGCCGGCCTTCGAGAAGCTCGAAGCGCCGAGCGGCCCGCCGCCGAACGTCGACCAGGACGCTGCGTCATCGCCCTCCAACCTGCCGAGCTTCGTTCGTCCGCGGCTGTGGTTCGACGCTTCCCGGACGCGGCTGCTCGTGCTGGCGGGCCGGACCGCCGACGACACGCCGCTCGACCGCGTGTGGAGCTTCGACCTCGCGACCCGCCGCTGGTCGACATTGGTCGGTGTCGGCGGCCAGGCCGTACCGATTCCGCCGCCTGCGGCGCTCGGGGAGCTGGCCCGCGACCCGGGCGGCGGCCGCGCCTACCTGGTAGCGCCCGGCGAGAACGGCATGCACGTCTACGGCATCCGGCCGGGCGACGCGGCGCCGGCGTTCGAGGAGATTCCCGCGGTCGGCGCCCGTCCGGCGCCTCGGAACGACGCCGCGGTCGCCTACAGTCCGAGCCTGGGCCAAGTGCTTCTCTTCGGCGGGTCGCTCCTCGGCCCCGGCACGACCCCGGGAGATGACGGGACCGCCGTTGCGGCCGGCGCGGCGACCCTCGGCGACCCGGGCGGTTTCTTGGGAGACCTCTGGGGCTTCGACCCTCGCAAGGGCGTCTGGACGTTGCTGCGACCCGACGCGGGCCCCGGCATCGTCCGCGCCGGCGCGGCCCTGGTCGTCGGCAGCGGCGAGAAGGCGTACGTCCTGGGCGGACGCAACGCCTGGGGCGGCCTGCCGGTGGATCGATCGCTCCGCGTCGATCTGGGCGCTTCGAACGACCAAGGATGGACGCTGACCGAGCCGTCCGCCCCGCGATTGCTCACGGTCGACGGGGCGGCCCACCACGGAGCATGGCGGCCCGGCGACGTCGAATCGTTCCTGCTCGTCGGCCAGGATCTCCGCCCGGACCAGCGCGCCCCGGTCCAGGTGGTGCTCGAGGCGGACGGTGGGCAGCTCGGCTTCGTCGTGCAGTCGCCGACCTCCCGCGCGTGGTATTCGGGCGAGGCGGGAGACGGACGCTCTCGGGCGACCGTCGCCCTGCTGCCCGGAGAGCAGTACCGGGTCGTGGTGTTCGGCCCGCCCGGAACGGTTCCCGCAACGGGGATTCCCTACTCCCTCGAGGCGACGTCGGTGCTGCCGCAAGGGCGTCGCTGGACCATCGCCGTGCCCGGGTTGACGCGTTTCGATGCCGCCGGGAACCGGGTCTACGTCGCCGACTGGAACAAGCTCGACATCCACGAGTGGCGCGGAGCGGCGCTGGTGCGGCGCGGGTCGCTGGCGATGGGGGCCGCGGTCGATGTGGAGGTCGTCGGCGGGGTCGCCTACGTGGCCGACTTCGAGCGTGGCCTGGTGTCGGTCGACGTGAGCGACCCGACGACGCCCCGGGTGCTCGACACCGAGTGGCTGCTGGGCGCGCCCGACTCGGTGGCGGTGCGCGAAGGTCGGGCCTACCTCGGGACGGGGGTCTTCGGCGTGGCGGTGGTCGATGCCGCCGATCCGACCGACCTGGCCTGGACGGCGCAGATCGTCCCGCCCGGACTGTCGCCGCCGCAGCACGATCGGGCCGAGGCCGCCGGCGGTAGCGGGTGTCTGGCTCGGGTCGTCGACGTTTCCATCGGCGGCAATCACCTGCTGGTCGCGGACTCGAACCGGACCGTCTGGATCTACGGGTTGGACGCCGACCAGTCGTCGGTCCTGGCCGGCAGCTACGTGGCGTTGCGACAGGTCGAGGACACGGCGGTGCACGGTCGGACGCTCTTCCTCAGCGACGGTCGTGCCGCCCTGGAAGCCGTCGACATCCGCCATCCCGCAACGCCCACCCGGATCTCCGTCGTCCACGGCCCGGAGTGGGAGGTCTCTGCGCGCTACGGCTACGACCTCCAGGCCCGCCGCAGCGTCGCCAGCGGCATCGTCGTGCAGGGGATGAAGGAGCTTCCCGGGGAGCGTCACCGGCGCCGCTGGGGTGGCCCGCACGGCACCTGCCGTGACGGGTGGAGCGACGAGGACGAAGACAGGCGTGACGGATGCGAGGGGTGGGCCGGGTGCGACGATCACGGCGGCGGCGACGGCGCGCCGCCCGACGACGATCCTCCCGGTCACGGTGGTCACGGGGGCCACGGTGGCGGCGGCGGCGACGGCGCGCCGTCCGATGACGATCCTCCGGATCACGACGGTCATGGCGGCGGCTCGGGTGAGGGACGTGGAGGACGACGGTGACCGGGCAACGGCCGCGGTGGACGCGGAACCGAATCGCCGGCCTCGTGGCCGGCGCTGCCGTGGTGCTGGTCGGCGGGTACCTCGTTCTGCGGTGGTCAGGCGGTCGATCGGCGGACGCGACCGACGAGAGGCTCGGACCGCCGACCACCGCCCCGGCGGCCCATGACGACGACTCGTCCGGCATGAGTCGGCTCCGCGAGGGTGCCCGGCAGGTCTCGGAGCCGGCCGCGGCGCTGGACACGGCACGCGAAGCGCTCACGCGCGTCGAGGCGGAACTGGCATCGGCGACGAGCGCAGCCGACCAGGAGCGCCTGGCGCGGAAGAAGCAACTGATCGTCGAGGCCATCGCCCGGCTGGAGGAGAACACCGAGCGATGACGCAGTTGGATCAGCCGGAAGGCCCGCGCGAATCCACGCTCGCGTTGCGTGCGGTCGGACACCATGCTAGGCCCAGCATGGAGGAGACATACCCGTTCGGTTGGAGTAGTCCCATGAGCTGTCCTCCAACCTTGCTTCATGTTGCGGCACTGGCGGCAATGCTTGTGGCGGGCACAGCCTGCCCTTCCAACAACAACCACGAGGACGGGGCGATGGAAGCCGAGGATGGCGCCGACCAGGTGGACACGCCTTCCGACGCCGACGCCGGCGTACACGACGACGGTCCGCCCGACTTTGGGCCCGACGTGGACATCGATGCCGATGTGGACACCGACGTGCGCCCCGATGCAGACGCTGACGTGGGCGAAGCAGAAGGCGACGACGGGTGGGACGCGGACTCGATCCTGCCGACCGGCTGCCAGTTCGTGCTTCCCGCGCGCGGCCTCGGCAACGGCTGGACCGGCCGCAATGGCATCGATGACGGCAAGGTCGTCTGGCGTACAGTTGACTCCAGCTCCCTGCCATCGGACTCGGTCTTGATGGTCCGGGACCTCGCCACCGGAGTCGACCGCGAGGTGCTTCGCCGAACTTACCCCGACATGCTTGAAAAACCGGCCGTCCATGGGAACGTAGTGGTCTTCTTCTCTGAGACAGCGGAGTACGTGGACGAATCGAAGGAGATCTTCCGGCTATCCCTGGCCGGCGGATCCGCCGTGCGGATCACCGACAACTCTGTCCCGGACTTCTCGCCGATGGCGGGCGAGGACTACGTGGTGTACGAATCGGCGCCTGATCCGCCTCCGCCTGGCATGGCGGGCGAGTACCGGTACGTTGACCTGAGTGACGGCTCGGACCACTCACTGGCTGGAACCGCGGGTCGCACGGAGATCACCTTCGACGGCCACCGTTGGGTGGCAATCATGAACGACAACTACCTGTACAAGTTCGACCTGACGGACCCTGCCGCAGGAGCCCAGCAACTCGCACCGTACGCGATGGGCATCACGGGGATGGCGTTCGATCGGGACACCGGACTACTGATCACCGGGGTGCACCGGGTCGGCGAGAGCGACGACTACCGTCTCCAGACCTGGAACATGACGACAGGCGAGACTGCCGTCCTCCTGGACCAGCCTTGGAGCCAGGTGATGGGCGACGTGGACGGGCACGTGGTCGTCTACGACGACTCGCAGGCCGCCGGTGAGCCGTACTGGTCGCACCAGTACAGCGAGTTGCGGATCCTGGACCGGGACACCGGCGCGATCCGCGTCGTCATGCCGTTGGACACCTACTACGGCGTCGGGATCTGGGAGCGCTGGATCGCCTTCAACAACTACGGCATGTACGGCGACTCGCTGATCATCTGCGACCTCGTCGCCGCCGGGTACATGGACGCGGACCTGCACGTGGTGCCGGAGTAGCACCAACCCGCGCAAGGCGTGGCGCCCGGCGACGTCGAGTCGTTCCCGCTCGTCGGCCAGGATCGCCACCCGGATCAGAGGCGCACCGGCAGACCCCCGGCAGACCGGTGGACCCGGGTGGATCCGACCCATCGTAGCCGGGTGGAGGCTGTTCAGGTCGGCTCTGGTCCATCCTGGGCATTCGACCGATGCCTGGCCTGGGTCGCCGCCCGCGGCGGCGGCCCACGCCTGCGCCCGCACGGAAGAGGGGCTACCGCGAGGGCTTGCCCTTGGCTCACGACTTGGCGAAGCACGAAGGTCGTGACCAGGTTCGGACTGTCGCAGATGGCGAAGCACGGTGGCGCAGGCGTCACCACGTCAGCCGCAGTCCCGTCGTACCCACCGACAGCCGGAAGCGCGAGGAGACCCAGACCGGCGTTCCGGCGCGCTCGAGCACCTCGCGCCGTAGCCCCTCGTTGTGGTTTCGAGCCACGAAGTAGGCCCAGATTGCGCCGCCGACAAAGGCCGCGAGGATCAGCCCGGCGCCGGAGATCATCATCGCCTTCGCCTCGGTCAGGTCCTCGTCGTTGTCCTGGTGGGCGGCGATCAGCCCGATGACGATGCCCCTGAGCAGCAGAGCGTCGCCGCCGACGACGGCAGCCAGCGGCACCAGGCCCCACGGGTCACCGGCGTAGAATTGGCCAAGCCCCGGCAGCAGGAACGTCAGGCCGAAGGCGAGGCCCTCGTTGGGCTCGGCCTCCCGGGCCGCCCGGAGGCCGTCGCGGACCCCGGGTGCCTCCTGGGGGGCGAAGCACCGTTCCGCCAGGCACACGTCCGACGGTGAGCGGCAGTCTGCAGTTCGCACGCACGCCGGACGCTCGCACCTGCCGTCGGCCGAGCAGACAAGGGGTGGAGGGCAGTGCGTGGAGCCCAGGCAGTGCTGCGGTTCGTCCGCGAGCGCGGCGGCGGGAAGGGTGAGGGCGATCACGCAGCACACGGTCCGAGGCGCCGGACGATGGGCCGGAAGCGACCTCGGTCCGCGAACCGGGGCAAAGAAGTCACAAAGAAGTCCCACGTGCATGGAATCCGACGCCAATCGACTTCCGGCAGACCATCGGCGCGCCCTGCCGGCACGGTCGAAACCATAGCATTCGGAGTTGGCTCCGGCAAAGACGCCGGAGGCCCGGGCGGACCGGCGGACCGGCGGACCCGACCCCATCGACGGACCGGACGGACCGGACCCAGGTTGGTTGGGCGAAGGCCGCTCCGGTCGCCTCTGGTGCCTCCTTCGACGGGCCCCTGGGGCGTCGGAACCGGACTTCCGCCCCGAGGGCCATCCGGCCATTCGCCGATCCAGCCCGACCCGACCCGCTCGGTGCTCGAAACACGCTCCGGTGACGGGAGGTGGACCGCGTGCTGACCGACCGCGCGGTCAAGCGGGAGACCGAGGTCCGGGCGGTGTTTCGTGCGAGGGGTGGGAGTTCCAGGGGATCGGCGGGGCCGGCGGGCTCGGCCCGCGCTTCGCGCGGCCCAGCGCCGCGCCGCTGCCTCCACGGGCGGCGCTATCGGGTCCACGGGCCACCCAGTCCCCGGCCGCGACGGTCACACGGCCGCGACGGTCACAGCGCGATCCGGGCCGGTCCCGCCGCCTTGCCTCTCCCCCCGCACCGGGGCTAGGCTTCGGACGATGCGCACGACGCTGCTGCTGTTCGCCGCCCTGGCCGCCACCGGGTGCCGCAAGCCCGACACCGGTCGCCCCGACACCGGCGGGCCGTTGGTCGTGGTGGAGGCCCCGGACGTCGTGAGCGCGGCGGTCGGCCTCGACGCGGCATCCCCCTCGGCCGGCGGCTACTGCGTCGAGAACTGGCGTGTGACGATCCCGCCTCGCGCCCGGCTGCTCGACCTGGCCTGGGTCGACACCCAGGCCGTGCTGCTGCTCGAGCAGGAGGGGACGTTCATCGCCGTCGTGGTCGGCGGCGGCGGCCAGGCCGCGGCGGCGGTGCTCCAGGACTTCGTCCCCGAGTTCGTCGGCGAGCAGGCGCCGTTCGGGCGGCTGGTGCAGAAGGGCTCGCGGACTCTGGCGCTGTACGGCTGGGTCCGCGCGCGCGAGGCGGCGCAGCTCTTCGGCCGCGTGGTCCGGACGGGCGCCGTGCTCTCCCCGGCGGCCGAGGCCGACGGCGTGCGCCGCCGCTACTTCTCCGCCCGGCCGCGCCCCGACTGGGAGCTGCCCGGCGACCCGACGGTACCGGAGAGCCGGCTGTGGACCGCCGGCTTCGAGAGCCGCTTCCTCGTCGTGCTCGACCTGTGGCAGCGGGACCGGATCGACGCCGGCCGCGTCACGCCGGTCAAGAAGCACCTGTTCGCGCTGTTCGGCGGCACCGGGAAACGCGCCGGCGGCTGGGACCTGCGTGCCTCCCGCGGCGCCCCGCCCGCCGTGCTCGGCGACCGCCTGATCCTCGCCGTCTCGTCCCGCGACCGGCAGTTCGAGGTTCTCGACGGCGGCGGCCGTCGCAAGCAGGAGCCGCTGCTCGACGCGCTCAAGGCCGACCCCTCGTGGGTCCCGCTCGTCGGCGGCTGCTTCCCCGACGCGCCGGCCGCCCCGGCCGCCGACGGCGGAACGGCGGCGCCCGACTGCTTCGCGCTGCTGCAGCCGGTCGAGCCGCCGGTCTCCGGCCTGCCGCCGGTCCGCGCGCTGCGCGCCGACGGGACGGCCTTCGAGTGGCGCCTGCCGGTCGACCTGGCCGAGACCTCGACCTTCGAGACCCTGGCCGACGGGTTGCTGTGGGCCCGTGCCCCGGACGGCTCGATGTGGGCCGCCGGCCCCGACGGCGTCGTCGTCCAGCGCACGATCCTGCCGCCCGGCGCCCGGCTCCGCCGTTGTTCCCGCCAGGAGCTGCTCGCCGCCGTCGGCGACGGACCGCTCGGCCCGAACCTCGTCGTCTCCTGCGTCCCCGGCGGCGCCAGCGCCGAGCCGGCTCGCGGCGTGGCGCTCGAGGGCACCGTGGCGCAGGCCCGCCGCGACGCCTCCGGGCCGTGGAACGAGGGCGCCCTCGCGGCGCTCGACGCGATCGAGCAGCAGCTCGCCACCGGCACGACCCCCGACCCGGAGCGGCTGGCCGAGCTGGCGACGTTCGACGACGCGCGGCGCATGGCGACCCGCTCGCGGACGCTCGACCCCGACAACCTCGTCGCCGCGCTGTCCGCGGCGCGGGCCGAGGTGCTGGCGGACGACCCCGCGGCGGCGCTGCGCGAGTTCGCCGCGATCGAGGGAGCCGAGCCGTCGCGGCGCGAACGGCTGGTGCGGCTGGCCTGCACCGACGGGCGGTTCGCCGCGCTGCGCTGGAACCCCGACCTCGGCGCGAGGCTCGGCTGCCCCGAGGCCCCGCCGGCCTGGTTCATCCTGCTGCGGCAGGGCGGTCTGCCGGCCGGGGACGCCGGCCTGCCGGCCCTCGGGCCGCTGCCGGGCACCGAGCCCGACGCGGGCGCCGTCGTGCCGGACGCGGAGCCGTCGCCGGACGTCGAGCCGCCTCCGGACATCGACGCGCGGCCGCTCGTGCCGCCGCTCGTGAACATCGTCCCGCTCCCGAAGCCGCCGCCCGACGCGACACTCGTGCCCGCGCCGCCGCCGGGTGGAACGCCCTGATGCTCCGCCGTCTCGGGCCGCTGTTCCTGGTCGTTGCGTGGCTGCCCGCACGGAGCCCGGCGCAGCCGTCCGAGCCGTCCGAGCCGCCGGCCGGCCCCGCTCCGGAGATCGCCGGCCCCGCCGCCCAGGTGGCGCTCGAGGCGACCCGCGCCGCGGAGGACGAGGCGGCCGCCGCGGGCGGCACCGCGGCCGCGGAGACCGCGGAGGCCGTCGTGGGCCTGCTGCTCGACGACCTGCTGCGCCTGGCCGAGGAGCACCCGCTGGTCGGCGCCGCGCGCGCCGACGTCGATGCCGCCGAGGCGCGGCTCGACCAGGCCCACTGGGCGCCGTACTCCAACTGGTCGTTCCAGACGATGTTCACCTTCGTCCCGCCCGCCGGGGCGTGGGAGGACGAGGTTCGGGCGGCGGCCGGTCGCACGGTCGACAACCAGTGGGATCGGTCGATTCTCGACTGGGGCCCGTGGATCCGGCTGGGCGTGTCCGGCGGCATCCCGCTCTGGACGTTCGGCAAGATCACCGGCGCCTGGGACGCGGCGGAGGCCGGCGTGCGCGCCGCCGACGTCGGCGTGCAGCGCGCGCGGGACGAGGTGTCCTGGCAGGTGCGTCGTGCGTACCTGACGCTGCTCCTGGCGCGCGACATCCTGTATCTGATCGAGGACGGCCGCGGTTACATCGACGACGCCCGCGAGGAGACGCAGAAGCGCATCGACTCCGGCGAGGGCGGCGGCTCCACCGTGGATCTGTACAAGATCGACGCGCTGGCCGCGGAGGTCGATGCCCGCGAGTTGCAGGCCCGGCGGCTCGAACGGCTGGCGCTGGCGGGGCTGGCGCTCTTGACCGGCGTCGAGGACGGCGCGGCGATCGCCGACGTGCCGCTGGCCCCGTTCGGCCTCGCCGCGGCCTCGCGCGCCGACTACGTCGAGCTGGCCGGACGCGAGCGCACCGACCTGCGGATGCTCGAGGCCGGCATCGCCGCCCAGCGCGCGAAGGTCGAGATCGAGACCGCGCGCTACTACCCCGATCTGTTGCTCACCGCCTCGGCCGGCTACGCCTACAGCAGCGTCACGGTCGACCAGCACAACCCGTGGGTCTCCGACCCGTTCAACACCTCGGGCGTCGGCGCCGCCCTGGTGCTCGACTACCCGCTCGACTTCGTCGCCGACCACGCCCGCGTCGAGGAGGCCGAGGCGACGCTCCGGCGGCTGGAGCAGCAGCGCGAGGCGCTGGGGCAGGCGGCGGAGGTCGAGGTCGTCGACGCCTTCGAGTCGCTCGAGGAGGCGCGCGGGCGGATGGGGGCGTACGACCGGGCCCGCGTGGCGGCCAAGCGCTGGCTGATCGCGATGCTGCAGGGGATGACGTTGGGGTTGCAGGAGGCCTCCGACATGACCGAGGCCCTGGTGTCGTTCTTCCAGAACGAACTCCACTACCTGAACGCCGTGTACGACCTGGACCTGGCCTGGGCCCGCCTGGCGCTCGCGACCGGTTCCAACCTTCTGGAAGGTGCCGTTTTTTCGGATTCCTGGGCCGCCGAGCCGACCGCGACCGGCTCCCCTTGACTTGTCCCCCCGAAACAGCCGATAAGGACACGCGTTTGAACGGCCGGGACGGCCGCGGCCACCAAGGGTTCGGGCGGAGGGCCCCGTGGACATTGCGGCGACGACAACCTGGCCCGGGGTGATTCTGGCATTGCCGGCGAACGACGACATCGTCGCGCGCAGCCAGGCGGGAGATGCGGAGGCGTTCCGGGAGTTGTACCGGACGCACCGTCCGCACGTGGCCCGGCTGATCCAGCGCATCCTCGGTCCGGACTCCGAGGTGGAGGACGTGATCCAGGAGGCGTTCATCCAGGTCCACCGTTCGCTGCCGTCGTTCCAGGGCACGTCGCTGCTGTCGACCTGGATCCACCGCGTGGCGGTCAACGTGGCGCTGCAGCACATCCGCCGGCGCAAGCGCCAACGCGCCGGCCCGGTGGTGATGACGGCGGAGCCGCCCGAGCCGTCGACGGGGGACGTCGTGCCGGAGGAGGACGTGCTCTGGCGCGACCGGATGCGCAAGCTCTACGCGGCGCTCGAGCAGGTCTCGCCGAAGAAGCGCGCCGTGTTCGTGCTGCACGAGATCGAGGGGCTGAGCGCGGAGGAGATCGCGAAGGTGATGCGGGCGCCGCTGATCACGGTGCGCACGCGGCTGTTCTACGCGCGCAAGGCGCTGTACGCCGCGTTGGCCGTCGACCCGGCGTTCCGGGAGTTCCTCCCGGGAGGTGATCGATGAGCGCCCACGCACCCGACCTCAAGAAGCTGTTCGCGATGCTCGACGGACGGCTGTCGCCCGCCGACCGGCTCGCGCTCCGCACGCACCTCGAGACGTGCAAGCCGTGCGCGGACAAGCTGGCGGAGCTCGAGCGCACGCGGGCGGCGCTGCGCGAGCTGGGGACGCGGATGCCCGCACCGCCCGCCCGGGCGCCCGACGCCGAGGCGAAGCTGATGCAGGCGGTCGAGCAGCGCGGTGCGCCGGGGCTGCGCGTCGCCTGGTGGTGGCTCCCGGCCACCGCCGGCGCCACTCTGCTCCTCGCACTGCTCGTGCTCCCGTCGCTGCGCTCCGCGCCGTCGGGCGAGGCGCCGGTGACTGCGCGGGTCGAGGGGACCGGGCCGGCCGTCGCCGGCGGCTCCGTCGCCACGGTGCTTGCCCTGCGCGGCCAGGTCGACGAAGGCCCGTCGCTCGAGCAGCTGCACGCCGGCCACGCCGGCGAGGAGCTGGCCCCGTCCGTCATCGTCCACACCGGCACCGACGGCGAGATCCGCCTGGCGCTCGCCGCCGGCGGCGAGGTGACCCTCGGGCCGTCCTCCTCGCTGGTGCTGCCGGACGAGGCCGATGGGATCGTGCGGCTCGAGTCGGGGACGCTCGAGGTCGCGGTCGTGCCGCGCACCGAGGACCGGCCGCCGTTCGGCGTCGAGACGCCGCTGGCGCGCATCGAGGCGATCGGCACGAAGTTCCGCGTGGTGCACGAGGACGAGTTCACCTCGGTCGACGTCACCGAGGGCAAGGTGCGCTTCGTCTCGCTGCGCAGCGACGAGGAGCAGCTCGTGCTGGCCGGCGCCGCGGTCCACGCCGACGGCGAGGGGCGGCTGGCGGAGGGCCCGGGCGGGACGGCGACCCACGTCGCGGCCGGTCCGCCGCCGGACGAGACGCCCGAGGCCCCGGAGGAGCTTCCGGAGGCGGGCGGCGACGAGCCCCCGGGCGACATCGCCACCGAGCCGCCCGTGCAGGTCCGCCGCGCCAACGGCACGATCGACCAGGGCAAGGTCCGCGCCCGCGTCTCGCGCCAGCGCGGCGCGCTCCAGGCCTGCTACAGCGACTACGTGATGCGGATGTCGCCGCAGGCCGTCGAGGCGCGCGTGCGGTTCGTCGTGCTGGAGAACGGCACGCTCGGCGAGATCGAGCCCAACCTCTCGGTCGAGGACCAGCCGCTGCGCGAGTGCATCGAGCGGGTGTTCCGGGCGATCGAGTTCCCGCGCCCGCAGGGCGGCCCGGCCCGCGTCTTCTACCCCGTCCGCTTCTCGTTGTAGAAGTCGGCACCTTCCCGATCTATGCTCCGGTCCGCGAAAGGAGCCGGACGATGCCGGTGCTCTCCTGGGCCGAGGCCCCCGACCGTCCCAAGCGCTACGCGATCTACAAGAAGCTGACCACGCTCGGGGCCGCTCCGGACAACGACGTGGTGCTCGAGGGCGCCGGGGTGGTGCCGTACCACGCGGTGGTGCTGTTCGACGGCCGGGACTTCGTGCTGCGCGAGGCGAGCCGTGAGGGGGAGATCGAGCAGAACGCGCGCAAGCGCCGCCAGTTCCGCCTGCGCCACGGCGACCACGTCGGCCTCGGGTCCGTGGTGGTCGACTTCAGCGCCTACGACGAGTACGCCGGACAGAGCGCGCCGGGCACCAGTTCCTCCGAGGAGCAGCTGATCCAAGGGCTGACGCGGCTGCACGACTTCTCCAAGGCCCTGATGGGCAAGGGCGGCATCGAGGACCTGCTCCCCGCGCTGCTCGACTCCGTCGTCGCCCTGACCCAGGCCGACAAGGGCTTCCTGTTGATGTTCGACGACGGCAAGCCGACGGTCCGCGCCTCGCGCAACCTCGCCCCCGAGGTGCAGACCAACGCCGAGCAGGACCCCGGCAAGCTCGTCTCCGACTCGATCCTCAAGCAGGTCCTCGAGCGTCGCGAGCCGGTGCTGGTGGCGGACGCGCTGCACGACGCGGCGTTCTCCACGGCGCAGAGCGTGATCGAGCTCAAGCTCTGCTCCGTGATGTGCGTCCCGCTGCTCGAGGAAGGCCACCTGCTCGGCGTGCTGTACCTCGGCAACGACCGCATCGCCAACCTGTTCGACGAGAACCACCTGCGGATCCTGACCGTCTTCGCCGGCCAGGCCTCGCTGATCCTGCAGAAGGCCCGGCTGCTCGACCGCTTCCGCCAGGACCGCGACAAGTACAAGGCGCAGGCCGAGGACCAGCGCTTCGGCGACCTGATCGGCGCCAGCCCCGCGATGCTCGACGTCTTCGCCCGCGTCCGCAAGGTCGCCCCCACCGACGTCTCGGTGCTGATCACCGGCGAGACCGGTACCGGCAAGGAGCTGATCGCCCGCGAGATCCACCGCCGCTCCAACCGCGCCAAGGGGCCGTTCATCGCCATCAACTGCGGCGCGATCCCCGAGTCGCTGATGGAGTCCGAGCTGTTCGGCCACGTCCGCGGCGCCTTCACCGGCGCCGTGGCCACCGCGGTCGGCAAATTCCAGGCCGCCAACGCCGGCACGATCTTCCTCGACGAGGTCGGCGAGCTGCCGCTCTCGCTCCAGGTCAAGCTCCTGCGCGTGCTCCAGGACCGCGTGGTGGTCAAGGTCGGCGACACCAAGCCCGAGCGGATCGACGTCCGCGTGCTCGCCGCCACCAACAAGACCCTCGAGGACGAGGTCCGCGGCCAGCGCTTCCGCGAGGACCTCTACTACCGCCTCAACGTCG
This sequence comes from Deltaproteobacteria bacterium, assembly GCA_016930215.1. GTDB lineage: Bacteria > Myxococcota_A > Polyangia > DRWM01 > JAAZOP01 > JAAZOP01. Next base: position 35,289 of record JAFGHH010000320.1, read on the forward strand.
TCGCCGTCGCGCTCCCGCCGGTGCGCGAGCGCGGCGAGGACCTGGTCACGCTGGCCAACTACTTCGTCCGCAAGTACCGCGAGGAGTTCAACAGCCCGGTGACCGGCTTCTCGCCCGAGGCGCTGGCGGCGATCCGGCGTTTCGAGTGGCCCGGCAACGTGCGGCAGATCGAGAACCGGATCAAGAAGGCGATGGTGCTCTGCGACGGCACCCTGCTCGGTCCCCAGGACCTCGACCTCGCCCCCGAGGACCTCGCGCCGATCCTCCCACTGGCCCAGGCCAAGGAGGAGTTCCAGCGCAAGTACGTGCTCGAGGTGCTCGAGCGCAACGGCGGGAACCGCACCAAGACCGCCAAGGACCTCGGCGTCGACCCGCGCACCATCTTCCGCTACCTCGAGAAGGAAGACGACGAGGAGCGCAGCGGGCAGGCCTGATTCCTCCGCGGCCAGATCGTGGACCTGGTCGTGCTCGCGCTCGACTTCCCCGGCTTCCCTCCCATCTGGCGGGCGGTCGCCGGTCGAGGTAGGATGCCGCTGCGGAGGCGACGGGGTCCAAGTGCGGGAGGAGCGGGCCGGCGGAGCAGCGGGGCAGGGGTTGCCGGACGGCCTTGCGTCCATGACACGCGTGTCGGTCTTTCGTGAAGGGACCCCCTCCCGGGTCGTCGCCGGATCGAGTCATTTCCGATGGTTGCGCAATCGCCGGGTGCTGGCGTGCGCCTTGCTTCTGTCGTCCCTGGCGGCCGGGGGGGCCGCGGTGGGAGCAGGATGCCTGGTGACCGACCCCGTACCCTACGAGCCCGCGGAGAACATCCCGCCGATCATCCTGCCGGGCGTGACCCCGGACCCGAATCGACTGCACATCATCCCCAACACCGCGGAGCAGCGAGTCACGGAGATCTCGCTGTCGGTGCCGGTGCTCGAGTACAACCTGGACGACACGTTGTACTTCAAGCTGCTGTGGGACAACTGCGAGGACGCGGGTGGACTGCGGGACACGTCGATCAGCAGCCCGCCACCGGCCATCCGCTCGCGCACGCGGACCTTCACCTACGTGTTGAACCTGAGCAGCACGCCGCTGGCGACCTCGGGGACGGAGTCGCCCCCGAAATGCGCGCGCCTGGTGCTGGCGGTGTCGGACCGCGGCTGGAGTTCCGACACGCCGCCGTACTGCAATCCGCCCAAGGACGCGGACGGGGACGATCTGACCGTCGTGTCGATCGCCCAGTGGTGGTTCCTGGTGGACAACGGCACCACCGCCGACGGGCCGGGAGTGAAGACATGCGGCGACTGGACCACCGCGCTGCCCGACTAGCGGTGCTGGTGTCCGCCCTGGCCGTGTCCGCGGGCTGCGGGCTGATGGCCATGGACTTCGGGGGCCACACCGACAACCGGTGTTCGGGTGCCGACGATTGCGCCTCGAACTCCACCTGCAACGAGTCGCTCGGCATCTGCGTGGCGCGGAACCGACCCGACGTCGGAGTGTTCCTGCGCTTCGCGTACCCGTCGGCCACGGGGGTGACGGTCCGCGAGTTCCAGTCCCAACCGCTCGGGACCGCCGGCGACCTGCACATCGTGCTGCCTCAGCCCGTCACCGTCGATGGATGGGTGCGCGGCGGCGACCCGCTCACGGCCCTCGAGGCCAGCATCGTCCTGCTTCGTCCGTCGCCGATTCCCGGCGGTTCGTCCGAGCAGGCGGGCACCAATGCCGACCGCGACCCGTCGTTCGACGACTGGGTCACGGGTCGGACCTTCTCGCTGGCCGTGCCGCAGTCCCAGACCGGCCGTGAACCCTACACCGCCGTCATCGAGCCGCTCGGCGACGACGCCGCGGCGTTCCCGCCGCTCACGGTCGTGGGCCTTACCTTCGACGGAAGCGGCGTCCACCGGCTCGAGGTGACCCTGCCGTCGGGCGCCGAGGTCCGCCGGATTGCCGGCCTGGTCGTCCGCAGCGACGGCTCGCCGATCCCCAACCTCTCCGTGCGGGCCGAGGACCCGGAAACCGGCCGGCGCATCTCGACCATCGACCTCTCCGCGCCGATCGTGACGCTCGCGGGCGGTGACCCGGAGGACCCCGCACCCACCGGCAGCTTCGAGCTGCTGCTGCCCGTGACCGTCGAGCGGTTCCGCCTCGTCGTTTCCCCGACCGTCGACGAGCCGATCTTCCCGACGCTGACGATCGACGGGCTGGAGTGCGCCGCGTTGGACGCCGATGGCGATACCGCCGTCGAGTTCGACGGGATCGAGCAGCCGGCGATCGCCTACCCGGCGATCGGCCTGCCGGTGCGCCTCGAGGGCACCGTCGAGGCGCTCGAAGTCGGCTCCTCGCTGCCGTCGCCCGTCGGGGGCGCCACCTTGCGCTTCGTGCGCGAGCTCGCCACCGGCCGTCCGGACGTCGCGGCGGTCTTCGAGCAGGTCGCCGTGACCGACGACACGGGGAAGATCGTGGCGTCCGGCGACGGCCTCGACGACACGCTCGGTGTTCCGCTGCTCGAGGGCGACTACGAGGTGACCGTCACGCCGCCGGACCGGTTGCGGCTGGCGGGGCTCTACGAGTCGTTCCTGCGCGTCGCACCCGCTTCGCCCACCGGCGAGCGCGTCCAGCGCGGCCAGGTGTTCCAGCTCGGGCCGCGCGCCGAGCTGCGCGGCGTCGTCACCGACCCGCTCGCCCGCCCCGCCGCCTCGCTGCTCGTCGAGACCCAGTTGGTGGCCCCGTCCGGCGACATCCAGGGCGCCGATCCCACCGACCTCAACCGCGTGGTCAGCGGCGAGACCTGGTTCGACGGCGCGTTCGACCTCCACGTCGAGCCCGGCGCGCATCTGCTGGTGCTCCGTCCCGACGCCGTCACGTACTTCCCCTGGCGCCTGCTGCCCGACGTCGTCGCCCCGGACGGCCCGGTCGATGTCGAGCTCGAGGCCCCGGTCGTCCTCACCGGCATCGTCGAGATCCCCGGTTCCTCCGGCGTGGGCGAGCCCGCCGTCGGCGTGACCGTCGACGCGCTGGTCCCCACCACGGCCGCCGGCGGGTCGGTCGTCCACGTCGGCCGCGCCACCAGCGACGCCGACGGCCGCTTCCATCTCCTGCTCTCCCCGTCGCTCGACGTCCTGTAGGCCGCGCGTCTCGACGGGCTACCCTTCGACCGGCGCGGCCGATACACTCGCCGCCGATGCCGCCGCGCTCGCTGCTCGCCCGCGCCTGGCTGCCGGTCGCCATCGTCCTGGCGGCCGCGGCGGGATTGGTCTGGCCCGACCCGGGACGATGGATGGCCGACGCCCGCGCCTCGACCTGGCTCGTCCCGGTGGTGATGCTGCTGGTCTCGCTGCGCGTCCCCGGCCGGCAGCTGGTCGAGGCGGTTCGCCATCCGCTCGCGCTGCTCGCCGGTCTGGTCCTCACGTTCGGCCTCTTCCCCCCGGTCGCGCTCGGCTGGCAGGCGTTGATCGGCCCGCCGGGCGACGAGGCCCGTACGGCGCTCGTGATCCTCGCCGCCCAGCCCAGCACGCTGGCGACCGCCGCCGTCCTGACGCAGCTCGCCGGCGGGAACGCCGCCCTGGCCGTGGTCTGCACCGTCACGAGCCAGCTCGTATCGATCGTCGCCACCCCCTGGATCCTGGCGCTCTACGTCGGCCGAGCCGTCCCCGTCGATGCCTGGGCCCTGACCCTCGACCTGCTCCGCGCCGTCCTGGTCCCCGTGCTGCTCGGCCAGCTTCTGCGCCCGCTGGTGGCGCGGTGGGCCGAGCGGTGGTCGGGGGTGTTGTCGGTGGGTGCCGAGCTGATCGTCGTTTCGTTCGTGCTGATGGGCTTTGCCGCCGCCGGGGCCGAGCTGATCTCCACGCCGCTGGCGGCGGGCCTCGTGCTGGCGACCGTGGTCGCCGTTCATGCCACGATGCTCGTGGGTTCCACCCTCGTCGGCTTGCTCCTGCGCCTCGACGGTCCCGGCCGCATCGGCTTCACCCTCGTCGCGTCCCAGAAGACGGTGGCCGCAGGCATCCTCGTCTGGCAGGCCGGCTTTCCGGGCAACCCGCTGGGGCCGATCTACGTCGTCCTGCATCACCTGCTCCAGACCGTCGTCGATGCGCTCCTCGCCCCTCTCATGCCCCGGATACGGCTTGGAAAACGCCGTTTGTTTCCCTTGACCTGACGGATCGATCCGACTATAAGCCGACCCTCCGGTGCCCAGGGGGACTCGGGCGGAGTCCGCCCGATGCGGGTCCCCGGACGTATCCCGAAGGGAGTGTCCCGATGCGGTTTGGTTTGGTTACGGTGGTTTTCCTCGCCTTGGCGGCCTCCGCGGCCGCCCAGTCCCAGCCTGCGACCGAGGCTCCCGCGCCGTCGGCCCCGGCTCCCGAGTCGGCTCCGGC
>JAFGHH010000321.1 GCA_016930215.1 Deltaproteobacteria bacterium
ACGCCCCGCCGCGCTGGGTGCGCCTGAGCCGCCGCGGACGGCTCGCGCCCGACGGCCTCGACCCCGTCGTCGGCCTGCGCTGCGCCCTCACCCCCGGCGCCGCCCTCGCCGCCGCGCCCGCCCCCGGCACCACCGGGCCCGCGCCGGTCGGGACGGGCGGGCCGAGCGATGCGACCGCGGCGCCGGAACCCGCCGATGCGGAGGACCAATGAACGACGACCGGAGGGACCACGCCGACGCCGACGACGAGACCGCCGACGACGCACCGCTCCCGGACGACGCGGTCGCGCTGCCGATCGACGGCGTGCTCGACCTGCACACCTTCCACCCGCGCGAGGTCGCCGCGCTGGTCGCGGAGTACCTCGACGAATGCCGCCGGGCAGGCATTTCCGAGGTCCGGATCGTCCACGGCAAGGGCACCGGGCAGCTCCGCCGCACCGTGCACGCCGCCCTGCAGCGCCATCCCGCCGTCGCCTCCTTCCGCCCCGCCGGAACGGGAGAGGGGAGCTGGGGCGCCACGATGGTCACCCTGCGACCCGCGACCGGCTCGGACGAAGGGTGAGCACCGCCGCAATGCGACCTGTGACTTGACCGATCAGGCTGACTCTCTCTCTCGGCTCCCCTCCTCGATCGTGCCCGAGTGCGGCGGCGGGGATGCAGACCTCCTCCCAACGCAGGTCGCAGAGGCCATCGACACAAGCGGCAACGCGGCCGTCCGCCGTCCGGCACTGGGAAAAATCCCGGCGCTGGATGCCCGCACGGCACGTCGACGTCTCCGGGTCGCACGTCTCCCGGCCGTTGCACGGCTCGTGGTCGTCGCACTCCGTGTCCCCGGAACAGGTGTGCCCGAGCGTGTCCGGCGGATTCGAGTCCGGATCGCGACCGTGAGAGGCGTAGCAGGCGGGCGCCAACCCCAGGAAGCACAGGAGTATGCGGGGCCCGGGTCGGTCCCCCGAACCTCGTCGCGGCGATCGTCGAAGTCTTCCGCCTCTCCCCACCACACCGACTCCATCCGTGCTCCGCCGAATGCTCGTTTCAGGATACGGACCAGCCGAGGTCCGTCAAGCGGCGACCGGGCACCGCCCAACGCTGCCAACCCGGTCGCGAGCGGAGCGGTGATGGCGCCGCCGGCCGTCGGAGCACTGCTGCTCGTCGGCGGCGCCCTCGCCGCCGAGCCCGCCCCCGGCACCACCGCACCCGCGCCGGTCGGGACGGGCGGCCGAGCGATGCGACCGCGGAGCCGGAACCCGCCCATGCGGAGGACCGATGAAAGACGACCGGAGGGACCACGCGGAGGACCGATGAAAGACGACCGGAGAGACCACGCGGACGCCGGCGACGAAACCGCCGACGACGAGACCACCGACGACGAACCGCTCCCGGACGAGGCGGTCGCGCTGCCGATCGACGGCGTGCTCGACCTGCACACCTTTCATCCGCGCGAGGTCGCCGCGCTGGTCGCGGAGTACCTCGAAGAGTGCCGCCGCGCGGGTGTTTGCGAGGTCCGGATCGTCCACGGCAAGGGCACCGGGCAGCTTCGCCGCACCGTGCACGCCGCCCTGCAGCGCCATGCCGCCGTCGCCTCCCTCCGCCCCCCCTCCCGCTCGCGCCTCAACGCTCCGCAAGCCCGGTGTCGTGCGTCATGTTTGGAGTGCGATACGCACCGTATAAGCGGTCAATGAGCACCGTAAACACCACAAGACGCTTGCCATTAGCATCTTTTGCGCGCAGAATGACCCTTGAAGATGAGCACTCAGCACGCCGAACATGAGCCGACCAAGACCCTCGGCCCCCAAGCCGCTCGGCTCGTCGCGATCTTGCACGAGCGGGGGCGGACGTTGTTCACGCACGCGGACGTCGGGGAGATCACCCGCCTCACGGCGAAGTCCGCCCGCAACCTCGTCGCCGGCCTTGTGAATCGCGGCCTCGCCACTCGTCTCAAGCCCGGCCTGTTCATCCTCGTGCCCTTCGAGCTGGGGCGCGAGCGGGAGTACCTCGGCAACCCCTACCTCGTCGCACGTGAACTCGCCGACACGCCGGAGTACTACGTCTCTCACGCCTCGGCGATGGACCTGCACCAGATGGTCACGCAGCCGCAGCTCGCGGTGTTCGTGACGTCACCGAAGGCGATCCGACCCCGCACCGTGCTCGGCACGGAGTTCCGCTTCGTGCGCTGCAAGCGGGAGGACATGTTCGGCATCGTCGAGCTGTGGGCCACGAAGACCGAGCGCGTTCGCGGCAGCGACCTCGAGCGGACCGTCATCGACGGCCTCAAGCAGCCGGAGCACTGCGGCGGGCTCACCGAGGTTGCGAAGGGCTTCTGGATGCGCCGAGTCGCGCTCGCCGTGCCGAAGCTGGTCGACTACGCCCTGCGCCTGGGTGTCGGTGCCGTCGTGCGCCGACTCGGCTTCCTGCTCGAGACGTTCGAGGTCGAGGCGCCCGCCGAGCTGGAGCGGCTGCGCGCAACGCTGACCGCAACCTACGCGCCGCTCGATCCCTTGATGCCTGCCGAGGGGCGCTGGCATGCGCGGTGGCGGGTTCGCGTCAACGTCGAGCCTGACGAGCTCCGCGCCCTCGTGAGGACCTGACCGATGATTCCGCAACGCAACCTGTCCCTGCTCTCGAACCGCCTGGCCCGCGCCGGCGGTCGCCGCATCGTCGAAGCGGTGCTCGAGCGCGACTACTGCCTCGCATGGTTCCTCGTGGGCCTGTCGCGCGCGCCTCTTCGCGAGGCGCTCGTGTTCAAGGGCGGCACGGCCCTCAAGCACTGCTACTTCGGCGACTATCGCTTCTCGGAAGACCTTGAGTTCACGCTCGCCGGGCCGCGCGAGCCGGAGGCGATCCTCGCCGGGCTCGAAGCGGTCTACGCGGAGGTCCAGCGGGCGTCGGGCATCGTCGTGCGCTTCGCCCGCGCCGATCGCAAGAGCCACCAGAACAGCCACACCTTCTACCTCTCCTACGAGGGGCCGCTGCCCGCGGCGTCGCCCAAGGAGGTGAAGGTCGACATCACGATCCGCGAGCAACGGGTTCGACCGGTCGAGGAGCGCCCCGTCTTGCGCGGGTACGAGGAGTACGCCGACCTGCCCGAGGACGCTCCGGTGCGCGTGTACGCCCTCGAGGAGATCGCGGTCGAGAAGCTCGTCGCCTTGACCGACAAGGCCCGAAACGAGCCTCGCGACCTCTACGATCTCTGGTACCTCACAAGCGAGGGGCTCACCGACTTCTCGACGCTGATTCCCGAGCTCGAGGCGAAGCTCGCCTTCCGCGGTCGCACGCGCGATGCGATGACTGCCGAGCTCGCAACGAAGGAGGCGCGCTACAGGAAGCTCTGGGCCGTTCGCCTCGGGCAGCAGACGGCGACGCTTCCGCCCTTCGACGACGTGTTCCGCGCCGTGCGACGCAGCCTGCACCACGCCGGGCTTGTGGAGCGGTGAGACACGGCCAGGAGGCGGGCCGTCAGCGCTTCGCCCGCTGGAGGCGCCAAAGGATGACCCGGATCTCCTTCGCGCGGTCACGGTCGCTGCCGGGGCCACGATGGTCACCCTGCGACCCGCGACCGGCTCGGACGAAGGGTAGTCCACGGTCCGATGTCGAAGGTCGAGATCCCGCCCGGCGGCGACCGGCGGTGCGGCCGCGTCGGCGCCCGAGGCAAGTGGAGATCGAAACGACCAATCAGAAGGTACCGGCGGACGAGTTGGGTTGGATGTCGTAGTCGGGTAACGGGAGAACCGGCGCGACGGAACAGGCGTCGCCGAGAGCATCGAACTCGATGTCGGCCACCCGCCACCAGTCGCCGCTCCAGAGACTCACGCAGTCCAGCGTCGCCGGACCGAGCCTTGCGATGGGAAGTCCACCGCACCACACCTGGACGTTGGCTGGCGCCGGGGAGGAGCGGCCGGTGAGCCCCGTTCGGCCGTCGTAGTGGACCGCCACCCGAAAACGATCGCCGGGGTTCGGCTCGTCCAGGCTGATCGTCTCGACGTCGAACTGGCCGGTGTAACCCTCCTGTTCCAGCCGCGGGTTCGGGCAGGCCCCACGACTGCCGAGATCCCAATCCGACTCGTCGGGGAATTCCCCGCAGTCGACGATCGGCGTGTCGGCGTAGTCCCAGTCAAGGTCGTAGAAGCCCGCGTAGCCCCCGCAGTCGTTGTAGTAGCAGTCGTCCAGCGTCTCCCACGCGGTCTGCGGCGGGTCGCGATGCAGGTGGAGGTTCATGTTCGACTGCTCGGCGGAATCGAAATCGTCCCACCAGACGTGCAGGTGAAGCCCGGGCGGACGCGCGCGAACGACGAACTCGCATTCCCGCACCATGCCGCGCTCGTCGTTCACCAAGACATGCACGACGTAGTCGCCCGCGACGTCCATGTAGAACCGCGTGTACCCGGCACGAGGATCCTCCGGGATGCCCGCGCGAGAGGCGAGAGGAGGAGTGACCGACCATTCGCAGGTGCCTGTTCCCGAGTAGAAATCGAAGCACCGCAAGTCGTACCAGCGCACGGGACGCGTTGGGACTTCGTCGGGACACGCGAACCCGCCGGGGTCGCAGCCGGTGCCCTGGTCGGGACATCCGTCACAGTCGTTGTCTTTCCCATCGCAGCGGTCTTCGGACGGTGGGATCCAGCCTTCGCATTCGCTCCACGAGCCGACCTCGGCCACCGAACAGGCCTGCCAGCCCCAGACACAGCCGCCGACGCCGGCACGACCGGGCGGCCCGCCGTAGCAGCGCTGGAACGCCCCGGGCGCACACGTGCATCCCGCGGCCGCCTCATCGACGACGCCGTCGCAGTCGTTGTCGAGGCCGTCGCCGCAAATCTCGGTTGTCTCGCACCCGTCCTCCGCCACCGGCTCGCAGCCCGCGTCCGAGTCGGCCTCGGCGATGCCCTCGTCGTCCCCTCCGGTGTCCTCGGCGATGTCGTCCGCACCGAGTTCGCCCGCATCCTCGCCCGTCGCCTCGTCGGCATCGGAATCGGCCCCCGCGCAGAACACGAAGTCCCGGCAGTCGGAGTCGGCACAGTCCGTGGCGCCGTCATCATCGTTGTCGAGTCCGTCCCGGCACGCGGACGACGTGTTCTCCGGATGCGCCGCGTCCCCGTTCCCATCCAGGCTCTCGTCGTCCCCTCCGCACGCAGCCGCAAGTGCCAGCAGCAGGGGGCTTGCGTGCACGAGACGGATCGCGCTTGTCGTCATCGAGGCACCTCATCTCGGCTGACGCCGGCCCACACGTGGAACACGTTGCCCGCGAGGTCGCGGAACACCAGGGCATAGTCGGTTCCGGTCCGCCTCCGGCCATCCATCGGGGATACGATGTTCACCAGTTCCCAACCGTCCGCCACGGGGAACGCGGCGACAACCTGACCACGCATGCGCAACTCTACGATCCAGGCTTGTCCCGACCGCTCGGCGTACGAGATGAGCCGCGGCTCGTTCGGCGCTTCCACGATTGCGAGGGCGCGGCCCAGCGCCCGCCATTGGCCGTTCCGCACCGTCCAGTTCGTGTGGTTGGCCAGGTCGTAGACCATGATCTCGCCGCGGCCCGCGTTGCGGCCCGGGACGCCTACGACTGCGTAGCTCCCGTTGGAGTCCAAGGCGACACCAAGGTCGTCGCCGGCGCTCTTGCCGACGAGATCCCACAGCACTTCACCCGTGCGGTCGACCAGCCGCACGCAGCCATTTCCGAAGGCGTTCGCGCAGTTCGGCCACCGCAGGGCCACGGCATCGCTGGGCCCCAAGGGCAGTGATGTGGCAGTCGCCGAGAGCGGGTCGGCGACACCGGCCGGCGGCTCCACCAGGCCGATCTCGAAGGAGAGCGCGTCGAACACGACCGCGCCGCGGGTCGGCGAAACGCTGTCCGGTTGCTGCTGCGCCAGCGCGCGCGGCATGTTGGGGTTCCACGTCTCGTCGAACGTGGCCAAGAGCGACCTGCCAAGGTGCGAGACGGCCGCACCAATCGCGCCCCGCCGCTCGTATTCCCGCAGGACGGTCAACCCCCCGAACACCGACCCCGTCGCCGGTGCGTCGGCCGACTCGACGTCGTACCCGGCCACGTCGGATCGTTGAGTGCCGCGCGAGGACAACACGTAGACGACGCCCCTCGTGTTTCCCTTCTGATCGATGCCGTAGGGAGCGCTGACCGCGATATCGCGATAGCCGTCGCCGTCAAAGTCCGCCACGACGTCGGCGTCGACGAGGTCGATGGTGCCCGCATCCGCCATGTTCGCGCCTGCGCCGATCGAGAACAGCCTTGTCCCCCGCCCGCTCCAGCCCTCGACGACCAGGCCGGACGACGCGGGAGAACAATCGACCCGCTCACGTTCGGAACCGCAAGGTCGGACCACCGAGGCGTACGCCGAGCACAGGCCGGGCGTGGGGGTGTCGCGCAGGCACACGCCCGCGGGCGTCCCCGGCCGGACGGTGCCACCTCCTCCGTCGCCACCGCCCACCGGCGGCGGGGGTGGCAGGTAGGCCAGGCACCGGAGCGGGTCGGAGGAGGAGCGTGGCGCGCAGGCGAAGAGGTCGAAGTGCCACCAGCGCCCGTCCCAGGTACAGACCTCGTCGTCGACGCAGTCGGTGACGAGATCGGCGGGATCGGCATCGCAGCGCGGGAACCCCGGCCACTCGAACAGATCGACCTCACCGAATACCGCTTCGGTCACCCATTGTCCCTCCGTGCACGCGATGTCGATCAGCGGATCCGGAACCTGACCGTCGTCCCGAGCGCACTCGACGACGTCGGGACAATCGTCGTTGTCGTCGTCCGGGTCGCAGATGTTCCCGATTCCGTCGCGATCCCAATCCAACTGGAGCGGGTTCGGAAGATCGCAGTTGTCCTCCGCATCCGCCACCGTGTCGTTGTCCGCGTCGAGGTCGCAGTCATCGGGGATGCCGTCCCCATCGGAATCGCCGTGCCACGCATCCGGGTCGGAGTCGATGCAGATGCCGCACGCGCCCTCCGCCTGTTGCTCCAGCGTGCAGAGGCACCATCCCGGCTCTGGTTCACCCGCCGCGCCGTGGCAATCGCAACAGCGATCGCCGTCGTCGTCGAACTCGCAGGCGTCGCCGATGGTGTCCCCGTCGGCGTCGCTCTGGTCCGGGTTGGCACAGATCTCCGCGGGGCGGCCCGCCGAAGTGCAGACCCTCGCCGGGCAGTTGTCCTCGTGCGTGGTCATCTCGCCCGTGAGGCCGATGGCCGGTCCGAACTCGTCGAAGCCGTCGCGGTCCGGATCCCAGCCGTAGGAAATCAACACGCGGTCGTGGCGGGAATCGGCCCAGGCGATTCGACCGAAGTTGATCCCCCGGAGCGTCTCGAAGGGCAGGTAGTTCTCGCCCATCGGCGCGATCGCCGCATCCTCGATGGTGTCCAACGTCGGCCGCCAGAACCACTTGTGCAGGTAGTGACGAGCGACCGCCGTCTCCCGGGTCCCGTCATCGAGCTGTACCTCGTCGCGCCACGTATCGTCGGCCTGCTTCACCGCTGCTTTCCGCAGCATGCCCCAGTGGGCGATATCCGCGAGAACGTTGGCGAACTTGACCTCGACGCCGACCGCCTGCTTGTCGATTTCCCGACGGAAGAGGCCATACGCCGAGACGCACGGATCGGCGTACTCGCGACACCAGTCCTCCGCAGCGTGGACCATCCGGTCGCAGTAGAACGGGGCGAATACGCAACCGACCAGCGCGGCCGCCCAGTACGCATTGCACACGGACGGCGCGACGGCACACGCCCAGCCCAGACGGAAGGACCCGACGGCATCGGAGGATGTGGCAACGCGGAAGAAGAGGTTGTTGCTCGCCAGGGCGAGGTCCGCAGCTTCACGACGCTCGCTCGGCGCCGCGTCCCACTCCGGAAAGGTGGGCCCAAGATGGTCACGGTCGGCCGAACAGCATGCGCTTCCGCGGCAGGACAACTCCTCCACGCAGGCGACGTTCGTACCGTTCCAATCCTCGATCCATCGGACGCGCGGGTCGCTCGGAGCAACGGTGCCGGGCGCGGGCACGGTGGTCTCGGCGACAACCGACCACTTCGTGCAGATCGCCCCTCCTGGACCGCGCATCGTGCAGATGTCCGGGGTGAGCCTGGCCGTCAGGTCGATGTGTTGCACCTCCGCGCTGAACGCCCTGCCTTCCCAGGCGCTGATCTGCACCGACGTGCCGAACTGCATGTCGAATTGCAGGGCCGGGCTGCCCGCATCATCGACCCATCGGAGGTCGAAATCGCTGCGGTTCGTCGCGACGACGGGGCTTGTTTCCTCGGGGATGGTGGCGCAGAACGCGGGAACCGCTTCCGGCGCGAAGTGCATCGTGAAGGCGCCCAGTTCGCCCCCCTGTTCCTCGATGCCGGACAGGTCGAACTCACGCACGCCGCGGGTGTCGAGACCCATCGCCTGCCACGGGCAGTTGAAACCGTTGTAGCCGTCGTCGGAGAGGGGATCGTCGGGATCGTCGTGATCGGGCAAGCACGGGTTGTACCTGCCGTCCGCTCCAGCGCCGGTGTGCGGAACCTCGCCCTGACACCGCAAGTCATCGATCGTGATCTCCTGGTACCGCTCAGGTCGGTACTCCGGTTCCATGGGACCGGCAGGCCCATCCGGGTCGGGACCACAGGAGTAGGCGACATCGCAGTTCGCGCCGGCGAAGTCGACCTCCCACGCGAACGGCGCCGGTGGGGACGGCAGCACGATGCGCCCCCCGAAGCCCAGCGGCGAGTAGGTTCTCCGGGCCGCGCGAGGCAGCGGGATCCCAAGGGCCGCTTCCACCGCGGGACCGATCAGGTCCAGGTAGTCGGCGCCGTCACGAATCGTGTCGCCGTTCAGGTCGAAGTAGCCTTCCGGATCGGGCAGGTCGAACATGAACGGCCACCAGCCAGGATCGAAGACCAAGGAAGACAGGTCGGTCGTGTCCGCAATGACCGTGCCGTCCGGAAGTCCTTCGGCGAAGTAGAACCAGCGATCCACCCAATGGGCGTCGCAGACCAGCGTCGCTGCCGCCGACAGGTCGCGACGAAGCCGGTAGACGGGCGTCGACTCCGCCAGGCCTTCCGGATCCAGCGATGCCAGCATCCTCGCGACCCAGCAGATGTCCATCCGCTGGAATCCCACCGTCGGGAGCTGCGGGCCGCCGCTCGGTGCGTACCACCGTTCGTGGGCCGGACCGGTCGCCGCGTAGGCGGACGTGATGTCCCAACGGGATCCGCACATGCCACGGGCACAGCCCACGGGCGGCAGTCCCACCGTGGCGCAGATCCGGGAGCGCCGCAGGACGGGCACGTCGTCCCCGTCGAGCGTCTCCATGTCGTTCAGGTCACCGCCGGAGGGCACCGCCGGACGACAGACGTAGCTGTCGAGACCGCTCCAGTCGAAATCTAGGTCGAACTGGAGTTGTCTTCGGAAGAAGTCCCGGATCGAGAAACGGCTCGCCGATCGGAGCACCTCGTTGGAGCTTTCGTAGGACCGGACGGACGCCGGCTCGCCGGGCGCCGGCGCCGGAACGGCCACACCAGAGCGCAGGTCCACGAGCTCGAGCTCCTTGACGCCGTGGAAGCACGACCCTGCAATCACCGCAACGGCGAGCAGCGCCGCAATCCGAGTCGATGCATCACCACGTCTCTCTCTCTCTCTCTCTCTCTCTCTCTCTCTCTCTCTCTCTCTCTCTCTCTCTCTCTCTCTCGGTCATGGCTCCCC
>JAFGHH010000322.1 GCA_016930215.1 Deltaproteobacteria bacterium
CGCGGTCGAGCCCCGCCTCGGCGGCGATGTCCATCGCGCGCATCGCGTCCTCGACGCGGTACGGCTTGCCCATCCGCCGCATCACGGCGGGGTCGGCCGACTCGAACGGGATCGTGATCGCGACGGTTCCGGCGGCCTTCATCCGTGCGGCGAGGTCGCGGGTCAGCAGGTGGGGCGCGATCCCCATGTCGAACCGCAGGCTCAGCGGCGGGCCGCCGCGGGCGACGGCGTCGAGGAACCCCCCAAGAGCCTCCGGGGCGAGCATCACGTTGGGGTCCCAGTTGCAGAACTTCGTGATGCCGTATTCCCGGCGGACGCGGTGGAGGTCGGCGGCCGCCTCGCGCGGCGGCTGGAGCACCTCGACGGGGCTCGAGGCGTTGAGGCAGAACGAGCAGCGGTAGCGGCAGCCGGCGACGAGCCGGAACAGCCAGATGCGCGGGGGCTCCTCGCCCGGCGCCAGGCGGGGGAAGACCCGGTCGGCCTCCGCCCAGCGCCCGCGGAACACCTCGTCGGCGCCGCTCCGGGTTGCGTGCTCGGGGAACGTCGTCGGATAGAAGCCGCCGAACCGGACACGGGCCTTCGGGAAGGCACGGCGGCAGGCGGCGACGACCCGGTGCGCCGGCTCCCAGTTGAAGGTGATGCAGCAGGTGACCAGCACCTCGTCCGGCGGCTCCAGCTCCGCGAGACGCTCGTCCAGCCAGGCGAAGTCGCGGCCGTACAGATGGACGTCGCGGACGAGCCGGGTCCGGTTGTCGCCGCACGGCTTCCGGGCGACGCGGGTTTCCGGGCGCAGCGCGCGGTCGTAGTCGCCCTCGAGGTACCCCATCATGTCGAGCAGCCGGACCTCGTGGCCCTGGTCGCGCAGCAGCGTCGCGATCTGGTGCAGGCCGTACGGGAAGACGTCGGCGTAGGCGTACACCTGCAGCTCGTCGACGGCGAGGACGGGCGGGTTGACGAGCAGGAAGCGCATCGGGGGGATCCTACGACATGCGGCGGCGCCCGGATACGGCGCGCGCGGCGGTCAGCCCTTGCCGTCGCGGCCGAAGTCCTTGGGGGTCGGCAGGCGGACCAGGTGGGCCTCGCACCAGCCGCAGACCGCGCAGGCCCGGTCGCAGGTGGTGATCCGATCCCAGGCCTCGGGCGGCTCGCGGTAGAACGGTCCGTCGTTGGTCAGGTCCTTCATCGCCGCGTAGCGCTCGATCGAGGCGACGATGCTCGGGGTGGGGGTGCCGCGGCCGCTGAGCTTGACCAGCTCCACCAGCCCGACCAGGTGGCGCAGATGTCCCGGGAGGATGTCCTTGATCGCCACGAGCCAGAACTGCTCGTGCTTGAGCTTGAGGCTGCAGCGGCGGCAGCCGACGTAGCCCGAGAAGGCGCCGGGCTCGGGCCAGGCGTGGCGCACCTCGTCGTAGAGTTGGATCTGCGTGCCGTGGTTGCGTTCGGTCGGGCAGTCGGGCAGGCACTTGTCGTTGGCCACGACCCGCACGGTCAGGCCGAGCTTGCGGATGGCGCGGATGGCGTCGAGTCGCTTGTTGGCGGCGCGATGGAGCGTGATGCCGCGGCTGCCGACCTCGGACTTCCAGTACCAGGCGGCTACGGGGTCGCCGACGTGCGCGACGGTGGACGGCTGGAGCGCGAGCTTCGGCTGCCGGCGATGCAGCTCGACCGCCAGCTCGAAATCGCTCAGCGTGAAGACGCTCCGGGGGTAGGTCCCGTGGAGGCGCAGGATCTCGCGCCCCAGCAGGGTCGTGCGGTGCGGCGAGCCGAGCTGGTTGGCGACGAAGTTGAGCGGGATGCGGAGGCGGCGGCAGGCGCGGGCCAGCTTCGCCACCTGCCGGTCGTAGACGTCGGGGTCGTGCGGTCCGGTCCACGGCCGGCCCGTGTGGCAGTACACCTCGTGGACCGGGAGGTAGACCTCGCCGATGCACGCCTTCCACGGCTCGAGGACCTTCGCGACGTAGTCGGGGTCGTGGTTGTACGGCGCGCTGATGCGCAGCGGGGTGTCGAGCAGCGGCAGGCGCTTGGCCATGTGATCCTCGCGGCTCCGCCGCCCGGCGGCGGACCACTTCGGCCCATAGGGGAAACCGATCGTTCCGTCAATCGTGCGAGCCGAACTCGGCGACTGCTCGCGGTCGGCCGCTTGACCCGGCGTGCGGCGGACTGTCAGACTCCTGGGGGCCGGGCGAGCCGGCCAGGGGATGCGGCATGCCCAGGACCCGGCTGGTGTTCGTCAACCAGTACCACGCCAACCGCAGCGAGATGAGCGCGGCGGTGTTCTTCCACAACGCCGCCTATCAGCTCAAGGCGTACCTCGAGACGGTCCCCCGCCTGCGCCGGACCTACGACATCGAGATTCCGGACCTCTCGAGCCTGCCCTCGCACCAGCGCGGACTGACCGACGAGGACGACCTGAACCTGCTCGGCGCCGTCCTGCGCCGCCGTCCCGGGATCCTGGCGTTCAGCCTGTACTGCTGGAACAGTCCGGCGCTGCACGAGCTGGCCCGCACGTTGAAACGCCTGGCGCCCGGGGTATTGACGGTGGCCGGCGGTCCGGAGGTCTATGACCGGCGCGAGTTCGCCGCGCTGTTCCCGGCGTTCGACGTCCTCGTGGAGGGCGACGGCGAGCTGCCGTTGCGCGCCATCCTCGAGCGGCTGCCGGACCGGGACTTCCGCAGGATCGCGAACGTGTCGTTCCGTCGCGGGGGGCGGTGGATCCACAATCGCTCGGCGCCCGCGGTCTGCGACATCGATGAGATCCCGAACTACTACCGGGCGGAGCGGCGGAACATCGGCGGGATCGGCTGGTACCTGACGACCCGCGGTTGCCGCAACGCATGCGACTATTGCCTGTGGGCGCGGCAGCCGATGCGGCAGAAGAGCCGGGCCAAGGTACTCGAGGAGCTCGAGACGCTGATCGCGCAGACCCGGCTGCGCAAGCTGATCCTGTTCGACTACGACCTGCTCGAGTTGTACGGCGCGGACCACGAGTTGCTGGAGACGATCGCCGGGCTCGTGCGTCGGCGCGGGTCCGACTTCGCGTTCAACCTGTTCACGAACCCGGGCTCGATCGCCCGCCCCGGGATACGGGAACTGGTGGAACGGCTGCCGGTCCGGCGGATCACGGTCGGGCTGCAGACGGGCCACCGGCCCGCG
This sequence comes from Deltaproteobacteria bacterium, assembly GCA_016930215.1. Taxonomy (GTDB): domain Bacteria; phylum Myxococcota_A; class Polyangia; order DRWM01; family JAAZOP01; genus JAAZOP01. Next base: position 3,154 of record JAFGHH010000322.1, read on the forward strand.
GCCTGCGCCGTCAACCGTGCCTGGGGCGGGCAGGGGCTCGCGCCGTTCGTTGCCGTGCCGGAGGACCTGCGTTCGCGCATGGTCGTCGAGCTGATGTATCCGTTGCCGAAGGAGACGCCGGCGACCTTTCGCGCGACGCTCGAACGGCTGTTCGGCCTGGGCTACTTCCGGCTGCGCGTCTACCACCTGATGGTGCTTCGCGGCACGCGCCTGCGGCGGCGCGCGTCGGAGATGGGGCTGGGGTACCTGGACCGGCCGCCCTACTTCTGCCTCGAGACTCCCACTTCTTCGGCGGCCCAGACCTTGCGGATCGGCCGGCTCGGCTTCGTGCTGACGCTGATGACGACCGTGCTCGACGGGCTGCGGGACGCCGAGGCCATCCGGCGCTGGTTCGTGGCCGACCGGGGGCGGATCGTGGGACGGATTCTCGCGGCGATCGACGGCGGCCGGGGTCCCGACGAGATCCTGCGGAGCGAGATCCGCTCGATCTGCGGCGTGGACTACCCCGGCAGCTTCGTCCTGGGTGAGTACAAGGGTCCGCCGGAGGCACCGCCTTCGTTGTACGCGTTGGTGGATGACTCCGGGCGACGCCGCTGATGCGGGCGCGGAGCGCCGGGCGGCGGCGGCACGGTCGGATCGGGCCCGGCGCCGCGCTGCAGGGGCGCAGGGGGCTGCGCCACGCGGCGCGCGAAGCGGCATCCTCGGCTATCGGCGCGGGTTGATGACGTGCCGGTTCACCCGCCGGGCCTCGTAGGCGGACGGGGTGAAACGCAGCGACAGCGCGTGGGTCGGGCAGGCCCGCAGGCACAGCCCGCAGCCGACGCACAGCCCGTCGTCGATCCGCAGTGCCCCTTCCCGGAGGCTCAGCGCCCCGAAGCCGCAGCGGCCAAGGCAGTTCCCGCAACCGGTGCATTTCGCGGCGTCGACCTCCGCCCGGTAGTGCGTGACGAACCCGAGCTTCCGGCCGGAAGCCATGTAGGATTCGAGCAGTTCGCAGCTGCACGGGCAGCAGCTGCAGATGAACTCGGTGCCCGAACGGGCCGGTGTCAGGTAGTCGGCGCTCGACGTGTGGACCAGGCCGGCGCGCGTTCCGCGCTCGAGGGCGTCCAGCGCCTCCGTCACCGAGACTTCCCGGCCGCAGCCGCGGGCGACCGCCTCGTCGGCCAGGTGGTCGAAGACGAGGCAGATGTCGTCGTGCGGCTTCTCGCAGGTCGTGCTGCGGAAGCGACAGGCGCATTGCTGGAGCACGCGCCGCCGGGCGGCGCGGACGATCGCGCGGGCATCGACGGACGGCACGACGGCGCGGCCCTTCCCGCGGGGGAGGTTGGCCGGGAGCACGCGGAAGCCGGGACGGGCGTCCGGGCCGAGGTCGAACCGCCGGCGGGCCCGGTGCTCGCGCGTCCAACTCTGCCAGAGCGCGCGGAAGCGGGAACCCAGCCGGTTGTTGCGGGCGTCGCACAGGATGTTGTCCACGTAGACGTCCGGGAACGCGTACCGCGGCTCGCCGCCCGGCCCGCAGAGCTCCAGCACCAGCCCCGAACGGCAGGCCTTCCGGAGGGTGGCCCGCAGCTCGCGGCGGCGGGCATCCGTCCACGCGAGGAGCTGTTCGAGGGTTGCCGGCAGCGCCAGGAGCAGCTCGGCCTCTCGCGGGGTCACCATCAGGGCGAGGATCTTCGGCAGCGAAGGCACTTGTCGCGGGTCGTCGAGCCGCTCGGCCAGCCGAACGAACGGGTCCGGCCGCTTCCTCGCCGGGGGCTTCCTCTTCGCCCGGTCCTTCTTGGGTCGGTGTGCCTTCTTCACGGAAGCGGCGCCTCCACCCCGTCGTCCAGTCGGCGGCGGAGCAGCTTGGCGACGAACAGCACGTCGCGGATCCAGTTGTTCCACCAGCCTTTCCCGCAGCGCTCGCGAAGGACGGTTTCCAGGTCGGCCAGGGACGTCTCCATGACCCGCCGATCCGTCAGGCTGCTTTGGCCGCCGCGGTCGTAGTACGGCAGCATCAGCCGCACGCCCGCCCCGTCCCGCTCGGCCAGCTCGCAGAAGTCGACCAGTTCGTGGTGGTTGGCCCGCAGCAGCACCATGCTGTAGACGAGACCGCCTCGCAGCCGGCCGTCGGCGAAGGCGGTTCGCAGCAGGTCGATCTTCGGCCGAATTCTCGCGAGCGGCAGGCCGCGATTGACCCGCCGGTAGGTCGCCGCCGTGGCGGCGTTCAGGCTGACGACGACGTCGCAGCGCGGGACGCGGCCGAGCGTCTCGACGGTGCGCTCGTCGAGGAGCGAGGCGTTGGTGACCATCGTCAGCTCGAGCCACGGGGCGTCGGCGAACGGAAAGGAGGCGACGAAGCGGCGGAACGCCGGCGACAGCAGCGGCTCGCCGGCGGACGAGACGAGTACGCGCTTCAGGCCGGGCAGGAGGCGTCCGAGGCCGGTCCAGAACACGTCGGACAGCTCGTCGTCGAGCGTCCCGTCCTCGCCCCATTCGCACATCAGGCAGTCGTAGTTGCAGGCGGAGACGGGCGGCAGGTGCAGCATCTCGGGCCCCATGTCGAGGCGCAGGCGACCGTCCAGGATCGCCTCGACGCGGTCGAGCTGTGCCTCGACGAACGGCGCCGGCCCGCCGGCGAGCACGTGATCTTCCAGCCGTGCGTTGCGCATCTGGAGCATCGGGCAGGTCTCCCGGCAGAGCCGCTCGGGCTCGCCCGCGAGCATGGCGCGGCGGAAGTCCTGCATCCAATCGGAGTCGAACAGTTCTGCCGGCGACGCGCCGGGCGGCGCGGATCGCATCTCCTTGGGGAAGACGGAACAGCACGGCCCGTAGGTGTGCCGCGCGGGCGGTTTGCCGCCGGGGAACAGGTCGAGACGGGTCCATGGCAGGATGCAGGCGAGCGCGGGGAGGCGGTCGAGGGGCAGGAGGTCGCCGACCCGCAAGGCGCGTCCGGGCCGTCCGGTCAGCGTCTCGCGGGCCTGCTTTCGCCAATCCGCAGGACCGACGCGCCGGGCGGGACGTCTCGCCCGCGGCCGGAGGCCGGTGGGCAGATCGTTCGGCCGGAGGCGGCGCAGTCCGTCGTCGCCCACCAGCACCGCGTACGCGCACGACAGTCCCGGGCAGCGGTCGGACAGGGCGCAGCCGCGGCAGGCCGCGCCGAAGTAGCGATCCGCGTGCGACGGCGCCGCGCCCGGTCCCGCTTGCAGCGCCTCGTGGCGGCGGAGCTCCGGTCCCAGGCAGCAGGGCGGCAGGTCCGAGTCGGCCGCGACGACGACGGGAACGCCGCCCGCCGTCGCGTCGGCCAGGATTCCCGGCAGCCGCTCCGCCGCCAGGGGCAGCGGGACGGCGGTGCGCACGAAGTCGGTCACCGACCCGTCGAACACCGGTCCGCGCAGCCGGACCGGCGCGGCCTGCCCGCGGGAGGCGCGCGTCCGGAGGCTCCGCGCGAGCGTGTCGAATCCGTCCCGCGTCAGCACGAAGTCGCGTGCGGTCCGCTTGCTCCCGGCGCCTCGGATCGCCATGCCCTTCTCACCGTCGCCCGAAGGCCATGTCCCGGAACTCGCACGGCTGGGTCTCGCAGACCGACCGTCCCTGGTGCCCGGAGAACGGGTCGAGCAGGTAGCCTCGGCAGGCGCGCATCGCGGGCCCGTTCCAGACCTCCTCGAACGGCTGCTCGAGCAGGTTGCCCACGGTCATGTTCGTGCCCCACGCCGTGCAGCAGGGCGTCACCGACCCGTCCGAGTTGACGTACAGCGTCTCGAACGGGTGCCGGCAGCACCAGGGGAGTCGCGGGTCGAGCGCCAACTCGACGATGTTCACGGGGAACGACCGGCGCCGCGGGGGCCGGGCAGGATCCAGGGCCGGGTCCCGTCGGCCCAAGTAGCGGCTCGTGGGCACGTGGTTCTGCCAGGCGATCCGGAACATTTCGCCCGCCAGCTCGACCTCGAGCGGTGCTCCGGGCGGAAGCCGGTCGCTCCGGTCGTGGAACGACGAGAGCCAGTCGGGGTCGCCGTCGGTCGAGAGGAGTTGGAAGAGGATCGGCACGCCGAGCTCCCGCGCCGACCGGACGGCGGCCTCCAACTCGTGCTCGTTGTGGCGATGGACGATGAACTTCCAGGCCAGCTCGATCGGCACGCGCAGGCGGTCGCGGGCCTCGGCCAGGCGGCGCAGGTTGTGCATCGCCAGCGCCAGGTCGCCGCCGACCCGGTACCGCTCGTACGCCGTCTGGCTGGTGCCATCGATCGAGGCGTGCAGGCTGCGCAGCCCCGACCGCACCAGACGCTCGGCCGCGGCCCGGTCGAGGGCCGGGAAGTTGAAGTTGGAGTCGGCGTGGACGCGGCGTCCGGACCCGGCGGCCAGCGTGATGATCTCGTGGAGTTCCGGGTTCAGGAACGGCTCGCCCCAGTTGTGCAGGGTGAGCGTTTCAGCGAACGGCGCGACACGCTCGAGGAGCACGGCGAAGCGTTCGGCCGTCAGCACCCGGTGCGGGAACGATCGCTCCCGGCGGCCGGTGGGGCAGCAGGGGCACCGCAGCCCGCACAGGTTGCAGATGTCGATGAAGACCGCGTGGGGCGGGGAGCAGGTCAGGTCCTTGCGGAGCACGCGGGGCGCGACGCGCGGGGCGGCGGACCCGCGCACGCCGGTTCGACCCGCGGCGGGCTTTCGGGGGCCGGCCGGCCGGTTTCCGGGTGTCAGGTCGTCCACCACGGCTCACCGCTAGCAGATCGATGCGATCGGGACAAGGCGGAGGGACGAATCCGGCGCAGGGATTGCTCCCTCGGCGCGGCTGTGCCAAGTTGGCCCCGGGAGCGCCCGGGCGCTTCCCCGTGCCGGACGCGCGATGCAGATCGACCTCGTTTTCCCCCCGTTCGACTACTCGGTTCTGGTGCCCGAGGTTGGCCTTCCGGTCCTGACGGCCAACCTGCGGCGTGGCGGCTTCGAGGTACGTCAGGCGGACTGGAATGTCGAGTTCCTCGTGCGGGAGTTGGGCCGGTTGTCCGGGCCGGCGCGGCTGGTCGAGCGTTTCCCGGCCGGGTCCGTGGAGGAGTGGCGGGAGGCCGCGGCGCAGCCGTCCCGGCTGCTGACCGCGATCGCCCGGGCGCTCGGATGGAACCCTGCACGGCCGGCCGGCCCGGGCCGGCCGGGGCGAAGCGGGGTGGACGATTCCGCGGCGGATCCCTTCGAGCCGATCCGGGTGATCGAGCGGCGGACGCAGAAGTCGTGCCACCTTCGTCCGCACCAGATCCTCGGGGACTGGCGCGAGGAGTTCGAGCGACTGCCTTCCAGATGGCGCGACCCGCGCGATTTCCGTTCCGTGGTGTTGGCCGGCCTGGCCCGCTGGGGAGCGCGGGATCCGGACTTTCGCGCGCGGCTGCTGCGCCTCCTGCAGCACCTGCACTTCGCGCCGGCGAGCTACCGGATGGAGGACCTCCTGGCCGCGGCCGACCGGCCCGATCCGCTGCTCGACCCGTTCTACGCTGCACGGTTGGAGGCGTTGTTCGCCACGCGGACGCCGCGGATCTTCGGGATCGCCCTCTGGTCGCCGCTGCAGCTCGCCCCGGCGTTGCGTCTGGCCCGCAGCGTGCGGCGCCTGATCCCCGGAGCGATGCTGGTCGCCGGTGGGGCCTGGTGCAGCTATGCCGCTCCGCGGCTCGGCGCCGTGCCCGAGCTGTTCGACCGGTTCGACGCCGTGCTGCCGGGCGAGGCCGAGACGAGTTTCGTCGCGCTGGCCCGGGCCGCGACGGAGGGCCAGCCTGTCGCGGGGCTGCCCGGGGTGGTCGATCGGGAGGCCGCTCTTGCCGGTCGCACGTCCTCGCCGACCCCGCGACCGCTCGAGGCGATCGCCCTGCCCGAATACGACGATCTGCCGTTGGACCTGTATCCGGAGCGGAAGCTGATCCTGCGGCTCGCGCGCGGCTGCTACTGGGGCCGCTGCGCCGTCTGCTCCCACGTTCTCCCCGAGACGAACCGGCACCATGCCTCGCCGAAGGAGGCGCGGCTGACGAAGGGGCACCTGCGGGCCCTGGCCGGACACATCCGCCGGGTCGGCGAGCGGCACGGCATCCGGCAGTTCACGACGGCCGACAACCTGGTTTCGCCCGGCGTCATGCAGCAGCTCTGCGAGCTGAACCGACGCGAGGGCCTCGGCTTCACTTGGGACTCGCTGGCCCGGTTCCACCGCGAGTACGATCTGGAGTTCTGCCGGATGCTCGTCGCGGGCGGCTGCACGCGGCTCGACCTGGGCCTGGAGGTCGCCGACGACGCGGAGCTCCGGCGGATCCACAAGGGGCTGCAGCTCGAAACCGCGTTGCGCGGCCTCCGCAACCTCCACCGGGCCGGGGTCGGGGTGATGGTGTTCGTGCTCGACTACCCGGGCCTGCCGCCGGAGGCGCTGGAGCGGACGCTGGAGTGGCTGGCGGAACACCGGGAGCTGGTGCCGGCGGTCTCGATCTCGCGCTTCCACCTCGCCTGCGGCACGCGGCCCTGGCGGGAGCCGGACGCCTTGGGGATCCGCCCGGTCCCCGGGCGGGACCGGGACCTCAACGTCTTCGACCTGGAGTACACCGCCGAGAGCGCGCTCGACGATGCGGCGTTCGCCGCCCTGGTCCGACGCCATGCCGATCGGCTGCCGCTGGGCGGCTTCGTCTATGGCGGCGAGGAGCGGGGAGAATGAGCATGGCTGCGACGAAGGACGGTCCGCATCGCCGGATCCCACGGTTACAGGTGGTCGTCGCCGGCACGGGCCGCGACGGGACGATGTCGCTGGCGCGCCTGATCGGCGACCTGGCGGCGGCGAACGGGCGCCGCTGGGTGTCGGAGCACGAGCTATACGCCGACCACGTCTGCAACCTGCTGAGCCGCTACCACGAGACCGGCCTGGAGCTGCACCGCCGGGCGTTGCGCGACCTGCTGGCGCAGCTTCCGGCCCACGCCGTCGCCGGGACCACCTACCAGTTCGCCCTCGATCTGCTCCTCGAACTCCACGGCCCCCGCCTGAAGCTGGTCCACCTCCGGCGGCGGGACCGCGCCGAGTGCATCCGTTCGTTGGCGCAGATCATCCACTGGCGCCCGGCGATGGCGATCCACATGACGAAGGAGGCGTGCCGCACGGACCTGCCGGAGTACACGCTGCGCCTGGCGGCGTTTCATTTCGGCGAGACGACCCACGCCGCCTGGGAGCGCATGTCGCTCGATCAACGGCTCGGCTGGCACTTCGACAAGACCCACCGGCTGATCGAACGGGCCGCGCCGCGCTTCGGTGGCTACCTGCAGCTCGACACGGAGGACCTCGACCGGCCCGCCACGGTGCGCCGGCTCGCCCGGTTCCTCGACCCTTCCTGGAAGCGGGTCTGTCCGGCGGTGCACGTCAACTCGCGCGACGAGTGGCGCGAGCGCGGGGAGTTCAACGAGGCGGTCCGCCGCAAGATGCTCGCCCCGAGGAGTTGAGCGGCGCTCGAGCCGCCCGTCCGTCGCCTGTCGTCGCCTGTCGCCGCCTTGACACCCCGGAGGCGATCCCGCAGATTGGCCGCGTGCCCGGGAAGGCGCCCAAGGGCGGGGCGAAACGCCTGCTGCTCGTGGAGTTCGCGGCCACCGACCGCTTCCATCGCGCGCTGCTGTTCCCGTTCGTTCTCGGCTACGCGCGGTCCGCGGGCCGGCCCGCGCGCTGGCTCCGGTTCGGCGTTCCGGCGGCCGCTCCGGCGGGCGTCGAGGGCGGGGGGGTGCCGCTGCCGCGCGAGGACGAGGCGCGGCTGCGGGCGGCGGCCCGCGCGTTTCGTCCCGACCTCGTGCTGTTCAACATGACGCCGTCGCCCGGCGTGCGGCGCGCGGCCGCCGCGGCCGGTCGCACGGAGGAGGCCGTCCTGACCGACGGCGGGACCGGCGCGGCCGACACCGGGGACGTTCCGCAGCTCGACCTCGCCCGCACGTCGCTCGACGCGGTCCTCGGCCGGCGCGACGCCGCCGTGCAGGGCACGGGGCTGTTCCAGAACGTCGAGCCGCACTACGGGCTCGAGGCGGCGAACGAGGCGGCGGAGACGATGGACCCGCTGCCGTTCGTCTTCCTGGGCGAGGAGTGCACGTACAACCGGCCGTTCCGCGCGAGCGCCTTCCTGGCGGGGCTGACGTTCGAGGGGTGCTTCCGCAAGGGCGGGTGCTCCTTCTGCGGCCGGCCGGAGGCGGGCCGGTGGACGACGCCCCCGCCGGAGCTGCTGCGGCGCCAGCTCGCCGCGATCGACCGGACGCTGCCGGGGACGGAGGGCCGCGGGCTCCGGATCCGCCTGCTGGGCGAGGCGGCCCTGCGCCATGTCGGGGCCGTGGCGCGCGAGGCGCTGCGCTTCGGCCGGCGCCCGCTGGGCCTGCTGCTCGACTCGCGGGTGGACCACTTCCTGGCCGCCGCCGAGCCGCTGCGGCGGGCGCTGCGCGCGCTCGACGGGTCCGGCGTGCGGCTCGAGCTGAGCCTTCTCGGGGCCGAGAGCTTCGGCACCGCGGCGCTCGACCGGCTGAACAAGGGGCTGCGGCCGGAGCAGACGCTGCGCGCGGTCCGGCTGCTGTTCGACCTGGAGCGCGAGTTTCCCGCCGGGTTCGGCTTCCGCGAGCACGGCGGGCTGAGCATGATCACGATGACGCCGTGGACGACGCCGGCCGAACTGGCGCTCGACCTGGCCGTCGTCGGGGCGCTCGGGCTCGAGGGGATCGTCGGCAAGCTGTTCACCGGTCGCCTGCGTCTCTTCCGCGGCCTGCCGCTGGTCGAGGCGGCCCGGCGCGACGGGCTGCTCGTCCGCCGCTACGCCGACCCGCTGCTCGATACCGCGCGCCGCAACCTCTACGAGACGGAGATTCCGTGGCGCTTCGCGCGGCCGGAGATGGAGAGCCTCTGCCGCATCCTGGTCCGCCTCGACGCGGACGTCGCCGCGGCGTCCGACCCGCTCTCGCGCCGCGTGGCGAAGAAGAAGGGAACGCTCGGCCGCGGCGTGACCGCGCGCAGCGTCGCCGCGGCGCTCGCGATGACGGACGCCGCGATGCTCGCCGCGGCCTCGGGGAAGAGGCTCGCCCCCGCGGCGCTCCTGCGCGCGGCCGAGCATGGGACCGGAGCGGCGCGGACGTCCCGGGCGGCGAAGGCGTCCGCCCCGCCGCGGCACGAGGCGTGGGTGCGGCACGCGGAATGGCGCGGCGGCGCCGACGACCGCGGTCGGCTGCCGCTGCCGGTGCTGCTGGCGCACAAGCCGGCGATCAAGGTCGAGCCGCTCACCGCGACCGAGTGCGACCGTTTCCGGCGCGACCCGGAGCTGCCGAACGTACGGGCTCGCCGTCGAGGCAGCCGTGCGGGCGGCGAGGCGTGGGAGGTCTTCGTCGGGCGCCGATCGCGGGACGTCGCCGCCGCCGTGGAGCTGGCCGAGCGGATCGAGCGTGCGCGGCCCGGGCCCGAGCTGCGGGACGCCGTGACCCGGATGGGCATCGCGCTCGGTTACCCGAAGTGCTGTGCGCGGGGTTTTTCCCAGGAACGGCCGCCGCTGGTGGACAACGTGTTCTGGCTCCACGTGGCGCGCCGCGTCGCCGTCCCCGGCCGCGTGCCGCCGGAAATGAACCCGCTCGCCCCGTGGCTCGAGTACGTCCCGTGCTCGGCGGCCTGCCGGGCCTCCGTCGCCCGGGCCCGCAGCATGATCCGCGCCTGGGGCGCCGAAGGCCGCCGGCAGCTCGAGCGGTGCCGCCATCCCGTGCTGTTGTTCCGCGAGGTGCAGGGCCAGGCGGTCGAGCTGGTGCCCCGCGACGAGCCCGGCGAGCGGTTCCGCTACCGCGCCGGCGTCGTCGGCGGCTCCGGGCCGCTCGTCGAGGCGGTCTGCCGCGGCGACGAGCTGGTGCTGGAGGACGAGCGGACGCTGGTGCTGCGGCGCGGCCGGCCGCTGATCGGCCTGTCGGCCCGGGCGTTCCTGTGGTGGCACGAACGGGCGCTGCAGGCGGAATTCTGGCGGGGAATGGTCGATGTGCTACGGGCGCGCGGTCCGGAACGTCGGCTGCCGGCGACGCCCGAGCCACGTGCGGAGACGCCGTTCACGCGGGACACCGCCGGGCTGCTCGGGAAGCTGCAGCGACGCCGGCCGCGCTTCGCCGGCTTCGCCCTGGACTCGTGGGGCACGACGGGCCCGGAGTGCGTCCGTGTGGTCCTCGTCGAGCGCGGCGACCGCGTGGAGCTCGATCTGTTCCCGCGCCGGCCCGGCGCGCCGGCCTTCCTGGAAGCGGGCGCGTTCCGGCTGACCTACCCGACCACGCATCCGCTCGATTCGCCCGCGCGGCTCGCCGCCGCGCGGGCCTTCGCCGCGGCCCTGGCCGGCGCGAAACTCGCCGACCATGACGACGACCACGTTGGGAGGCCTCGGATGCTGCCCGACGACGACCACGACCACGACGACGACCACGTTGGGGAAAGGGGGCGGCGGTGACCTTGCGCAGGCCCGCGCTCGACGTGGTGGCGGACGGCGGCGGGTGGGTTGCGCGGCTTGTGGAGGCGCTGCGGCAGGGCGGCGCGCCGCTCCGGTCCGCCTCGCTCCACGACGGCACGCTGCGCCTCGCGCTCGAACTGGAAGGCGGCCGGGCGTTCGTCGTCACGGCGCGGCCCTGGCGCGAGGGGCTGCAGGGATGGCGGCGCACCGAGCGGCTCCTCGTGGGTTACGACGGAGCGGGGGACCCGGGACCGGACGGCGGCCGGTGGCTGGAGCGGATCCACGGCCTGCTCTCGCGTGGCGAAGGCTCGTTCCCGGAAGGGCTGGCGGGGTTCGCGGCGCTCGGGGCGCGGGGAGGGCGGCCCGAGGAGTCGCTGGCCGCGATGTTCCCGTTCGTCACCGTCGAGCGCTCCTCGCCGACGGCGGGGCGCGGCCGGCGTCCGCGTCCCGGGGAAGGGGTCGAGGTGCTGGTGCGGGCGACGTCGCGCTGCAACCAGGCCTGCCCGTTCTGCTCGGGGCCCAAGCACGCCGAGCCGAGCGGCGAGGTGCTCCGGGCCTGCTTCCGGGCCGTGGGAGAGCTGCTGCCCGGCGCGCTGGTGTCGCTGACCGGGGGCGAGCCGACGCTGCGGCGGGGCTTTCCCGGCGAGGTGCGCGCGGCGCTGGAGGCGCTGCCGCGCGGGGAGGTGCAGGTCCAGACGAATGCCGTCCGCTTCGCGACGGCGCTGGATCCGACCGACCTCCCGCGCGACCCGCGCCTCAAGTTCTTCGTCTCGCTGCACGCGCTGGACGAGGCGGCCTACGACCGGTGCACCGGCAGCCGCGGGCAGCTCGGCCAGGCGGTCGCCGGAACCCGACGACTGCTGGCGGCGGGGCACGCGGTGACGCTCAACGCGGTCGTATGCCGCGAGAACGTCGGGCACGTCGAGGCGTACGTGCGGCGGATGCCGCGGGCGTTCCCGGGCCTGCGGCGGCCCGTGTTGCACTTCTCGACGCTGATCTGTCCGGAGTGGAACCCGCGGGCCGCCCGGAGCCTGGTCCGCTACCGGGAGGTCGTCGAGGTCCTTCGTCGGGCGGCCCGCGTTGCGCGGGAGCTCGGATGGGAGATGCTGCCGCTGCGCTCCTCGACGCACGCGACGATGCCGGCCTGCGTGTTGCGTCCTTCCGAGCGGCCGCGGCGGGCCGAGTACCGGGTCGGCGTGCGCGAGACCGGCTACGAGGACCTGTCCCGGCCGTTCGTGAAGGCGGCCCGCTGCCGCGGCTGTCGCGAGACGTCGCGCTGCCTCGGAGTCCCGCGCCCCTACGCCCTGGCCTTCGGCCTCGACGAGCTGCGGCCGATCCGGGGCGACTGAGGGCCTCCAACCGCGCCCAGGGTCACGTCGACGGAGGGCGGGCCGCGTGGTAGGGTTCGTGCGATGAAGAAGCCTACGCCGCTGCGGGTTGCGATCTACGGAAAGGGGGGCATCGGGAAATCGGTCGTTGCGACGGGGCTCTCGGCCGTGCTGGCGAAGAGCGGGCGCAGGGTCCTGCACGTCGGCTGCGACCCGAAGCACGACTCGGCGGTGCGGCTGCTGCCGCCCGGGGTCAAGCTGCGGACGGTGATGGAGGTGCTGGGCGACGCGCCGGGCGGCGGGGGGCAGGAGCCGATCATCCACGAGGGGCGGCTGGGGATCCACTGCTGCGAGTCGGGCGGTCCGTCGCCGGGGCTCGGGTGCGCCGGGCGCGGCGTGGCCCGCATGCTGGAGTACATGGAGGAGACCGGGTTGATGGAGCCCGGGCGCTACGACGCGATCGTGTTCGACGTGCTGGGGGACGTGGTGTGCGGCGGCTTTGCCGCGCCGTTGCGCCTCGGGTTCGCCGACCGCGTGGTGATCGTCACCTCCGAGGAGCCGATGGCGCTGTACGCGGCGAACAACATCTCCCGCGCGGTGCACGCGTACCAGGACAACGGCGTGGTGCTGGCCGGTCTGGTGACCAACCTGCGGGGCCCCGACGCGCGGCGGGACAAGCTGCGCGAGTTCGCCCGGCGGCTATCGACCAGCATCCTGGCGACGCTCGCGCGCGATCCGAAGATCCTGGAGAGCGAGCGTCGCCGGTGCACCGTCGTGGAACACGCCCCGAGCGGTCCGAGCAGCCGGGCGTTGCGCACCCTGGCCGGGGCGCTCGAGAAGCTGGACAAGCGCCGCTGCGTCCTCCCGACGCCGCTGGAGGACGAAGAGTTCTACAGGTTCATGGACTCGTGGTAGCCACCCGCAAGACACCGGCTTCCCCCTCCGCACGGCTCGGCGGCCGCTGCGTCGCCGCCGGCGCCCGCACGCGCCTGCTGGTCGAGGAGCTGCTCGGGATCTCGGAGACCCGCGGGCGCTACCACCTGCGCACCGTGGCCTGGCTCGACCGCGCCCTGGAGGCCGGCGTCGTGGTGGACGACCGGGAGGTCGTGATCCGCATCGAGCGACGGACGGCGGACGCCGAGGGGCTGGTGACGACCCCCGAGCTGGTCGTGTACTACCGCGGCAAGGACCTGCCGGTCGAGCTGCTCGAGGCGATCCGGGCCCACGCGCCGAAACGGCTGCAGGGGAGGACGCTCGAGTCGCTGGAGGCGGCGGTCGCCGCGGACCCGGAGCTGGGGGCCTCGACGCTGGCGATGCCGCCGAGCGTCGACGAGGGCGACCGTCCGGGCTCGTTGCTGGATACCTGGGGCGGGGAGGACGCGTACGCCGACTTCTTCGCCGGCGGCGAGCTGGCGCGCGAGCAGCTCGACTCGCTCGACCCGGGCGTGCTGTTCACCTTCGTCCAGCACAGCGACTGCGAGTGCCTGCACGTGAACCCGCACGGCATCGCGCCGATCGTCTGGCTGGTCAACCACCCGTGGGACAACCGCGTGCGGTACGGCGCCGCGGCGGGCGTGCGGCAGGACCTGGTCGCCGCGGCGGCCGAGGGGATGATGACGTCGGACCTCGACGAGGACGACGTGATCATGGGCAACGCGGGGAAGTTCCGCCGGCTGCTGGCGCAGGCCGAGCGGGTGTACCGGCGCGCCGGCAAGACGCTGTTCATCAGCAACACGTGCACGCCGGTGGTGAACGGCGAGGACGTCGAGTCGGAGGTGAACCGCTTCCGGGCGCGGAGCGGCTGTCCGCTGCTCTACCTCACCGTCACCCCGCGCTCGATGGTCAACGTGTTCGAGGACGTGCTCGTGACCCGGCGGCTCGCGGCGGAGCGGAAGGCGAAGGCCCCGCGGCCGCGCAGCGTGAACCTGATCGGCTTCCGCGAGGACCCCGCGTTGGACGAGTTGCGTGCGCTGCTGGCCTGCCTGGACGTGGAGGTCCGCGGCGTGCTGCTGCCCGAGCTGACGCTCGAGCGCGTCGACCGCCTGCCCGAGGCGGCCTGCAACGTGTTCCTGCCGAACCAGCTCTGGCAGCACCTGTACGACCAGCTGGTCTCCGGCAGCCGCATCCCGCACCTGGACCCGCCCGCGCCGTACGGCTTCGCGGGGACGCTGGGGTGGCTCGAGGCGGTCGGCGGCCGGTTCGGCCTGTCGGCCAGGCGACGCCGGGCGCTCGAGGCCGCCGCGGCCGGCGTCCAGGCCCGGTTCGCGGAGCTGCAGACCGAGGTCGAAGGCCGGCGGCTCGGCTTCGTCGTGCGCTGCGACCAGACCTACTACCTCACGCGCCCGGCCGCCACGGCCGGCGTGCCGCTGGTGGCGATGCTCGAGGAGCTGGGCTTCAGGCTCGACGTCTTGCTCCAGGCGCGGGATCGCGAGACGGCGCGGCGGGCTGCCGAGGAGATCCAGGCGGTCTTCTCGCGGCCCGAGCGCCACCGCTTGAAGGCGTTCGATTCCCCGGAGGGGATGGCCCGACGGCTCGCGGAGAGCGAGGCGGAGGCGTTCTTCAGCTCGCACTTCTTCGACTGGCGCATCACCGGCGCGGGGAAGAACCTGTTCTCGCTGCAGCACTTCGAGGCGGGGCTGCGGGGCGCCGTGCGGACCGCGGAGCGGCTGCTGGGCATCTGCCGGACCCCGTTCTACCGACGCTTCCGCGGCCAGCTGCAGCGCACGCCCGAAGGGCTGCGCCGCGCAACCGTTTCCCCGGGGGGGACCGCCTGGTCGCACGTCGGGCCGGAGACCGGATGCGGCCGCCGGGGCGACCGCTGCGTCCCCCCCGGACCCCCCGCGCATCGTCTCGGGCAAAGCCCTCGACGACGCGCCACTGGCTCGCCAACGTCGCGGGGAGGCGGTGAACGGCTACTGCGCCGCGAGCCGCCGGGGAAGAGGGGGACGCCGTGACGGCCGGGAGCGAGCGGCAGCGCCGTTTGCTGGAGCGGCTGGTCGCGCGGCTGGAGGCCGACGCCGGGGAAGAGGACTTCTCCATGCGCGTCGCCTACCCCTACCTGCTCGGCGTGTACCTCGGGGTCAACGCCGTGCGGGACGCCTTCCTCGTCGTGGAGGGCCCCGACTGCAGCTACATGAAGACGCAGTACATCCAGGGCAACCACGACTGGCTGTCCACGCTGACCTCGGTCGCGGGTTACCACCGGGTGGCGAACACCGCGCTCCACCCCTCGATGATGACTGCCTCGCGCGAGGAGCCGGTGCGCGCGCTGCTGCGCCGCGTGGCCTCGCGCCCGGCGACGGGCGGCACGCTGCTCACGACGATGCCGATGGCCGCGATCACCGGCGCGGACTACGACCGGCTGTGCCGCGAGGTCGCCCGCGAGACGCGGAAGGACGTGGCGCACGTCCCCGGCCGCTCGCTGTCCGGCGACTGGCTCGACGGCTACGACCGCACGCTGTACGCGTTGGCGCGGCAGCTCGATCTGTCCGGCGGCCGGCCCCGGCCGCGGAAGGTCGCGATCGTCGGCTACCTCCACGACCGCAATGAGGCCGACCACAGCGCCAACCTGCGCGTGCTCCGGGAGATGTGCGAGGCGGTCGGCCTCGAGCTGACCGGGGTCTGGTTGTCGGGCGGGAGCTGGGCGGGTTTGCGCGGTGTCGGCGACGCCGCGACGATCCTGTCGCTGCCCTACGGCCGCGCGGCGGCGCGGGAGGTGGCGCGTCGGACGGGCGCCGAGGTCGTCGAGCTGCCGCTGCCGTTCGGCCTGCGGGCCTGCGAGGAGTGGATGCGGGTGCTCGGCGAGCGTTTCGGCGCCGTCGACCGGGCCCGGGCCTACGTGGATCGCATGCTGGCCGACATCGGGCCGCGGCTGGAGTGGCTGATCCCGTTCCTGTTCCAGAACCGCGAGGTGGGATATGTCGGCGACCCGCACCTCGTGCCCGGCTTCCGCGACATCGTCGAGCTGCTCGGGGCGCGTCTGCGGTTCGCCGTGCTGACCAACCGCCCGGCGCACGCCGGCCTCGCGCGGCCGGCGCTCGAGGGGGTCGCCGGGCTGCCGTGGCCGAAGCTGAAGGCCTTCGTCCACTTCCTGTGCCGGCAGCTGCTGGACGGGGAGCTGCACCTCCTGGTCGCGAACAACTACGGCATGAGCGTCCCGCTGCCGGACGCCGCGGTGGTCGAGTTCGGCTTCCCGTCGGTCTACACCCACGCGCTGTACGACCGGCCCTTTTTCGGGTATCCGGGATTCCTGGCGTTCGTCGATACGCTGGCCAACGCGTTGCGCCAGAACGAGCTTGCCCGCGCGCGGGCGGCGACGCTGGAGGCCGGGGAGTCCTGATGGCCGGCGGCTCGACGCGCCTGCTGGACGACCTGCGCCGGGCCCTGGAGGTCGCGGCCGGAAGCTCCGGATGGTCCGTCGGCAGGCCGGTCCTCGCCGACCGCCTCCGCGTGCCGGTCTCCCGGCCGGCCGGTGCCCGCCCGGCGCTCGAGCTCGTGGTCGAGCAGCGGAGTCCGGCCGCGGCGACCGGCGGCTACGCCGAGGTGGGCGGCTTCCGGTTGTTCTACGCGGCCCCGCGGAACGCGCCGCTCCCGCCGTCCGACTCCGTCCCCGTCGCGACGCTGATGGACGCGCTGGTCCGGTGGCTGCGCACTTCCGAGAACGCTCTTGCCGCGCTGTGGACCGTCCGACGGAAGCGCGGGCGGGGGGGCGGCGGCGCCGCGCCACGCGGCCGGTCGGACCCCCGGACGTCGCGCGTCCTGGAGCCGGGATACGGGCTCGAGCGCGAGCAGATCCTCCGTGTCGAGTTCCGCTGCAACCAGCGCTGTCCGTTCTGCTTCGTCCGGATCCGGCCCCATCGGCCGGAGTGGGAGACGATCCGGAGGGCCCTCGACCGGGCCACGGGCGACCGGCCCGGGGCGAACATCGTCCTCTCCGGGGGCGAGCCGACGTTGCACCCGGAGCTGCTGGAGCTGGTGGCGCGGATCCGCGCGCGCCGGCCGCGGCGCCTGGTGCTGCAGACCAACGCGGTCCGGCTGGCCGACGCCGGCTTCGCGGACCGGCTGCACGCCGCGGGCGTCCTCATCCACTTCGTCTCGCTGCACTCGCACCGCGAGGAGACCTACGACCGGATCACGCGGACGTCGGGGCAGTTCCCGAAGGCGATCCGGGGCATTCGGAACCTGCTCGCCTACGCCGACGCGGCCGTCACGCTGAACATCCTGGTGAACCGGCTGAACGTCCGCTCGCTGTCCGGGTACGTCCGGTTCGTGGGCCGGTTGCGCGGGGCGGACGGCCGGCCGCCCGGCCTGTTCTTCACGGTGATGAACGACGTGGGCCTGGCCCGGGCTCCCGAGCTGGCGGTCCCGCTGGAGACGGTTGCGCCTGCGCTGGCTCGCGCCGTCGCGCTCTGCGCGGAACTGGGCATCCGAGTGGACCCGTTCACCGGCGAGTGCGCGCCGCCGCTCTGCGTGCTGCGGGACCCGGCGCCCTACGCGCGGAAGTCCGAGGACGGGTTCCGCGGGGCGCTCTACGTCGAGCCCGGCGCGGAGTTCGCGCCGCACCGGCGGGTGAAGCGGGTCGAGTGCCGGACGTGCCGGTACGACGCGGTGTGCGTGGGGGTCAGCGGCGCCTACGCGCGACGGTTCGGACTGGAGGCGCTGAAGCCGTTCCGCGGCCCCCGGCTGTCGCTCCACGATTGACACCCCCCGCCGCGCGGGTTCACCGTTCCGGCGTGGACCACGACGACGCACCGGCGGCCGGGTCCGAGTCGCCGTTGGCCCGTGCCCGGTCGCTCGAGAACTCCAGCCGCCCCGCCGAGGCCGAGGCGGCTGTGCGCCCGCTCGCGGCCCGCGCCGCCCGCGTGCTGCCCCGGCTGCTCGCGCGGCTCGTCCGGGAGGCGTCGGGCGAGGGCGAGGCGCCGCGCTCGCGGTACTGGACGCTGCTCGAGTTCGACCCTTTCCGGCGCGCGTTCCTGGCGCGACTGGCGCGACGGCCGGCCGACCTGGGGCGCGTCGCCTCGGCGATGCGCGCCGCGCTCGACGGTGATCCCGCCCGCAACGCCGTGCGGACGCTGCTTGGGGACGTCCTCTTGGTGCAGGGAAAACAGGCGGCGGCCGAGCGGCTCGCGAAGGACGCGTTCCGGCGCGGCCGGACGGGCGGGGAGGACTCCCGCTTCCGGCTGCTGCTGCGGCTCGTGGATCGCGGCCGGTACGGCCGGGCGCTGGAGCGGTCCGTGCTGGCGCGGCTGTGGGAGGCGTCGCCGTCGGACCGGCTCCTCGTCGAGTGGTCGCAGTTCTACTCGGCCCTGATGTGCACCGGTCGCTACCGGGCCGCGTTCCGCGTGGCCGAGGCGGTGCTGGACAAGCTTGGGCGGTTCGAGTCGTTGTTGCCGCTGCAGTGGCCGTGGTGGCGGAGGGTCGGCCGGGCGGTGAACGAGGAGCGCTTCCTCGCGCGCGAGCTGCAGCGGCTTCGGGCCGCCTCGCGCTCGGGCCGCTTCCCCCACTGGTTCGCCTACTATCGCGCGGTGCTGTCGGGCCAGCTCGGTCGCCTGCGCGAGGCGCTGGCGGAGTTTCCGCGCCTGGCGCGCCTCGCACCGAACCGCTACTCGTGGATGCGCCAGGCGTTCGTCCCCGTGCACCTCGAGCGGCTCGACTTCCGGGGCGTGATCGCCGCCTGCCGCGCCGTCCTGCGGCACGCGCCGGACCAGTGGTGGGTGCGGTGCCGGATGGCGGAGGCGTACTTGGCGCTGGGCGACCACGCGGAGGCGTTGCGCCAGCTCCGGCGGGCCCGGGCCGGAGCCGACCCGCGGGTGGTGCGGGAGGTCCTGACCTGGCACGGCGAGGTGCTGCTGTGGCTGGGGCGGTACCGGGCGGCCCTGCGTCTCCTCGACCGTGCGATCCGGCTCGGCGCCACGACCTTCGTCTACGGCTGGCGCGGCGCCGCTCGGCTGAAGCTCGGGGACGCCGAAGGCGCGCTGGAGGATCTCGACCGTGCGATCGAGTTGGACGCGAAGGACATCGAGGCGTACGTGTGGCGGGGCGAGGCGCACCGGCTCGCGGGTCGGTACGCCGCGGCGCTCCGCGACCTGGATCGCTTCCTCGAGTCCCAGCCGGATTGCTGCTGGGGCCTGTTCAACCGTGGCCTGGTGCGGGCCGAGCTGGGCGACGACGCCGGCCTGGCCGCGGATCTCGCCGCCGTTCCGCGGGGGGTGGATCTCGCCGTCCGGCGCAGGCTGGACCTCCCCGACGACCGGGCGTTGACGGCGGCGGAGCAGCGTGCCCTGGCGACCGCCGCGCTGGAGTTGGGCCGGGGCATCCGGCGGTGGGAACCGTACCTGTATCCTATCTGGCTGGGTCGCGACGGACGCCCCGTGGAGCGCGACGCGAGACGACGGGCGCGCCGCGGCGCAGGCGGTCCTTGAGCGCCTCGGTCCGGACGTGGTCGTGCTCCAGCCGGCGGAGCAGGGCCGCCTCGGCCGGGCTGCGGCGGACGACGGCCCGGACCGCGCCGCCGGCCATCACGAGGCGCCGGTCGGCGCGCAGCGCGATCAGCGGGTCGTGCGTGGCCACCAGCGCGATCACCCGGTGGGCCAGCAGGAAGTCGAGCGCCCGCAGGCGGTCGATCCCGGCGTTCTCCAGCTCGTCGATCAGCACCACCGGGCAGGCGCTGACCAGCACGACGTCGGCGACCATCAGCGCGCGCGCCTGTCCGCCGCTCAGGAGCGCCAGCGGCACGTCGGCGTCGAACGGTTCGCCGACCAGGCCGTTGGCCGCCGCGAGCGCTTCGGCCGCCAACGCCGCCGGCTGGGCCCGGCCGCGGTGCTCGGCGTGGAGTCGCAGGAACTCGCCGGCCGTGGCGTCGAGGTAGAAGCCCATCGCCTGGCTCAGGCGGGCCACGAGGGTTTCGGGCGTCCGTCCCCTGGAGTCCGCCCCCTCGAGGCGCACGCGCCGGCCGGAGGGCGAGTCGCCGCGCGCCAGGCGTTCGACGTCGGCCAGCAGCCGGGTCTTGCCCGAGCCGGTGGGGCCGACGACGGCCAGCACCTCGCCGGCCTTCACCTGGAGGAGGCGCACGGGCTCCGGCTTGCCGTCCTTGCCGGTCCCACCCTCGACGAGCAGCCGCAGCGAGCGGGGTCGAGCCTTCCCGGTCTTCATCGGATCCCTCCCCGGCACAGTGCGCAGCTTCCCCGCGGCAGGGGATGACGCAAGTGCTCCTCCGGCAGCAGCTCGATCGGCGGCAGCTTCCGCAGCCACGCCGCCAGCGCCTCGACCCCCTCACCGGTCAGGCCGTTCACCTCCAGGATCGGCAGCCCGGGCCGCAGGCGTCGGAGGACCGACCGCAGCACCTCGCGCTCGGCCTGGCTGACCAGCTCGCCCCGGGTCAGGACGACCGCATCGGCGCCCTCGATCAGCGGTCGCATCTTGGCCGGCGCGCGGAGGTTGCAGGCGGTCGACAGGACGCACAGGCTCGGGACGCGGCGCAGGAACGGGCTGCAGCGGTCGCAGAGGCCGGCGGTCTCGACGACGGCGAGGTCGGCGCCGCGCGCGGCGGCCCCGACGGCGAAGTCGCCGATCGCGACGGCGGTGTGGTGGTCCGGGCACAGCTCGCGGCTCAGCGTGACCTGCAGCTCGACGCCCGCGGCGCGGTACGCTTCCCGGTCGTGCGCGACGAGGCAGTCGCACTTGAGCGCCGCGACGCGGAGGCCGCGGCGCGCGAGGCGGCCGAGGGCCCGGGCGAGCACGGCGGTCTTGCCGGAGGCGGGCGGGCCGGCGGCGATCACCAGGCGCACGGTGCCTCCTCCCGTGGGCCGTGCGGCACCGGTCGCAGCTCGTCCGTGCCGTACAGGTTCGCGTACGCGCGGTAGACGCCGAGGCAGCCGCGGCGGTGGACGCACGTCGCGCAGCCCGGCGGCTTGTGGCGCAGGAAGTCCAGGCCGGCGCGGTGCTGCAGGCTCCGGTCGCCCAGATCGACAACGTCGAAGATCGACATGTAGCGCTCCATGTCCCATTCGCGGTGCGCCGGCATCACGCAGGCCGGGACGCCGCGGAAGGTGAGCGGCAGGCCCAGGCGCCGGGCCTCGTCGAGCGCGGCCTCGAGGTGCGGGGTCGCCTCGGTCAGGCGGGGCACGAGCGCTCGGCGGTGCGCCCAGGCGTTCTCCTCGGGCATCACGAAATCGATCGCGGGGAGGTAGAGCCCGCGCCGGTCCCGCGCCAGCTCGGCGAGCAGCCGCACCAGCTCGGGCAGCAGGTGCATGTTGAGCCGGGTCAGCACCGAGATGCTCCCGACCACCAGCTCGTCGTGCGCCATCACGCGCCGGATGCCGTCCAGCACCTGGGTGTAGGCGTCGCGGCGCCAGAGCCGCCGGGAGACCGCGGGGTCGGGGGCGTCGAACGAGAAGCCGACGGCATCGACGCCGGCCTCCAGCAGCCGCTCGAGGTTGCGGCCCGCGCCGAGCAGGCTGGCGTTGGTGACGAGGATCACCCGCCGGTAGCCGAGCGCGCGTCCGCGCCGGATGATGCGCAGGAGGTCCGGGTGCAGCGACGGCTCGCCGCCGGTCAGCGACAAGCATTCCAGTCCGAGGCGGCGACCGTGGTGCAGGTCGGCCTCGAGCGCCTCGAGGCTGCGCGTGCTGCGCTTCTCGTGGCCCAGCAGGCAGTAGCGGCAGTTGAAGTTGCAGCGCGTTCCGAGGCGCAGATCCAGGTACGGGAAGAGGGCGCGGAGATACGCGGTCACCGCCCGCGGCGGCGGCGGACCGTCGTCGGCGTGGGCGCGCTCCCGCGGGCTGATCACGGTGATCGAAGGGCGGCCGACCGCCTCGCGGACCTCGCGCAGGATTTCCAGCTCGAGCGCCAGGCGGTCGCCGTCGAGGTCGGTCCCGGCCGCGGTCCGTCGCGCGAGTCGCTCCAGCGTCTCGGCGTCGGCCAGCCCGTAGCGGCGGTCCCGGTCCGTCCCCCGTTCGATCAAGCCGTGCGAGCGCAGCTCGTCGAGCGCTGCGGGAACGACCTTCGGCTCGAGCCGGGCGAGGTGGGCGAGCCGGGCGTGCGGCTCGCGGCGGAACTGGAGGAACGACAGCAGCAGCGCGGAGGCCGCGGGCGAGAGCCGCCAGATCTTCGTCAGGGCTTCGAGCTCCATCGCCCCGTGTCTCCCCGGTCGCCCGGCTCAGAGGTCCAGGATTCCGACGCGCTGCCGTCCGAGGCAGTAGGAACAGTAGAACTGGGGCAGACCGGCGCGCAGCCCGTCCTTCCCCGGGCGCCCGAGCAGCGCCGCCGTCCGTTTCCACAGCGCCTCGGCCCCTTCGCCGGTGAGGCCGTCCAGCGTGAGCGCGGCGGTCCGGCCCAGGTCGCGCGCCGCCGCGAGCAGCATCTCCCGCTCGGCGGGCGTGACCCGGTCCGGTCGGGTCAGCACGCAGAGATCGCACGTCGTCAGCATCGGCCCGACCTTGGCGAGCGCCCCGCGGCCGGCGGACGCGTCGGCCGCAAACAGCGCCGCGCCGCGGACCGGGTACGGGCTGCAGCGGCAGCAGAGCCCGGCGCTCTCCACGAGCAGCAGGTCCGCGTGCTCGCCCGCCGCCCAGTCCCGCATCTCCGGCAGGGCGAGGGCCAGCACGTGGTCCGGGCAGGTGTCGCCGGCGGTCCAGCGCCGCCAGGGGACCGCGCGCGGCCCGGCGGTCGTCCAAACCGGGCGCGGTTCTGAAGGGAAGCACTCCAGCGCGGCGACGGCCGGCCGCCGAGACGCGGCCAGGGCCCGGCGGCCGAGCCAGCGGAGCACCGCCGACTTGCCGCTCGACGGGAACCCCGCCACCACGACGCAGTCCACGGGCACGACGGCGGCGTCCGGACGCGAAGCCGGGCGACGCGTCGTCCCTCCGCTTCTCCCCGGTCCGCCGAGTTGTCTCGCTCCCACGTCCCGGACGCTACCATTCGTGGTGGATCGCGGCAACGGCGGGCGACCCGTCTACGGCGGCGGAATCATGCCGCGCTCGACTTCGATCCCCGGCAACTCGAGCGCTCCGAGCTCGAAGACGTCCGCGGCGTCGAGCAGCTCCGCCACGATGGCCGGGAGGGCGTCGGCGCAGCGCACGTGGGACCCGGTCGGGGCGACGTGCTCGCGCAGCAGCGTCCCGGCGGCGCTCGGTTGGCCGGCGGTCGCCGTGCCGGGTCCGAGGATCGCGTGGACCAGCGCGGCGCAGGTCCGCCGGCGCGACGGCTCGGCCAGCGCCTCGCAGCGCGAAACGTCGCGCGCGGCCAGCGCGCGGCAGACCGGCCCGGACCACCGTTCGGCGGGATCCCGGCCGTCGAGCTCCACGCAGGACGCCTCGTCCTGGCCGTGAAGCGCGACCAGCCAGATCCGTTCGTCGTTCTGCCGGCTCCACGTCCAGCCGAAGGCCCGGCCCACGGCGCTCGGCAGGCTCAGGCTCTGCGGCCGCGCCCGCGCCAGTCGGACCAGGTGCGCCACCGACAGGCAGCACGCGCCGTCGCCGTTCCCGTCGACATCGAGCCGATCGCAGTCCGTCCAGCCGCCCTCGAGCGTCCGGCAGACGGCGCCCCAGAAGGCGGCCTCCCGCAGCAACGGCTCGAGCAGCTCGGCCCCGACCGGCGCGGCGTCGGGAACCTCGGCGCAGCGGCGCGCGAGGTCCGCGGCGATCCTCGGGATGTCCTCCAGCGCCAGGTCCAGGGCGAGGCGCAGCGCCTGCGCCTGCAGGTCGGCGCGGAGCGCCGCCAGGGCCTCGCCGAGGCGCGCGTGGGCTTCCGCCATCCGGCGCATGTTCTCCCGCGCCGCCGTGCGCTCGGGCGGCTCGCCGCAGTGCTGGCCGGGGTCGACGAAGGGCACGGCCTCGAGCGTGGGGCCGCCGTCCGCGGGCTCGAGCGGTGCGGCGGCGCCGTCGTGGGAGACCGACGGTGCGGCGGCATCCTCGCCCGTTGCCGGCGGTGCGGGGGCGTCGGGCTCCCGGTCCGCGGATCCGGTCGTCGCCTCCGGCGGGGCATCGTCGGTCTGCCCTGCGGTCTGCTTCGTCGGCGAGCCGTCCGGCTGCCGGCGCTCGACGCGGGCGGAGCGGCAGGCGCCGGCCGCGGCGAGCAGGATCGCGAGGAGTCCCCAGCGGGCGAGCGTGCGGGTTTGCATTCCTTCCTCCGCCGGCGGTCGATGATAGCCGCGTTGTCCCTCAGCGCAAGGTGCCGCGGGCCCGGCCGCCCCGGCGTTTCGGCTCGCGGCGGTGGACGAGCAGCGCGAGGTCGGAGACGCCCTCCCAGCGGACGCGCGGATGGACCCGCAGCCACTCGCGCGCGGTCCGTGTGCGGACCTGGCTGGCGAACGGGAAGCGCGGTCCGGCAGTCTTGGTCAGATCGAAGAACAGGCTGACGCGGCGGTCGCCGCCGCCGCGGGCGGCGATCCGGCGCAGGCAGTCCGGCAGGTCCGCCACGGGCAGGAAGACCACGATCGGCTCGGTCGTGCGGGCCAGCGCCTCGCGCATCGCCGGGGCCAGGCGCCCGTCCGCGGGGCGGCAGAAGAAGGCGAAGGTGAAGCTGTTGCCGAGGTCCCCGGTCCACTCCACGCCGCTCAGCGAGAGCAGCGTCGTGAGGGCCGACGGGCCGGCCAGCGGGACGACCCGCACGCCGCGCTCGCGGAGCTCCGCGACGACCCACGCGCCGGGGTCGCAGAAGCAGGGGGCGCCGCCGCCCGCGAGCAGGCCGACGTCCTCTCGCTCCAGTAGTCCCAGGACGCGTCGCCGGAAGGCGTCGTGCGGAGCCGGCGGCAGGCGCAGCAGAAGCCTGCCGGGGGCGCCCCGGGGGAGCAGGCGCGCCAGCTCCCGCCGGGTCGTCGGCGGGTCCTCGACCAGCAGCACGCGCAGGCGGCGCAGCGCCTGCAGGACGTTGACGGTCAGGTCCCCGTGGTCGCCGAGGTGCCAGGGCATCAGGAACAGGCGGCCGGTCATCGAGCCCTCCCCGTGCCGCGCGTCACGGCGTCGAACCGGTAGAAGCCGGGACAGCCCGCCGCGAACGGGCACCCGCGACAGCGCGCGTCGCGCCGCCGCTTCTTCGCCAGCCAGGTCTGGAGGTTGACGCCGGTCTCGCCGACGAAGACCATCGCGCGCTCGGCCTTGCCGAAGTCGGCGAGCGCGGCGCGCTCGTGGCCCGGCAGCAGGCACGGCGGGCAGTTCACGACCTGGATCGCCAGTCCCGGCGGCGCTCCGTCGAGCAGCGCGCCGAGGTGCCGGCGCAGCGCCGCCTCCGACGGCACGTGCGACGCGCGCGCCCGGCCGAACGGGGTGACGACCTGCACGTTCCAGCGGGCGACGCCGAGACGCGCCAGCAGTCGCGCCAGCGCCGGGAGCGCGGCGAGGTTGCGGCGCACGACGGTCGTGTTGACGGCGACCCGCACGTCGTCGCCCGCGGCGGCGAGCAGGCTGCGCAGTCCGGTGACGGTCTGGGCGAAGCTGCCCGGGGCGCGCGTCAGCTCTTCCTGCCGTGCGCGCGTCGGCGCGTGGAGCGACACCAGCACCTCGGTGACCCCCGCGCGGACCAGCGCCGCCGCCACGCCCGGCAGGCTGAGCGTCCGGCCGTTGGTGGTGACGGCGATCCGCGCGTAGCCCAGGTCGCGGGCCGCGGCGACGAGCGTCGTGAGGTCCGGGTGCAGCGTCGGCTCGCCGCCATCGATGTCGAGCAGGTCGAAGCCGCGTTCGCGGTGGCGGCGCAGGGCGGCAAGCACGTCGGCGGTCCGGGCGTCTCGGGCCGGGCGGTCGCCCACCGCGCAGAACACGCAGCGGTTGTTGCAGCGGTAGGTCAGGTTGACGATCACCTTGCGCTCGCGCGTCGCGGCGTCGGGGGCGTCGAGCGCGGCGAGCGCCCGCCGGAGGAACGCGGGGTCGAACTCGCGCGTCGTCAGGCCGCCGGTGCGGAACGCGGCGTGGAGGTCGGCATCGTCGTCGGCCGGCGTCCCGGCCCGGCGCGCCAGCTCGGTTCCGGGCAGCGGCACGGCGAGCTGCAGCAGCGGCTCGACGCCGCGCGTGCGCCGCAGGCGGGCGAGGAAGCGGATCGTCCGCACGATCTCCGCCCGCCGCTCGCCGGGGATGCCGATCATCCCGTGCACCCCGAGCGGCACCCCCTCGGCCGCGCACCATGCCGCCACGCGCTCGACCGCGGCCGGGTCGAGGTTCTTGTGCAGTACGCGCCGCTGGACGCGCGGGACGGCGCTCTCCAACGAGACCTTGAGCGTGGAGACCAGCGGGCGGAGCCGGCGGACGTGGCGGCGTTGGAGGCGGTCCGCGCGCAGGCCGTTCGGAAACTCGAGCCGCAGCCCGTGCCGCTCGGCCAGGGCGAGCAGTCGGTCGAAGCGCCGCTCGTCGAGGTTCGCCAGCTCGTCGAGGACCACCAGGCGCCGCAGGCCGAGCGTGCGGACCCAGCGGCCGACGTCACGCTCGACGCGGACCCACGGGAACGAGCGGACCTGGCGCCGCGGCTCGGGCAGGCCGGGGTTCTTCGAGCAGAAGATGCAGCCGTAGGGGCAGCCGCGCGTGGTGACCAGCGGCAGCGTCTCGGCGGGCTCGGGCGGGAACGGTCCGGGGCGCCAGGGCGTCGCCAGGACGCGGCGCAGGAAGCCGAACACGGCCGGCGCGTCGAGCAGCTCGTAGGCGGGCAGCGGCACGTCGTCGAGCGGGAAGGCGACGCGGTTCTCGCGGACGGCGCGGGCGGGCCGGACGCCGGCCTCCAGCTCCGTGGCGAGGCGGTCGAGCAGCGGCTCGGCCTCGTAGCGTAGCAGCAGGTCGAGCCGCGGGTTCGCGGCGAGCAGGGCGGCGCCGTCGTACTCGACGTAGTGCATGCCGCCGACGACCAGGTCGGCGCAGGCCAGCGTGCCGGCCGCGGCGGGCACCGCGTCGAGCAGTCGGGCGAGCCACGGGCGGCCGGGACCCGTGGTCAGGAACGGGCTGCCGGCGACCACGGTCAGGTCGGCGCGCAGTCCGGCGAGCCGGTCGAGGAACGGGCGGGCCGGTCGGCCGAGCCAGGCGTGATCGGCATGCCGCAGGAGCGCCGCGTCGGGGCCGGCCAGTCCGTCGAGCAGCTCGACGCGCCAGCCGCGGGCGAGCAGCACGGCGGCGGCCTGGCAGGCGCCGAGGTGGGTCAGCCACGGGTAGTCGATGAACTCCGTCGAAAGGCGCAACGGAGGCAATACGACCGCGGCGCGAAGCGGCGAGCCGGGGGGTGGGGCCGCGGTCCGGCGGGCGGCGCCGGCGCCGGCGCCGCGGGCGGCGGTCACTTGCGGCGGGCGCCCTTCTTCGCCCGGCGCGGCGGGGCCGCGGCCGGTCGGGCCTTCGCGCGTGCGGCGGGCTTGCCGGCGCGGCGCGGCTCGAACACGCTCGAGCGATCGCGCACCTCGGTCCAGCGGCGCAGCAGCTCCGACAAGCCCGGTTCGGCCAGGCGCTGGAACAGGTAGTCCAGCATGCCGAGCATGATCCTGCAGCGGTCGTTGGTCGCGCAGCGGGCCACCAGGTCGCCCTGCTCGACGTAGTTGTAGACCGGGCAGACGCCGCAGTACGGGGCGTAGGCGCAGTCGGCGCAGCCGGGCAGGCATTCCAGGCACGAGGAGACGCACAGCGAGCGGACGGTCGGGTGGGCGATCAGGTCGGCGTACGTGTGCCGGTGGACGTCGCCGATGCAGAACAGGTCGTCGCCCATCGCGCCGACCATCCGGCCCTCGTCGCAGGTGTAGACGCGTCCGTCGTGGTTGTAGGCCAGCTGGCCGATCGCGGCGCCGCAGGGCGAGCGCAGGTCGGCGTAGTTCGGGTCGTCGTCGGTGAGGATCCGCGTCAGCAGCAGGGCGGCCATCTTCTCGGCCATCTCGATGCCCTGCCGGTTGAGCTCGAGGATGTGGTCGAGGGCGCGGGTCCAGAAGCGGAGGAACTCGTCGGCGGTGTACCCCTCGCGGGCCCAGATCTTCCGGCCCATGCCGAACGGGTTGAGCGGCCGCAGGTGGACCACCTTCTGGCCCATCCGGACATACTCGTCGACCAGCGCCTCGGGCCGCGCCAGCGACCCGCGCGAGACGGTGACCAGCGCGTTGACGTAGGCCAGCGCGGGGTCGAGCCGGCGCTTGCGGTAGGCGGCATCGAACCGCGCCATCGCGGCCCGGGTCTTGCGGTGGCTCCCGCCGCCGGGCAGCCGGCGGTGGCGGTCGTGCAACTCCGCGGGACCATCGATCGAGGTGCAGACCGCAACCCCCTGGTCGACCAGATAATCGATCTGGGCCTGGGTCAGGGTCGTGAGGTTGCTGACCAGGCTGAAGTAGAGGTGCTTCGAGCCGTCCGCGGTGCGGCGCCGCCCCTCCTCGACGAACCAGCGCAGCACCGGGAAGTTGAGCGCCGGCTCGCCGCCCTGGAACTCGATCGTCAGGTCCGGCGCCGGACTCGCGAGAATCACGTCCAGCACGCGCGCGGCGGTCTCGAGGCTCATGTCGAACCCGGCGCGACGCTCGGGCTGCCGGCTGGCGTGGCAGTAGGTGCAGGCGTGGTTGCAGCGCAGGGTCAGGACCACGACATGGAGGGTCGGCCCGACCTGCAGGTGATGGCTGCGGCGCCGCACCCGCTCGACAACCCGCGCCTCGACGGCGGCGTCGTGGAGCATTTCGGTCCGGGCCAGCTCGGCCCACAGCGGGTGGTCGGCCTTCAGCTTTCCCGCCATCAGCGCCTCGAACGGCTCGCGATCGAGCCACAGGTAGTCGCCGCCGTCGTTCGTCACCAGCACCCGTCCGCCGAGCTCCCGCCAGCGCACGGGCATCAGGTCGGGCTTCCGGTCGGGTTCGGGGCCGGGCTTCCGGCCACGCGCGGGACGTCGGGCCTTCATGGCTCCACCATCAGGCAGGACAGGGCGTAGTTGGAGAATTCGTCGAGCAGCCGATCGCGGACCGCGGGGTCGATGGCGGAGAATCGGACCGTCCACCGGCGTCCCTCGCGGCGCGTCTCGATTTCGGCCAGGTGGGCGAACGCCTGCCGGGTCCGGTCGAGCGCCGACTCGGAGTAGACGGCGGTGTCCAGGTGCAGGACGGCGGGAGCCGATCGGCTAGCGCCGTTTCTTGCTCTTCTGCTTGGCCTTGCGCTTGTCACCGTACTTCTCCTCCCAGGGCACCGCGATACCCAGGGGGTCGTCCTGGAAATCGAGCGGGTCGGAGGCCGCCGCGGGCGCCGCGGCCTCGGCCGCCGGTTCCGGGTCGGCCGAGAGCAGGGCGCGTCCGACGATCGCGGCCCGTAGCGAATCGGTCCGCTCGGCGACCTGGTGGCGGACGAGCTGGTGCAGCAGCTCGTTGCGGAACTCGCCCGCCAGCGCGGCCAGCGCCGCCGGCGCCAGCGGCTCCTTGCCTTTGAGCCGGACGGACAGCCGTTGCCGCGGGTGGGTCTCGACCAGCACGTAGCAGCGGTCGAGGAACCGGTAGGCGGCGGCCAGCCCGACCGGACGCGGAAACACGCCTTCGTCGAGCAGCACGTCGACGCTGTTGGCCTTCCTGTCGACCTTGGGATCCATGGAGTCGGCACCTTCCGGCGGGCGGCGGCGAAGGCGCCGCCCCCGCCGATGGAAACTGTCACGCACCCCCGGGGGTGTCAAGGGCGACCGGGCGCCGGCGGCGGGCTACTCGAGCAGCGAGTCGACGATGTCCGTCGTCGTGTCGTCATGCATCGAGATGCCGGGCAGGGCGTACCAGCTGCCGCCGGTGTTGTCGCGGATCGTGGAGTCGTGGATCCGCAGCGTGCCGTCGTGGTTGTTGCTGATGAAGAAGATCGCCGAGCCGTGCGCGTTGACCTCGTTGCGCTCGATCAGCGTCCCGCAGATCGACAGCGTCATCGTGTTGCCGTCGTTGTAGATCGCGCCGCCGCTGCCGCCGCCCGGCGTGCCGGGCTGCGCCGGGTTCGCCCCGTTGCCGATCGCCCGGTTGTGCGAGAACCGGCTGTTGAGGATCGTCCAGGAGACGCCGATCGAGCTGATGCCGCCGCCGTTCGAACAGGTGTTGCCGTAGCCCTCGGCGCCGCCGAAGGTGCTGTTGACCACGAACACCGGCCGGTCCTGGTACTGGTCGAAGACCCGGATCCCGGCGCCGCCCACGTCGGGGCCGGTGTCCGCGCAGACGTTGTTGAAGAACCGGCAGTTGACGACCTTGAACCGCCCGCCGCGGACCCAGATCGCCCCGCCGCCGTCGTACTCCGTCTCGTTGCGCGAGTCGCCGTCGGCGAAGGTCAGGTTCTGCACGGTAAGCCGCGGGTGGTCCTGGTCCTGGCAGTGCGACGTCGTCCAGTGCTGGTCGGGGTCGCAGGTGTTCATGTACAGGATCCGCGACCGGCCGCCGCCGCTGAGCGTCACCAGCCCGCCGCCGTCGATCACGATCTCCGGGAGCGCGTCGTTGAACACCTTGGCCGGCTCGTCGAGCGTGATCGTGACCGGGTCGGGGCCGCAGTCGAAGACGATCGTCCCGCCCAAGGCCACCGCCGCGACGAACGCCTCCGCCGTACAGCTCGCCGGCGTGCCGGTCCCGACGACCGTCGTCGGGTCCGAGACGTCCCCGGGACCCGCCTCGGGCGGGATGTCGCAGTGCCCCTCGGACCAGCCCGCGGGTGGTCCCGAGGCCGGGTCGGCCAGCGGGTTGTGGAAGTAGATCCCGTGCGACTCCCCGCCGCAGCCGAAGCCGGCGGCGAGCAGGGCGACCAGGGGTGGGAAGATCGTTCGCTGCATCGGAGCTGCCTCCCGGGTTCGATCCCCGCCGCAACTCTGGCACAACCCGCGAGCGTCGGCAAAGGGGTCGGGGTCGCGCCGCGCGGCGGGAGCCCGACTCAAGGGTCGGCGTCGAGGATCCTGCGGACCCGGGTGCGCAACTCGGTCGGCCCGAACGGCTTGGACACGAACGGAACGCCGGAACTGCCCGTGCCGTCGTGGAACGCGGCGTCGTCGGCGTGGCCGGACATGAACAGGACCCGCAGCGCCGGGCGAGCGGCGATCAGCCGTTCGGCAAGCTGCCGACCGCCGAGCTCGGGCATGACCACGTCGGTGAGCAGCAGGTGGATCGCGTCGGGGTGCTCCGCGGCCAGTTGGAGCGCCTGGCGGCCGTCGGCGGCGAGCAGGACGCGATAGCCTGCGCTGCGCAGGACGTTCGCCGCGAGATTGCGGACCTGCTCGTCGTCCTCGGCGACCAGCACCGTCTCGGTGCCGCCGGGCGGGCTCTCGGCCGCCGCCGGGCGGTCCGATTCGTCCCGCGGCTGGTCCTCGGCGACCGGCAGGTAGACCTCGACGGTCGTTCCGCGTCCGACCGCGCTGCGCACCGCGAGTCCGCCGCCGCTCTGGGCCACGATGCCGTAGACCGTGGGCATTCCGAGGCCGGTGCCGCGGCCGGCGACCTTGGTCGTGAAGAACGGCTCGAACAGGTGCGCCAGCGTCTCCTCGCTCATCCCGCAGCCGTCGTCCTCGACGGTCAGCCGGATGTACGGGCCCGGGGGCAGCGTGGCGAGCGCGGGGGGCGGCGGGGAGCCGAGCTCCAGCCCGGCGGTGGCGATGGTGAGATGGCCGCCATCGGGCATGGCGTCGCGCGCGTTGACGGCCAGGTTCACCAGCACCTGTTCGATCTGCCCTGGATCGGCGTGGACCGCGCCCAGCTCGGGGGCCAGGTCGAGCTGCAGCAGGATGTCCTCGCCGAGGAGCCGGCACAGCAGCTTCTGGACGTCGACGACCAGGCGATTGAGGTCGAAGGTCACGGGGTTCAGGACCTGGCGACGGCTGAAGGCGAGCAGCTGGCGGGTCAGCCCGGTGGCGCGCCGGGCGGCGTGGCGGATCTGCTCCAGGTCCTCGCGCGACGGGTCGTCCTCGCGGAGCCGCTCGAGGGCGAGGGCGGAGCAGCTCTGGACCACCGTGAGGATGTTGTTGAAGTCGTGTGCCAAGCCCCCGGCCAGCCGGCCGACCGCCTCCATCTTCTGCGCGTGCAGCAGCTGCTGCTCCAGCCGTCGCCGCTGCTCCTCGGCCTGGCGGCGCTCCGTGACGTCACGCGCCGCCGCGTAGATCACCTTGCCCTGGGACAGCCAACGCCACTCGATCCAACGATACGAGCCGTCCCGGCAGCGGCAGCGGTTCTCGAAGCTCAGGACCGACTGCTGCCGCTCGAACTGGACGACGCGCGCCACGGTCGCGGGGAGGTCGTCCGGGTGGACCAGGTCGAGGAACCGGCGTCCTTCCAGCTCCGCCAGCGGATAGCCGAGCGTCCGCTCCCACTGGGGATTGAGCCGCCGGAAGCACCCGTCGGTGTCGGTGATGCAGAACAGGTCGAGGCTGCTCTCGAAATAGCGGTCCAGCTCCTCCGACTTGCGGCGCAGCTCCTCCGCCGCGCGCTGCCGCTCGCGGAGGTCGCTGGCGATGCTGAGCAGGGCGGGCCGGCCCATCCAGGTGGTCAGGCGGACCGACACCTCGAGCGGCAAGCTCGAGCCGTCCTTGCACCGGTGGCGCACCTCGAAGGTCGCGGTGCCCTGCTCGCGGAGCGCGCGCATCCGGGCTTCGATCAGCGTCGCGCTCTCCGGCACGTCGATCTCGTGCAGCCGCAGCGCCAGGAACTCCTCGCGGGTGTAGCCGTGGAGCCGGAAGGTCATCTCGTTGGCGTAGAGGAAGCTGCCCTCGAAGTCGTGGACCGTGATCGAGCTGGGGGCGTGGTCGAGCAGCTCGGCCATCACCCGCATCCGCTCCGCCGCGCGGTGCTGCTCGCTGATGTCGGTCATCACGGCGATCGAGCCGCCGAAGCCGCCCGCGGCGTCGCGCAAGGGCGTCGCCGAGACGCGGCAGCGCAGCTCGCTCCCGTCGGCGCGACGGAAGCGGTGCTCGTACCGCTGGCCTTCGCCCCGTCGGCGCGCCTGCATCCGCTCGTGGTGCGCCGCCAGATCCTCGTCGAACATGAAGGACTCGACCGTGCGCCCGAGCAGCTCGGCGGGAGCCCCGTAGCCCAGCAGCTCGACCAGCCGCCGGTTGACGTAGACGGTCTCGTGGCGGGCGTTCATCGCCCACACGCCGTCCTCCGTCATCTCGAGCAGCGTGGTGCCCAGCGCGGCGAGGGCAGAATCGCCCGGCGTGTGGCTTGGCGGTCGCTCGTCGTTCTCCGCGTCTGGCTCCAAGTGCCTCAAGAAACCCCCGACCGAGCCCGATTATCGGGCGTGCGGTGGACACGGTCAAGCGAGCGCGGCGCGTCGTTCGGCGCGCTTGCCGTTCGATCGGCCGCGTGCGATCATCGCAGGTCGATGGACGGTGGCGGGCCGGGTGGGGCGAGCCCGGCGGACTCGGCGGAGGGCTCGATGACGACGGAGGGGGAGCGGGACCCCGCGGCGCACGGCGACCAGACGCGGGTCCTGTACGTCGACGACGATCCGGACCTGGGCCGCGCCGTCCAGCGCGTGTTGGCGGCCGTCGGGATGCCGATCGACTTCGCCGAGGACGCCGAGCGGGGACTGGAGATGCTGGCGCGGTGTGAGTACGCCGTCGTCGCCTCGGACCTGCGGATGCCCGGGATGGACGGGATCGCGTTCCTCGAGCAGGTGCGACAGCTCTACCCCGACACGGTCTGCATCCTCGTCTCGGGACAGGCCGACGTCAACGCGGTGTCGCAGGTGATTCGGCGAGTCGGCGTGTTCCGGTTCCTGGTCAAGCCCTGGGACAACGAGGACCTGCGCTCGGCCGTGGCGCGGGCCTGCGAGCAGTTCGAGCTGAGGCGCCAGAACCGGTGGCTGGTCGAGGCGCTGGAGCGCAACAACGCCGAGCTGAGCCAGGTGAACCGGTCGCTCGAGGCCGAGGTGCACCGCCGGACGGTCGACGTCCTGTTCGGACTGCTCAATGCGCTCGACCTGCGCGACACCGAGACCCAGGGCCACTCGCGGCGGGTCGCGTTGTACGCCCGCCGGCTGGCCGGGCAGCTCAAGCTGCCGCCGCCGGAGGTGCTGATCGTCGAGCGGGGGGCGCTGCTGCACGACCTGGGGAAGATCGGCGTTTCGGACACGATCCTGCTCAAGCCCGGCAAGCTGACCGAGGAGGAGTGGGTCGAGATGCGCCGGCACACCCTGTACGGGCACGAGATCCTCCGCTCGATGGACTTCCTGGGCGATGCGCGCCTGGTGGTACGCAGCCACCACGAGCGGTTCGACGGGACCGGCTACCCGGACGGCCTGAAGGGCGCGGCGATCCACATCGGCGCGCGGATCTTCGCCGTGATCGATACCTACGACGCGATGACCTCCGACCGCCCCTACCGCAAGGCGCTGCCGAACCGCGTGGCTCGCGAGGAGATCGTCAAGCAGCGCGGGCGCCAGTTCGATCCGGCGTGCGCCGACGCCTTCGTCGCCATCGCCGACGACGAGTTGGAGCGGATTCGCGCGCTCGTCGCCGAGTCGCCGCAGGCCGGTCTGGAGTAGCCGTCCGGCCGTCCGCCGGCGGCCGGTCGGGCGCCGCTGCATCCCCGGCCACGACGACATCGCCGGCCACGGCTCTTGCCAGCGGCGGGACCCGGCGGCAGACTGCGGCGGTTCGAAGGAAGGAGGCGTGAGCGATGCGGAAGTGGACCTGGTTCGTGCTGGTGGCGACGGCGGCCTGCGGGCCGCGGGCGCCGGCGGGCGGGGCGACGGAGCCGGTGGAGCCCGTGGAGCCGGTGGAACCGGCCGGTGGCGGCGACCCGGGCGCCGTGGAGCCCGACGTCGTCGAACCGACCGTCGATGACGAGACGGCGTCGACGGATCCGTGCGCGACGCTGGGGCGCGTGATGTGCGAGCTGCAGGGGCTGGACGGCGAGCGGTGCACGGCGCTGCAGACGCAGGTGCTCGAGAAGGGGGCCGAGTACTGTTCGACGCGGCTGCCGGACATGCGGGCCCAGATCGAGATCGCCCGCGCCCTGCTGGCCGAGGAGGTTCCGCCCGGCCAGGAGATCCCGCTGCGCGCGACGTGCCCGGCGGCGGAGCAGGTTCCGGCGCCGACCACCCCCGACCCCGAGCAGGGCGATTTCACGCTCCAGGAGGCGCTGGCGGGGCTCGAGGGCGACGGGCCGCTGCGCGCGCGGATCGTCACCCGCGTCGGGATGCTCGACTGCGAGCTGTACCCGGACCGCGCCCCGCGGACCGTGGCGAACTTCGTCGGCCTGGCCCGCGGCCTGCGGCCGTTCTGGGACCCGTGCCTCAAGGAATGGCGGCGCGCGCCGTTCTACGACGGGCTGGTATTCCACCGGGTGATCCCGGGCTTCATGATCCAGGGCGGCGACCAGCTCGGTACCGGCACCGGCGACGGGGGCTACAAGTTCGCCGACGAGTTTCATCCCACGCTGCGCCACGACGGACCCGGCGTGCTGTCGATGGCCAACTCCGGCCCCGGCACCAACGGCACCCAGTTCTTCGTCACCGAAGGCGCCACCGGCTGGCTCGACGACAAGCACTCGGTGTTCGGCCGGTGCCGCAACGCCGGCGTCGTGGCCCGCATGGGCCGCGAGCCGCGCGACGACGACGACCGGCCGCGGACCCCCGTGGCGATGCGCGTCGAGATCTACCGGTAGGGCGCGGGGACGGGGCAGAGGGTCCGCGTGCGGGCGGTCAGCGGCTCCGCGACCGGCGCGCCGCAGACTTCGACGGCCGCTTGGAGCCGCGGCCGGGCGATCCGGCGGCTCGCGGGGCTTCGGCGGTGACCCCGCCGGACGACCGCTCGGGCAGCGGTAGCTCCGCGGCCAGCGCCTCGAGAAACGCCCGCATCGCGGCGACGCGCGGGCGCGCCAGCCCGCGGGCCGTCGCGGTGTGCAGGCGGGGTTCCAGGCGCAGCAGCTTGCGGAGGAAATGGTCGACGGCCCAGCGGCGGTCGTCGGGCTCCCGCGCGCGGCAGAACGGGTCCTCGGGGTGGACCAGCGGCCGCCCCAGCTCGCCCGTCGTGGCGAAGCAGCGGGCGATGCCGACGGCACCCATCGCGTCGAGCCGGTCGGCGTCCTGCAGCACGGCGGCGACGCGCGAGCCCGGCGCGACGCCCTTGGAGAACGAGTGGTCGCGGATCGCGCCCACGATCGTCCCGACGTCGTCCCGGGCCACCTGGTGCTGGAGCAGCAGGTTCTCCGCCTCGGCGGCGGCGAGGTTCCCCGCCCGGGCGCGTTCCGGACGGTCCTTCGGCACGTGGACCAGCTCGTGCAGCAGCGCGGCGGCCACGGCGAGGTCGGTGCGGACGCCCTCGGCCGCCGCGATCCGCTCGGCCAGCGCCGCCACGCGGCGCACGTGGCCGTCGTCGTGTGCCGGGCCGTTGCGGGCCGCGCGGGCCAGGCCGACGGTGCGGAGCCGCTCGAGCGTGGCGTCGTCGATCACGGTCGGACCTCCTCGTCTGCCTGCATACCACACCCCAACGTGGTCGTGGCCGTGGTCGTCTTCGTGGACGGGCGGGCCTCCGGCCTCCCGCACTCCCCGACGACGTCTACGACGACGACCGCGACCAGGTTCGGGGGCCGGGGAGAGCGCAGGTGGTCGAGCGCGAGCGTGAGCGCGTCCACGAGCACGACGACGACCGCGAGGACGAGGAAGGGGGGAGTTGCCAGGCGGGAGGGTGGTGACCTACGGTCGACCGCTGGAAGGGGAGGGCGGATGCGGCACGCGGTGTTCCTGGTGCCGGGTTTTTTCGGTTTCGCGCGGCTCGGCGGGATCCGCTACTTCCGTCACGTGCGCCAGCAGCTCGAGGCGGCGTTCGCTCTGGTGGGGCACGAGGTCGAGGTGTTCGCGGTGCACACGCTGCCGACGGCTTCGATCCGGCGGCGCGCGCGGCTGCTGGTCGACGCGATGGTCGAGGCGAAGGTCGAGCGGTTCGAGCGGGTGCACGTGATCGGCCACAGCACCGGCGGCCTCGACGCCCGGCTGCTCGTCACGCCGGGCGTCGCCCTCGGACGCGACGTCGACCATTTCGAGGACGCGGTCCATTCGGTCGTGACGATCTCGGCGCCGCACCACGGCACGCCGATCGCGGCGTTCTTCACGCAGGTGGCGGGGAAGCACCTGCTGTGGGCCCTGACGCTGGTGCTGATCGTCAGCCTGGGCGGCGTCGGCGGCCGGTCGCTCGCCTGGGCCGGTCGGCTGCTCGGCTGGCTCACGCAGCTCGACGACCTGCTGGGCCTCGACGACACCGTGGCCGACTACTTCGCGGAAAAACTGCTGGCGGACTTCACGCCCGAGCGGCGCGAGGAGGTGCGGAGCTTCCTGGAGGAGGTCGAGCGGGACCGCGGCTCGCTGCTGCAGCTCACCCCCGAGGCGATGGACATCTTCAACGCCGCGGTCGCCGACCATCCGCGGGTCCGCTACTGGTCGTACCTGACGGCGGCGCCGCGGCCGGGGCCGCGGGTCGTGCGGGCCCACCTCTTCCGGCCGAAGTTCTACGCCTCGTACCCGGTTTTTTCGGCGATGCACGCGCTGGCCCGCGGCGGCTCGGAGCTGTATCCGCTGCCCGAGCTGCCGGAGGCGCTTGCGCCCGCGGCGGTGCGGGCGTTCGGCGGCATCCCCGACGGGCGCGACAACGACGGCGTGGTGCCCGTCCTGTCGCAGCCGTGGGGCGAGGTCGCCGGGCTGGTGCGCGCCGACCACCTCGACGTGTGCGGCCACTTCGCCGGCGGCGCGTCGGGGCGCAAGCACACCGACTGGCTCTCCTCGGGGGCCGATTTCGGCTGGGACGACTTCGTGGCGCTGTACCGCGACGTCGCCGGCCGGCTGCTCGGCACGCCGCTGCCGGCCCCGCCCAGCTCGCGCGTGATCGCGCTGCCCTGGAAGACGACGTGAGCCGCCGGGCGGGCCGGCCGGTACTGGAGGTGCGTCGGCGGCCGCGGCGTTGACGCGGACGGGCCGTCGCGAGGAGCAGCGGGAGGTTTGCGGAGCGCCGTGCCGGAGGACGACGGAACGCGACGCGCGGGACTGCGCGTCGTGCGCCCCGACGCACGCGCGGACGAGGCGTCCCTCGCGGCGCTGCGGCGGCGCGACCCCGCGGCGGTCGGCGCGCTGTTCGACCGGCATGCGCGGCGAATCGAACGGCTGCTCTTGAGCGTGCTGGGCCCCGACCCCGACCTGCCCGACCTGGTGCAGCAGACGTTCCTCGGGGTGTTGTCGTCGCTCCCGTCGTTCCGCGGCGACGCCGCGTCGTTCGTGCCGTGGCTGAACCGCATCTGCGTGTTCACGGCGCGCAAGCACATCCGCCAGCGACGGGCGCGGCGCTGGCTGCGCTTCGGGGCGCCGGAGGAACTGCCCGAGCTGCCGGCCTCGGCCGCGGGGCCGGA
This sequence comes from Deltaproteobacteria bacterium, assembly GCA_016930215.1. GTDB lineage: Bacteria > Myxococcota_A > Polyangia > DRWM01 > JAAZOP01 > JAAZOP01. Next base: position 41,157 of record JAFGHH010000322.1, read on the forward strand.
GCTGCGCGCGGCGGCGGCGCGGGCCTATCGGCTGCTCGACCGGCTGCCGACCGAGGAGCGTCTCGCCTTCGGCCTGCGCTTCGTCGAGCAGCTCGAGCTGGCCGAGGTGGCGGAGGTGATGGACGTGTCGCTGGCGACGGTCAAGCGGCGGCTCGCCGCGGCGCGGGCGCGGTTCACGGCGCGGGCGCGGCACGACCCGCTGCTGCGGCCGTGGCTGGACGAGGAGACCGATGGAACCTGATCCCCGCGGAGTCGAACGGCTCGGGGCCGAGCTGGGGCGCGCCCACGACGCCCTGCTCGCGGACCGGTCGGCGGCCGAACGGGCAGCGGCCCGCCGGAGGGTCGTCGCCGCCGCGACCGCGCAGCCGTCGCGTTCACCCTGGACGACGGCGCTCGTGGCCTCGTCGGCGCTGGCGGCCGCCGCGGCCGTGGCCGCCGTCGTCTGGTGGGCCTGGCCGGCCTCGGAGAAGCAGGCCGGCCCGCCGCCGGTCCCGCACACCGCCGAACGCTGGCTGGCGGCACCGGCCGACGCGCCGCTGGAGGTGACGCTTGCCGACGAGACCCGACTGACCGTGGCGGCCGGCGGACGGATCCGCGTCGCGGAGCCGACGGCGGAGGAACAGCGGATCGTGCTCGAGGCGGGTGCGCTGCGGACGAGGATGCCGAAGGACCGGGGCGGGCGCTGGCGCGTGGCGGCCGGGCCGTTCGAGGTGCGGGTGACCGGCACCGAGTTCACCGTCGGCTGGGAGCCCGAGGTCGAGTGGTTCTCGGTCGAGCTGCACGAGGGTTCGGTGCGGGTGGTCGGTCCGCTGCTCGCCGACGGGCGGGAGGTGACGGCCGGGCAGACGCTGCGGGTGTTCGGGCGCGAGCGGTTGGAGCTGACGGAGCGCACCGCGGCGGTCGAGCCGCCGGTGGAGCGGCCGCACTTGCCTTCGCCGCCGCCCGAGCGGCCGACGGTCGAGCCGCCTTCCGTGGGGTCGCCGCCGGTCGTCGAGCCGCCGGCGGCCGTGGTCCCCGAGCCGGAGCCGCCGCCGCCGCCGCCGCCGCCGGCGGTGTCGCCGTCGTCGCCGGTCGCGGTCTCGCCCGTCCCGGCGGCGGCGGACTGGGAGGAGCTGGCGCGCGCGCGGCAGTACGCGGAGGCGCTGGCCGCGGCCCGCGCGGCGGGGCTCGAACGGCTGTGCGAATCGCTGCCCGCCTCCGGCCTGGCGCGGCTGGCCGACGTCGCGCGCTTCGCCCGGGACTCCGACGCGGCGACCGGGACGCTCGACTGCCTGCGCCGGCGATTTCCCGGAACTCCGGCCGCCGCCGAGGCGGCCTTCACCTACGGGCGCGTCGTGGCCGACGTGCGCGGCAACGCGGTGGCGGCGACGGCCTGGTTCGAGACCTACCTGCGGGAGGCGCCGGACGGCGCGCTGGCCCGCGAGGCGCTCGGCCGGCTGCTCGAGATGTACGACCGGCTCGGCAACGCGGCGGCGGCGCGACGCACGGCGGTCCGGTACCTGGAGCGGTTCCCGGACGGTGCCCACGCGGCGCTTGCGCGGCGGCTCGTGGCACCCTAGCGTCGACGCCGCGGGAGCGGCGGGAGCGGATGCGGACGATCGTCGTCGCGGGATGGTTGGCGGTCACGGCGTGGACGGGCCTGGCTCGTCCGGCGGCGGCCCAGTCCGCCGGGGTGCTGGTGATCGGGCCCGCGGAATCACCGGTGGTCGCGCAGCTGCAGGACGAGCTGGTGGCGGCGGGCTGGGAGGTGCGGGCGATCGCGCTCGACGCCGCGCCGGCCGACGAGTCGCTCGACCGGATGACGCGGATGCGTCGGGCGACGGCGGTCGTCGTGGCGACGGATCCGTCCGCCGCGATCCGGATCCGGATCCTCGACCCGGCGGGCGGAGCGTCCGACGAGCGGTCGGTGACGGTTCCGGACGGGGACGTCGAGGATGCGGTGCGGTTGACGGCGATTCAGGTCGTCGAGGCGCTGCGGGCGAGCCGGCCGCGGGCGGTCGAAGCCGCCGCGGGGCGGGTCGAGCCGCCGGTGGAACCGCCGGAGGCGGCGCCGGAGGAGCCGCCGCCGCCCGAGCCGAAGGCGCACTGGTGGGCGACGGCCGGGCCGGGGTTCGTCTGGTCGACCGGTGGCGTGGATGCGGTGGCGACGTTCGACGTCGGGCTGCGCTGGCACTGTTGGGAGTACCTGACGGTCGCCGCGGCGTTCGCCGCGCCGCTCGGGACGCCGACGGTCACGGCCGCGGAGGGTTCGGCCGACCTGCAGCCGTGGCGCGCGTACGCCGACCTGCGGTGGCTGCCGCTGGCGGGTCGCGGGTGGTTCCAGCCCGACTTCGGCGTCGGGCTGGGCGCGGCGTTCGTGCTGATGAGCGGGACCGCGGAGGGGCCGTACGTCGGGGCCGAGGACCTGGTGACGACGTTCGTGGCGCACGTGGTCGCGGGGTTGGAGTACCGGGCGCTGGACTGGCTGGCGCTGCGGCTCGACGGGTGGGTCGGGATGACGGTGCCGGGGGTCGGCGTGCGGTTCGGCGACCGGCGGGTGGCCGAATGGGGCTGGCCGCTGCTCGGAGTGACCCTGGCGGCGGCGGTGGGGTGGTGAGGCGGGCCGCGCGGCGTGAGCCGCGGGACCGGGGTGACGGTACTGGTGGGGCATGAACGAAGCAACGACGCAACCACGGAGCTCGGTGATCCCGGTCGCGCGGGCGCACTCGGGCCGCTCGCTGCGCTCGCGCCCCAGCGTAGCGCCCCTGCCGGATCGGGATTTCCGGCCCTTCGCACTGGCCGCGCTGGTGCTGCTGGCGCTCGTCGGCGGCCCGGCCTGCGACTTCGCGGACGGGACGCCGATCCTGACCTCGGAGGATGACGGCGGGGACGTCGGCGGTTGCGACCTGGTGGACTGCATGTCGAGCTGCATCGCGGCCGGTCACCGGACAGGCTCGTGTCGTGGCGATTCCTGCGTTTGCGACGACACGCCCCCGGTCGATGCGGACGCGGATGCGGATGCGGACGCGGATGCGGATGCGGATGCGGATGCGGATGCGGATGCGGACGCCGACGGGGACGACGACGGCGCCGCCGACGACGGCGAGCAACCGTGCGAGGCGGTGCTGAGCGCGGCGCGGCTGGTGGGCAGAGATGCGGCCGACGCGGACGAACGACCCGTGGCGTTGCGCTCGGGCGGCGGGTTCGTGGCCTTCAGCCGGCTGGCGGGGCTGGTGGTGGCGGACGCCCTGCGGTTCCAGCGGATCGGCCTCGACGGGTCGGAAGCCACGGCGGCCCAATGGACGCTCAGCTCGGTGGAGCTCGGCCCGAGCCACCCGCTGATCGAGCTGCCGGGCGGGTCGTTCATGACGGCGTTCTCCGTGCCGGAGGGTGCAGGTCCCGGGATCTGGCTCAAAGCCGTTCCGTCGTCGGGCACGGGCGGAGAGGTCCCGCGACAGGTGCCCGGGACGGACGAGTTGGACTCCGGTCCGACGCTGACGTTCGACGGCACGGATGCCGTGGTTGCCTGGACGTTGGTCGCGAGGGGCTCGGGACGGGTCGATGTGAAGATCCAGCGGTTCGTCGCGGCGACGGGCGTGGCCGTCGGCGAGCCGGTCGTGGTTGCGACCGTTCCCGCCGGGTCGGGCGAGCCGCGGCTCGTCTGGGGTGGCGGGCGGTTCGTGCTGGCGTTCTTCGACGCGGGCACCGGCGCGCTGCGCGTGCTGTCGCTGGACGGGACGTTCGCGGTGACGCGCGAGGACATGCTGGCGCCCGCGGCAGACGAGGAGATCCTCGGCCATCCGGCACTGGTCTGGAACGGTGCGGAGTTCGGTCTGGCGTGGGAGACGGTCGGGTCGACGGCAGGCGCGCTGCTGCATCTGGCCACGTTCCGCCCGGACGAGGCGCCCGTGGAGCACGCGATCCTGGCGGAATTGCCGCTGACCAGCGCCTTGCCGAAGCAGGTGGCGTTGGCGTGGGGCGAGTTGACGGGAGAGTGGGGCCTCGCGTGGCACTTCGTCACGCCGGCCCGTGACGGGATCGCGCTGGTCCGGATCGATGGCGTCGGCTTCCACACGCTCGACGGGCCGGTCGACGTCGATCCCGGCTCCCGGCTCGTCGCCTACCCGGGTCTGGCCTATAACGACGGCACCTACATGGTGATCTGGACCGACGATCCGGGCGGAACGGGCACGCGGTCGGTCTACGAAGCGACGTACGGTTGTGCGCCGTAGGACGGGGTGCGGCCGGCGCGATTCGAACGCGCGACCACCAGATTCGAAGTCTGATTCGTAGGGTCTACGGCTCTCCGCAGCTTTCGGCGGCTCTCCCCACTTCTGCCATACGTACAGGAGAATCCGAGATCCACGGCTCGACGGCTCTCGACAGCCCTCGACGGGGGGGTGGTTGGCATTCGGGTTGGCATGGTCCAACTTGGTGTCCCGGCTGTTGCACCGACCCCTCCGCGGCCGCCCCCGGAGCCGGCCGACCTGTGACCCGTCCGGGAGGGGGAGCGGCCACTGGCGGCCGTCCAGGGCCGCGTGGCGCGGTCCTGGCGCACGACCTGAGGACGAGAAGAACACCGCCGGCACTTCGCCGGCGGACGACGGCGGACCGCTGTGTCCGCGGAAGGAGGGTGCCATGCGGGGGAGGTTCGTGACCGTGGTCCTGGTGGCGGCCTGGTTGGCCGGCGGGTGCGAGGAGTCGTTCGTGTCCCTGGGTGACGGCGACGCGTGCGAGCCGGAGGCGTGCGCGGCCTCCTGCGTCGACGCGGCCCTCGGGCCCGGCGTCTGCCTGGACGAGCTCTGCGTCTGCGGCTGCGCGTGCGCGACCGACGACGACTGCGACGACGGAGACCCGTGCACGGAGGACCGGTGCGACGTGTCCGTGCACTACGGCGACCACGACGGGCCCGACATCTGCTGGCACTGGCCGGTCGCGGACTGCGAAGGGCCGTAGCGGCCGCGGTTGAGGGTGCGGTTCGTGAACGACGGCTCCGGCACGGTGCCGGGCCGATGACTGCCGGGATGCGGCCCGGCGAGGAGTGCGAACGATGGGGACGAAGGGCAACAACGTGGTGCGCAAGCTGAACGGCGGAAACGGGCAGGGCGCGGCGCAACCGACGTCGGTGCCGTGCCGGCAGTGCGAGCGGCTGGTGGCGGTGGATCACCCGGACGACGACCGGCCGAGGCGAGAGGCCTTCGCCCAGGCCGTCCGGGCGATGATCGATGGCGACGACGGCTGGACGGTGGCGGGCGCCACCGCGGACGCGCTGTTCAAATCGGCGAACCCGTGGGATCGTGTGCTGGCGCAGGTCCACTACCTGCAGGTCGGCATGGCTGACGTCGCCCCCGTGTCCGTGACGGCCGTGGCCTGCTTGGTGGGCGTTCTGCGGGAACTGCGGCTGTTGGACGATCGTGCGGCCGCGGCCGTGCGACAGCTCTGCCAGGCGCTGCTGGCCGTTGTCACCGTGCTGGAGGCGGATGCGGATCAGGGGGTGCAGCGATGAAGCGGGCGGCGATGCTGGCCGGGGTTCCCGAACACGACGGCCGTACCGACGCCGAGCGGTGCCACTGCCTCCGGGAGTTCGCGCAGCAGATCGAGGCGGAGACGCGGGAGGCCACGATCACCGGAACGATCAACGTGTCGGCAATCCTGGTACCGCTCCAGCGTGCCGTCCGCCTGTTCCCGGAGAAGATGGCCGAGGGGTTCGACGACGAGCGCTCCGCGGTCGTCTGGCTCCTGGCGGCTCTGGAAGGTGCGCTCGTGCGGCTCGGGCTGCCGGACGCGCACGAGGTGCACGGCGGGCCCATGTTCGGCGACTGCCGCAACGCCGCGGCGCTGCGGCGGCTGTCCCTGGAGCTGGAAGCGCGACCGGGGCGCGGGCACATGGACGAGTAGGAGGGAAGCGGGATGGGCGAGAAGACGACGAAGCCGACCGAGTTGATCCGCGTGGTCGACGTGGCGAAGGCGCTGGCCGTGTCGAAGGACACCGTCCGTCGGCTGATCGCGCTGCCGGCCGAGAACCCCGACCGCCTGCCGAGCGTGCGCGTGCTCGGGCTGGTCGCCGTGGACCGGGCCGAGCTCGAGGCCTGGATCGACCGGCACCGGACGTCGGCGCCGTCGGAGGTCGGCCACCGGCTGGCTGGGCGGCGGAGGAGTTGACGGCCCCACGGTAGGGGCCGCACGATTGGGCCGGGGCGGATGCGGCGTTGCAAACCGTGTCCGAGGGCTTGCGGTGCCGCACTCCCGCAAGCCCGCCCCCGGCACCCTGAGCGAGAGGCGGAGGAGCGCGGGCATGTCCAAGGGTTTGATCGCGGAACAGGACGTTGCCGAGCCGGAGCTGTACAGGCCGCGCTTGCTCGGCCCCGCGGATCCGCCAATCCCCACGGAGCAGGTCGCGGCCGGTCGAGACTTCACGAGGCGAACGGGGTTGCGCCTGGGTGACCCTAGTGCGATGCGCCGCGGCCTCGGGGCGTACAAGGTCCACCACGACGACAAGCACGATCCGGCTTGGTACTTCAGCGGTCCGCATCCGCCGTCGTGCGACCCGCGGATCGCCTGCTACCTTCGCTGGTACGACGTCCTTGCGCGCCAGCGACGCGCCTCGCGCGAGGAACTGCTCGCGCGCTTCATGCGGGTCGGTTTCGACCGGAGACAAGCAAGGGCCCTCGCGAACGACACGATCCGCATGCAGGGCGCCGTCGCGAACACCAAGGCCAGACGGAAGGCGCTTCTGCGCTGCGCCCGACTGCTTCGTCTTGTCGCCGGCGATCCTGCCTGTCGAGAACGGATCGACAACCTCTTCGGGAAGATCGAGCGGAGGTCGTTGTGCGCGTGGTCCGCACGCCTCGAGCGCGCCAGTTCCGCGGATGGTTGGCCTGCGGTCTCGGCCGCGACCAGGGAGCAGAAGGTCTTCAAAACGACCGTGCGTTTCCTTCGGACGTGTGGCCTCCTGAGCGGCGCCCGAGGGCCGCTATCCGCACGGGACATCCGAGACCTCTTCGTCTGGTCTGGCTTCTACCGCGACCCGGACGAAATCCTGGTTGAACGAGTGCAGCGGGCGATCACTCGGCTCTGACCCCGGACACAGCTACCCCCCGTAGAATCCAACCTCAGTCCAACACGCCCGCTCTGCGCATCTGAAATGCTTACCCCTGGACGGCAGCGAAGCCGTCGGGAGGTGACCGTGGGAGAGGTCGTCAGCACGAAATCGGCCGGGCAAATGCTCGGCATGGGCGACGAGGCGGTGCGCAGGTTGATCCACACGGGCGAGCTGCGCGCGATCCGCATCGGCCGCCGGCGTCTCGGCGTACCGGTGGAGGCGATCCGGGAGTGGCTCGCCGCGCGTCCGGTCGTGGAGCCCGACGCAGCCAAGGGCGCCGCGGGGGCGACTCCGTGAACCAGCCCGCGGACGCCGCTCCGGCACCGGCCGGAACGCCGGACGTCGCGATGTCGGCCCTGGTGGCCGCCGCCCGTCCGCTGCTGACAGCGTTGGCCGCTGAGCTGGCACCGCTGCTGGCCCGGCAGCTCGGCGGCCGATCCGCGCCGCAGGCCGCCGACCCCGGCCCGGGGCTGCTGACCTACAAGGCCGCCGCCGAACGCTACGGCGTGACCAGCTCGCGGCTGCGCCGCGCCGTGGCCGCGCACGAACTGCCGGCCGTCGTGCTCGGTCGGTCGAGCGTGCTTCTCGAGCCGGCGGCGGTCGAGGCCTGGTTGGACCGCCATCGGGTCGGGACGGCCGACGCGGTCCCGCGGCTGCGGCGCGTCAACGGGGGCGGCCGGTGACCGAGCCGGTGCAGCCCTGGGCGCGGGTCCCGCGGTGGGCGCTCGAGTGGGCGTGCGAGATCGCCCCATGGGGCGTCGCCGCCTTCGTTGCCCTGCTGACCTTCGACGGGAACGGAGCCGGTGCATGGGCGGCAGCCGAAACCCTGGCTGGCATCGTCCACCGGACCGAGCGGGCCGTGCGGCGGGCCCTGCGAGCCTACGCCGAGGCTGGTCTACTGGTCGCCGAGCGGCGACGCAAGGCCGACGGTAGGTACGACTCGGTCCGGTACAGGCTCGCACCACCGGACGCCCGTAGCCGCCGGACGCCCGTAGCCGCCGGACATGCGTGTACCTCACCACCGGACGTCTGTGACCGTAGCCACCGGACGCCCACGTCCGGGTACCAGGTACATGACCAGGTACATGACCAGGTACATGACCAGGTACTCCCTCCGGGGGGCGCGGCTGCGCCGCCCGACCAGCGGGCGCTCCCGGGTCTGGCGCAGGAGCCCTCGAAGGCGAAGCCGAAGCCGGCGAGCGTGAGGAAGCCGAAGGCTGGGGATCCGACGTGGCTGAGCCCGTTCCTGGCAGCCTACGTCGAGCAGCTCCACGAGGCGTTCCCCGCGTCGACCGCGACCGTCGCGAGCATCGCGAAGGCGGACATCGGCGCGTTGGTGCGCCACCTGGGGGGTCCGGCGAAGGCACCAAGCGTTGAGGCCTTCCGCGCCGACCTGCGCACGTGGGCCGCAACGCTGGGGCCGCGTGACGGCGAGCGCGGTTTCGTGCGGCTCCGGAACTTCATCGCCTGGGCCACGGGCCAAGTCCTGACCGGCGGTGCTCGTTCCGGTCGCAGCCAACCCATCCGCCGCGGCTACTCCGACACGGCGTGGCAGGGCGCCAGGACAGGTTTGGTCCCGATGGAGGGCAGGTAGATGCCGCTGCGACTCTCGAACCTCTGCCTCGACGATCCCGCGCTCGCCGCCCAGGCGCGGAAGATGGGGGCCTACTACGACTCGCGGCCCTGCTCGATGGAGTTCGCCGAGGACTGCTCGCGCGAGGACGAGGCGGTGTGTCAGCTGCGCAGCGCCGCCGATTGCCCGAAGCGGGTGCTGGAAACCTCCGACGCCGAACGCGAACGCCGGCGCCAGGCGCGAGAGGCGTGCGAGATGTCGGAAGCGCGTCGATGCCGCATCCCGGAGCACTTCTTTGGCGTGCTCGGCGTCGCGGGAATCTCCACCTTGCGCGAGACGCCGGCGGTTCTCGAGCAGCGGCGCCATCGCAGGGGCGTGCTTGTGCTGATGGGTCCAACCGGGACGGGGAAGAGCGTAGCGGCCGCGGCCTGGGCCTGGGACTTGCGCGGCGCGTTCTGGCGAGCCGAGGAGATCCAGGCGAGCGATCCGTTCGATCGCGCGGGAGTCGCAGCGGTCCTCAATGCCCGGGCCCTCGTCGTCGACGACCTCGGGACCGAATACGACGACGCGCACGGGTATTGGAGAACGCGCCTCGATGCCCTGTTCGCCCGCCGCTTCGACGCCGATCTGCCGACCGTCGTCACGACCAACCTGACGGCGGCGTCCCTCCATGCATTGGTCGGTGACCGCGTGTGGCGCAGGGTCGGCGAGGCGGGACACCTGTTCGCCTGCACCGAACGGGTGTTCCCCGACGATGCGCGAGAGCCGGAACAGCTTGCGATTGGGGCAGGGGGTCCAACCGGATGACGACGAACCGACGACGACCACCGCACGGCGCCCGGCCGAGCGCCCCCCCGGTTCCCTCACCCCTTGCTGGCAAGCGATGCAAGGCGACGAGGCGCGACGGAACGCCGTGCCAAGCGGCGGCCCTGGCCGACGGCTTCTGCGCATTCCACTCGCCGAAGAAGGCTGCCGCCTTCCGCCGCGGTCGGGCGGCCGGCGGCCGCGAGCGGATGCGGCCGAGGGCGGTCACGCCGCCGGAGACGCCCCCGGCCGACTTGAGCGACACGGCGGCGGTCGTCCGCTACCTCGGCGTCCTGGTGAACAGGTGCGAGCGTGGGCTGCTGGACGTGAAGATCGCCAACGCCGTGACCGGCCTGGTCAACCTGCTGCTCCGCGGGCTGTCGCAAACCGAGATGCTCGCGCGGTTCGCCCGCATCGAAGCCGCGGTGGCGGCGTTGCCCGCCGAGCAGGCGGCCGACGTGCGCGACGAGCTGGCGGCTGTGCGAGCGGCCTCGGAGACCAGGCAGTAGGGGTTGCGGTGGTGTCAGTGAACCAACCAAGGCTGACGGGCACGGGATGAGACAGGTGGGACACATGCCGAAGAGGACGACCGCCCGGGTGACAGACGAACTCGAGCACGTGTCGCGGATGATCGCGTTGCTCGAGCTCCGTGGCGCCAGGGTGTTCGACCTAGTTCGCGAGGGCCCGGCGGATCCGGACGTGCCGCTCGCGACGCATGAGACCGTTGCTGACCTGGAGTTCCTCACCCTGCTGCGCGAACTGCTGCGGCAGCCGAACCTCGAGGCCGCGGTCGATGCGCTCATCGCGATGGGTCGTCGTCGGCTGCGTCGGGCAGGGGGCGGCTGATGCGGTCGGCCGACCTGCTGCGGCTCGAGGGGCTGCTCGGCGTGAAGGCAGGGAGCGACCCGTCCGCGCGCTTGGAGGCCGTGGCCGCGGGTGTGCGAGCGGCCGTCGAGCGGGCCAACGAGGCGAAGCCGCGCCCTTGGTGCGACGGGTGCCCCCTACGCTGCCCGCCGCCCACCGCGGCGCTCGACACCACGTTCGGCCGCCAGGTGGCCGCCCAGTGGCTCCTCGATTGGGCCAAGGCTGGATGCGTCGCGGCGCGTCGCGCCGGCGAGGAAAGCGCGGCGTGTCAACTACTCCGACTGCAACGACGGCTTGTCGCGGCCGCGGCCCAGCGCCGCGCCGGCGAGCTGCAGGACGCCGGCGTCGCCGGCGAGAAGGAAGGGAAGAAGGCATGCCGCTGTTCGGAGAAGAAGAACGGAAAGCGTTCGAGGCGGAGCGACGCGCGGAGGTGTTCTCGCACGTCCAGGCGACGGCTGAGGCGGCCGGCTACCAGGCGCCGCGCAAGCTGACGGAGGCGATCATGTCCGACCCCCAATTCATATTCACCCTCGAAGACGGCAGGTTCCACGTCGGCGGGAAGGTGGCGGGCAACTGCACCCTCGACGTCGCGCTCGAGCGGTTCGTCGGGGGACTACCGCCGGACGAGGCGAAGCGGTTCCGGCGGCCGCCGCCCACCCCGGTGGACCCCGCGGCGACGATCGCCGAAGGCTACCGCCGTGCCGATCGTGAGCGGGCGGAGAAGCTGTACGGGACGCCCTCGGGGAGGGCGGCGTCGTGACCGCCGACGCGGAGGTGACCGTGCGGGTCACGCGCGTGACCGAGGACCGTGCCTACACGGTCCTGCTCGCGATGCGGCGCGGGTTGCTGCCGTCGAAGCGACTCCCGGTTGGCCGCGGTGCGGATCAGGCTACGCCGCCGGAACGCGTGTGGACCGCCGGATTCGTGGCAGGCCTGGAGTCGTTCGAGGCACTGGCGGAAGCCGGCCAGTCCGTGCCGCTGCCGGCTCGAGCCGCTCCGACGCGCTGCCGTGAGCAGCGGATCGGCCTGACCAACGACCTGTCCCAGCGGCTGGGCGCGCTCCGGTCGGCTCTGCTCGCGGCGTACACCGTCCAGCACGGTGCCCCCGCGGAGGGCACCGACCCGGTGCCGATCGGCCGGCTCCAGGAGGCGATCGTTGACACGGGCCTTCGGTCGCTGCGTGAGGACTGGGCCGGGGTACGTGGCCCCGCTCCGCGGGGTCGGAGGTAGACCATGGAGGGCAAGTTCCTCCCGATGCACCCGATGGGCATCGTGCTGCCGGACGGCACGGCCCTGCGACGGTGGCAGTCCTGGGAGGTCAACTCCGACTGCCAGAAGATCCCGACCTCGAGCTGGCGAGCGACCTTCGGGCCCGCCAACCGGGCGGAGGTCAGGCGGATCGAGGCGATGCTGGCCGGGAATCCGGTCGTGACCATCGAGCTCTGTGGAACGCCGCAGGTCACGGGCCGGGTCCAGGAACTGGACAGCTACACCTCCAGGGATCAGGGCTCGATCCTGAACGTGGCCGGTACCGACACGATGTGCTCGGCCGTCAAGGCGTCGCTCGACCTCGGCTTCCAGGCCCATGGCGCGCAGTCGGTACGTGACCTGATCGCGGCGGCCGTGGCCCGGTGGCACGTGCAGGTGGTCGGCGACGACTCGGCGGACCGTCAGGTGCGCATGACGCGCCGGCGAACAAACCCCGGCCTGCACTGCGACGAGGGCACCCTCGACGAAGAAGGGGAAACCGTCTACACGACGGAGGACCTCGCGGCAGAGCAGTCCGACGAGGTCGAGACGAAGGAGTCCAGGGAACTGCATGCGAGGCCGGGCGAGAAGGTCATCGCGTGGATCCGTCGGCTCTTGGAGGCGCACAACCTGTGCGCCTGGGTGCAGAGCGATGGCAAGCTGTGGATCGGGAGGCCGAACTACCGCCAGCCCGTAGCGATCGCGCTGCATCGGGCACACCCAAGAGAAGAACCGAACGAGGGCACGATCATCGAAGGGGGCAAGACGAGCACCCCTGGCGACCAGCTGACGTCCGTGCGCGTTGTGGGACGCGTCGGCCGTGGCGGCGAGACGCGCCTGGATGCCAGTGTGATGGACATGCAGGCGATCCTCGCCGGCTGGGACACGCCGGTCATCGAGGAGGTGCGCGACATCCGGTCTCAGGCCCAGGCCCTGGCTCGGGCAAAGCGTACGCTCGCGGAATCGCAGGTCGCCTGCTGGCGCTATGTGGCGAAGATGGCAGGGATTGGAGTCGGCCCGCGGATGCCGACCTACGGCTGCATGGTCGGCATCCACGACGACGACGAGGGTGTCCACCGCGACGCGTTCGTGATCAAGCGCCAGGTCAAAGCGAGCCGCGAGGACGCCGTCGAGACGAGGCTGGAGTGTATCCTCCCGAACCTCTGGGGGGTCGCATGAACGCGGCCGATCCTCCCAAGTAGCGGCACAGTGGGCGCAGCAACATGATCGACGCACGGGCGGTATCAACACCTGTCTTTGCCGACGACCTCCGACACCAGCTTGTCGACTCCGGCTTGCATCCTGGCTCGGCCGCGTCGTTCCTCCGCGTGCTCCTGTTGTCGTGCGAGGCGGTCGCGCACCGTGAGGCCGCCGCCCAGGCAGCCGCGCTGCACCGTGGTCTACCCCCCGGCCCGGACGCTGCGAACTCCCGCGCCATCCGCCGCACCCTGCTCGACTACCTGGTGAACGTCGGCCGCCGCGAGGAACTGGCGGCTCGCTGGTGTTCGACCGCTGCCCGCCGGCAGGCGACGGCTCGGACGAGGTGCGCGGCGGAGGCCTGCGCCAGGAGGACCGCGGGGCAGCCGGCGATCCTTGAGCTGGATGGCGTGCGGATCGTCTTGGCCGGCGGCTTGCTGCCGGCGGTCGGCGGAGACCAGCCGTTCGGCGGGGCCGGGCCGGCGGTCGAGCGGGTCGCCCTGGAGCACGACGACGAGGACTGGGAGGCCGAGGTGGAGTCGGCGCGACGTGCGGCCGACGACTTGGTGCGGGGCCTCCGCGCGGGAAGGGGCGAGGGATGAACGACGAGACGAAGTTGACTCCGGACCAGGAACGCAAGCTCCGCGACGTGCCG
>JAFGHH010000323.1 GCA_016930215.1 Deltaproteobacteria bacterium
CCGCGACCTCAAGCCGGAGAACGTGGTGCTGGTGCGCGGCCCGGGCGGCGAGCCGTGGGCCAAGCTGATCGATTTCGGCATCGCCCGGCTGGCCCGCGAAGGCCCCGCCGCCCTGCGCCAGACCGGCCAGGGCACGGTGATGGGCACGCCGTACTACATGTCGCCCGAACAGGCGCGCGGGTCGGCGGACATCGATGCGCGCAGCGACGTCTACGCCGTCGGGGTGATGCTGTTCGAGATGATCGCCGGCCGGCTCCCGTTCGAGGGGCAGTCCTCGGACGAGATCCTGACCAAGGTGCTGTCGACGCCGTTCCCCTCGCTGCGGGCGCTCGAGCCGTCGATCCCTCCGGCCCTCGAGTACGTCGTGCAGACGGCGACGCAGCGCAAGCGCGAGGAGCGCTACGGCACGGCGCTCGAGTTCGCCGAGGCGCTGCGGCCGCTGCGGGTGGAGATGGTCGCGGTCCGGATGCTGACCGCGGAGGAGGAAGCCCAGCTCCTGGACGAGGACGGGCCGTCCTCGATCCGCCGCCTCGAGGAGCTGGCGGCGCGGCTGCCCGAGCTGGCTCCGTCCGCCGGCGGCCCGCTCGGGCCGCCCCACGCCACGCCGTCCCAACTCGTCGGTCCCCGCCTGACGCCGCCCCGGGTCCCCTCCCGCCCCCCAACGCCGTCCGGCGCACCGCTGCCGCGCACCACCCCGCGCCCCGCGACGCCGCCCGGCGTGGGCCCGCGCACCGGCCGATTCCCGGCCGTCCAGCCGCGCATCACGCCCCGTCCTTCCGCGCCCCCGCCGGGGTCCGACGCGGCGCTGATCCGCAGCACCGGCGGCCACCCGGCGCTCACGCCGGTGCGCGTTTCCTCGCGGCCGTCCCAGCCGCCGCCGGGCGGGGAGCCGTCGCAGCCCGGGCTGCGGTCGACGCCGGCCGGGGAACGCCGGCCGTCCTACACCGGCCTGCGCGCGGACACGATCCCGCCCGGCCACACCGCGCTCGTCCTGCCGCGGCGCGCGCTGTTCCTGCTGCTCGTGATCGGCACCGCGCTCGTCGCCGCCTCGATCGCCGCGCTGCTGATCGCCCTGTCCGTCCGGAAGGACGACGCACGGCCGCCGGCCGGCCTCGGCGTCGAGACCCAGGGCGCCCGGGTGGCGATGCTCCCCGCCCCGACGGCCGATGCCGGCGCATCCGCGCCGACGGATGCCGCGAGCGGAAGCGACGAGGGGGCGAGCGCGGCGATGCCGGACGCGGGCGGAGGCGACGGGGCGGACGAGGAGACGGGGCCGAACGGCGCGGCGGACGCCGGCCCGGCGCTCGAGGCCGCGAACGAGGATGCGCCGAACGACGACGCCACTCCACCGCCCGCGGTGACCGTCCGCATGCGGAACCTTCCCCGCGGCGCACGGGCCACGGTCGATGGCGCGCCCGTCGAGCGAGCGTTCGAGCTGCCGCTCGACGGCGTGGAGCACGTGCTGCGGGTGGCGGCGCCGGGCTTCAAGACCTTCGAACTGCCGTTCGTACCGGCCGAAGGCCTGGTCCTGACCGTGCGGATGGAGCGGGGCCGCGGCACCCCGGACGGCGGCACGACCGAGCCGGCCGCCGACGCCGGGACGGCACCCGGAACCGACGCCCGCGCGCCGCTGGCCAATCCGTTCGGGACCCGGTGACCGGCGTGGACAACGCGCCGCCGGACGCTGTACCGTGGCGCCGGTCGGGTCGCGACGGATGAGCGGCCCGAAGCCCGAGGAGCAGCGACGACCATGAGCGACGACGCACGACGCGACGATGACGGAACCGCAGCCGGCGAGCCGCCGGCGCCGACGTCCGTGCCCG
This sequence comes from Deltaproteobacteria bacterium, assembly GCA_016930215.1. Taxonomy (GTDB): domain Bacteria; phylum Myxococcota_A; class Polyangia; order DRWM01; family JAAZOP01; genus JAAZOP01. The sequence continues at coordinate 1,824 of JAFGHH010000323.1, forward strand.
ACGAGGCCGCGGGCGAGCCGCCGGGGGAGGAGCCGCCCCCGAAGCCCAAGCCGCTGCGGAAGAGCCTGCGGGGCGAGTTGATCCAGCCGTTCATCGACCTGATCCACGCGCCGCGCGCCCTGTGGGGCGTCAACCTGGCCTACGTGCTGGAGGGGCTCGTCTACTTCGGCATGCTGGGCTACCTGGCGATGCACTTCTCGGACTTCATCTTCCAGGGCGTGCCGCACCCGGACGAGCACTCGCACAGCATGGTGATGGTGCTCACGGCCGGGATCACGATCTCGATGTTCGTGCTCGGGTTCGTCGCCGACAAGAAGGGAGTGCGCTTCGCGCTGATCTCGGCCTTCATCCTGCTGCTGGCGGGGCGCATCCTGATCTCCGCCGCCCCCACGGTGCTCGGCCTGGAGCCGGCCGGACTGTGGTCGCCGCTGCACCTGGTGACGATGGGCGGGATCCTGCTGGTGGTGATCGGGTACGGCATGTACCAGCCCGCCGCCTACGCGGCGGTGCGGCAGTTCACCACGCCGAAGACGGCCGGCATGGCCTTCGCCATGCTCTACGCGCTGATGAACCTCGGCGGCTGGATCCCGACCTTCGCCTTCCTGCTGCGCGACGACGAGTTCGCGGGGCTGGGAATTCCCGGCGTCTACTGGGTCTACACGGCCCTGACGGCGGTCGCGCTGGTGACCACCGTGTTCCTCCTGACGCGCAAGACGGTGGACCGGGCAGTGGCCGACGCCAAGGCCGAGACCGAGCGAATCAAGACCGAGGAGCGGAAACAGGAGACGGAGAAGCAGAAGGAGGAGGCGAAGGACGCGCCGGCGGCGACCGGCGACGGCCCGCAGCGCGTTCCGCTGCACCTGTGGGGCCTGGTGGCCGCGGTGATCGGCGCCGTGATCTGGAGGGTCGACCCTCCGGTCGGCTACTACGTCGCCGGGGGCATTGCCGTGGCCTGGGTCGCCGCCACGTTCTGGCGGCCGGCGGCCGGCTGGCTGGCCCGGCATCCGCTGGCCGACGCGCGCTTCTTCTTCTTCATCTTCGCGCTGATCCCGGTGCAGACGCTGTTCACCTACAACTGGCTGATCCTGCCGCAGTACATCAACCGGGCCTACGAAGGCTGGGTCGGCGACTACTTCGAGATCGCCTCCAACGCCAACCCGATCCTGATCTTCATCGCGGTGCCGATCATCGCCGCCCTGACGCAGAAGGCCAAGGTCTACCAGATGATGATCGTCGGCACGGCCGTGATGGCGCTGCCGGCCTTCATCCTCGCCGTCGGCCCCTACCTCTGGGCCCTCGTCGTCTACCTGCTCGTGATGACGATCGGCGAGGCGATGTGGCAGCCGCGGTTCCTGCAGTATGCCGCCGAGATCGCCCCCAAGGGGCGCACCGGCGTCTACATGGGCGTGGCGCAGCTCCCCTGGTTCCTCACCAAGCTGCTCGTCCCCTGGCTCTACTCGGGCTGGATGATGGACCAGTACTGCCCGGAGATCGGCCCGAAGAACACCGAGATGATGTGGGTGATCTTCGGCTGCATCGCCATCGCCTCGCCGATCCTGCTGGCCGTCGCCAAGGGCTGGGTCGGCAAGGGGATGAAGGAGCGCGCCGCGGACTAGCGCCGTCGCGTTCCCGCAGCACCCGAGGCTACTTCTTCTCCACGAACGGCGGCAGGTCGCGCACCTCGATCGGCGGCGGCGTGCGCGCGTCGCGCCGACGACGGCCCGCGTCGTCCGGCGGCTCGGCCGCGGCGTCCGCCGCGGGTCCGACCTCCGTCCGCGCGCCGCCCGCGTCCGACGCGACGGGCACCGGCGGCTCGACCACGTCCGCCATCGGCGCCGGAACCTGGGGCGGCGCCACCCGCACCTCGATGTCGGGCGATGTGTCGGGCAGCGGCACCGCGTCCGGCTCGCCCGCCCCGCCGGCATCCGCCGTTCCCGGGGCGGCGGCCGCGTCGGCCGCCGGGGAGGGGTAGCCCTCGGGCGGCGGAGCCTCCGCCGGCGGCTGCTCGCGCACCTCGAGCTCGGGCGGGCCGCTCCGCACCGGCTCGTCCTTCTTGCACCCCGCGGCCCCGAGCGCGGCGCCGAGCGCCAGGGCGGCGGCGACCTTCGCCGGTCCGCGGGGCGCCGTCGTCCGCAGGTACTGGGGTGCGTGCACCCACGGGGCGTCCCCGTGAACGTGCACCCGCAGTCGCCGCCCCCCGACCTCGACCTCGTCCTGGTCGAGCAGGATCACCGGCTTGGCCGCCGGCACCTCCAGCGAGCGCGCCGCGCGGCGCACGACGACCCGCCCACCGCTGTCGGGCCGGTACAGCACCAAGCGCTCGTCGGCCGAGACCCACAGCTCGCAGGCGGCACCGGCCTCGTCCCGCCACAACACGCTCCCCGCGTCGTCCACGCGCAGCCCCGGCGCGCGCCCCACGACCGCCACGCACCGCAGGTAGCGCTCGTCCGGCGAACGGGGCGTCAGGTCCTCCAGGCAGATCGCCAGCGGTCGGCTCATGGTCTCCCTCCTCCGCGCGACGCTCGACGCATCCAGCGTCCCGCATCCGGGCCGCACGGTCAATCGGCGCGGCGCCGGTCGCGCCGCGCGGACGGTCCGACGCCGGGGCGCCCTCCGGCCGAACCCGGCCCCTTGCCGTCCGGGGCTTCGTTCCCTACGATCAAGCTCGGCGATCGATCGCCGAGCAGGAGGGAAGATGAACAGCCTCATGAGCCGTGCCTGGTGGATGGCCGTGCTGGTCTTGTGCCTGGGACCCGCTTGCGGCGACGACGACGACGGGACGCCCGACACCACCGACGCGACCGGCGACGACGGCACCGCCGAAACCCCGCCCGACGCACTCGACGACGGCACCGCCGAAACCCCGCCCGACGCACTCGACGACGGCACCGCCGAAACCCCGCCCGACGCGCTCGACGACGGCCCCGCCGACGTTCCCGCCGGGACGCTCTCCGAGCGCCACCCGGGGGACCTCGGCCTGGGCGACGACCCGGCGGTCGTCTGGTTCGAGGACTTCGAGGAGGGCTCGACGGCCGCGATCGCCGCGCGCTACGACCAGGTGCGCGACGACGGCCGCTGGTCGCTGGTCTCCGACACGCCGAACGGCAGCGGCTCGGCCCTCGCGCTGCGGGCCGGCAACGGCCGCGAGGCGGTCGATCTCTACAAGCAGCTCCCGGACCACGACGAGTGGTACGTGCGGTGGTACGCGAAGTACGAGCCGGGCGTCCACTGGCACCACTCGGGGATGTGGTTCGGCGGCTACAACCCGAGCTCGCCCTGGCCGAGCCCCGGGGCCGGCACGCGGCCGGACGGCGACGACCGGTTCTCGATCGCCGTCGAGCCGGTCTGGGACTCGCCGAGCCTGCGCTTCGACTTCTACAACTACTGGATGCGGATGCACTCGTGGATGGAGACTCCGGTCGACGACGGCACGGCGTACTACGGCAACGCGCTGGTGCACCGCAACGACTTCACCGTGGACGAGGACTCGTGGGTCTGCCTCGAGGCGCACGTGCGGCTGAACCCGGACGCCGGGAGCGGGGCGGGGGCGGTGCTCGAGGTCTGGAAGAACGACGCGCCGGTCGCGAGCTTCAACGACGCCGGCCCGCTCGGGTACTGGATCCGCGACAAGTTCTGCACGGCCGCCGCGGACGGCAGCGCGTGCACCGACTACCCCGCCCCGTTCACGGAGGTCCTCGACCTCCAGTACCGCAACACGACGGCCCTGCGCCTCAACGCCTTCTGGCCGCAGAACTACATCACCGAGGGCCCCGAAGGGACGCTGACCTTCGACCAGATGGTCGTCGCGACGACGCGCGTCGGCTGCATGCGCTGAGGCGGCGGGACGACGCCGACCCCCGGGCGCTACGGTGCGACCCGCTCCACCACGGTCGCCTCGGGCGGGGGCACCGGCGCCTCGACCTCGCCGCCGAAGAGCAGCCACGGCACGGCGCGCTGCATCGAGGACGAGAGGCTTGCCAGCGTGGTGCCCTCGGGCACCCAGACCTCGAAACCCAGCGTCCGGTCCTGCAGCGTCAGCCGCGCCTGTCGCAGCGCGTCGAACAGCTTGACCGCGTCGCCGGCGACCGTCGCCCCGCCCGGCATCCGGCGCAGCTCGCCGAGCACTTCGGCCTGCTCGCGGTCCAGCTCGGTCAGCAGCTCGGTGAACTCCTCGATCACCTCGCCCGCCATTGCGGGGGAGGCGAAGGCGAACGAGCCGGCGACGCCGAGGCGCGGGTCGGTGCGCAGGGCCGCCCCGCCGGTGAACGACTCGTCGTGCGGGCCGCCCTCGCCGTCGCGCGCCAGCGCCACGACGTAGGCCGGTCCCGCCCCGACCGCCCTTCGGATCGCCTCGAACTCCGCCGAGGCGGACAGCGGGCGCGGCACGCTCCCGGCGCGGATCGGCCGGACCAGCTCCGGGCCGCCGAACGCCACGGTGCGTGGCCCGAGCGTCGCCAGGACGAAATCGCGGTCCAGCTCGACGTACCCGCGGGCGGCCTGCGCCACGGCCTCGCGGGGCACCTCGTCCGGCGCGATCGTCGCGGCACACTCGAGGATCCCGGGCAGGTCGATGTTCCCCTCGATGATCGCCACGGCCGTGTCGTTCCCCCCGCGGAACTCGACCGCCTCGACCGTCACCAGGTCGATCGACGCCGCCAACTCGACCAGGCAGGCCGGGTCGCCGGGCACCTCCCCGCGCAGCAGCTCAACCATGCCGCCGAGCATCGAGCGGACCTCGGCCGCGGAGAGCAGCGCCCGCACGTCGGCCTGCACGACGAGGACCAGCTCCCCGTCGCTCGGCAGCCGCGTCAGGTGCGCCGCCAGTCCCGGCGCCAGCGGCCCCGCGGGCGGAGCGTCCGCGGGCAGCACCGGCGTCGACGGCACGGTCGGAATGTGGGGCACGGCAAGGTCGCCCGTGCGGGTGCCCGCGGCGGGTTCGACCGGCGGCCGGCCGGGCTCCTCGGAGCCCGCGCCGGCCTGCCTGGCGACGGACGGCCCTTCCTCCACAGACGGCTCGGACGCCTTCGCCGCGGTCGCGGTGCCCGGGGCCGCCGGCTCGGACGCCGAGCCCGAGGCCGCCACCGCGGTCCCCGGAGTCGCTCCACCGTCGCAGACGCACGTCGGACACTCCTTCGACGACTTGCAGGCGCCCGCCGTCGCGGCCACGCACAACAGGCCCAGCAACACGATCCGCTTGTCCATCGTCCTCTTCCTCCTTCGAAGCGGGCGTCCCTACCAACCGATCGGATCGTCGTCCAGCATGAACCACTCGAAGACCAGGTTGAGCCCGAACTGCCCCAGCGCGTCGCTCTCGAGGTCGACCGGCTGCTCCTCCGAGACGTCCTCGTAGTACCAGCCTTCCAGCTCCAGCCCCAGCGTCGAGTGGTTCTCGTGCTGCTCGTGGGAGACGTCGAGCTCGGGAAGGAAGGCGACGGCGCCGCCGACGCCGACCCAGGAATGGACCTGCCCGTCGTCCTGTTCGAGGAACGTCGCCTTGGCCCGCAGTCCCGCGCGCAGCCCGACCTCGTCCTCCTCGAAGTAGTGGAAGTAGTCGAGCCCCACGATCGGTCCGCCCGCGGCCGCGGTCATCCCCGGCAGCGAGCCCTGGACGCCGAGCGTCTCGGAGATCGCATTCTCCTCGTCGAGGGCCGTGCCCAGGATGGCGCGGAGGCCGAGCTGCGCGCCGACGGTTCCCGACGTGTCGACTGTCGGCCCCACGGCAATCGCGTAGCCGACGTAGCAGCCGCCGGCCGACAAGCCCCAAAGCACCAGCAGCACCCTCGTCCACATGGTCGGCTGCACTGTACACCACCTTCCTCCGCAGAGGTCCCCTCCCTACGGACCGGGCGCAATCTTCGGTCTGGCGCCGGTGCGCGGGCCCGGCGACGGCGTCGCCCGGCAACCGGAAACCGCGGTTCTTTGGCGGGGTTGGCCGCGTGGCTTGACCGCGTCCGCCGGGCCAGCGGAGAATGCCGGCCCGGTTCGGTGGGGAGCCGGCCCCGGCTCCGATGACGGCCGGGCGCTCGACGGAAGGAGAGACGCGGCATGGCGCTGGTATCCGCCTACGAGTACTCGGTCGTTCCGGACCTGCCGGAGGAGTTGCGGCCGCTGCTGCGGATCGCGAACAACCTCTGGTGGACCTGGAATCCCGACGCCGTGGCGCTGTTCCGCCGGGTCGACCCCGAGCTGTGGGAGGCGACGCACAACCCGGTGCAGATGTTCGGGACGCTCAAGCCCCGGCGGTTGCGCGAGCTGCGGACGGACGACGTGTTCCTGTCGCAGCTCGAGCGGGTCAACGCGCAGCTCGAGGAGTACCTGGCGCACCGGAGCTGGTACGAGCGGATCTACGGGGAGGAGTTGGGGTGCCGGATCGGGTACTTCTCGGCGGAGTTCGGACTGCACGAGTGCCTGCGGATCTACGCGGGCGGCCTGGGCCTGCTGTCGGGGGACCACCTGAAGAGCACCTCGGACCTCGGGCTGCCGCTGGTCGCGGTCGGTCTGGCGTACCGCGTGGGCAACCTCCAGCAGTACCTGAACCTCGACGGCTGGCAGCAGGAGACTTTTCCCGAGAACGACTTCTTCAACCTGCCGATGACGCTGGAGCGGCAGCCGGACGGCGCGCCGCATCGGATCGAGGTCGAGCTGCCGGACCGCAAGGTGATCGCGCAGATCTGGCGGGTACAGGTGGGGCGCGTCCCGCTGTACCTGCTCGACACCAACCTCCCCGAGAACACGCCGCCCGACCGCGACATCACCGAGCAGCTCTACGGCGGCGACCTCGACATGCGCATCAAGCAGGAGATCCTGCTCGGCATCGGCGGCGTGCGGGCCCTGGCGGCGATGGGCAAGCTGCCGACGGTCTGCCACATGAACGAGGGGCACTCGGTGTTCCTGGCGGTGGAGCGGATCCGCCTGCTGGTACAGCAGGGGCTGTCGTTCGCCGAGGCGCGGGAGGCGGTGGTGGCGAGCAACGTGTTCACCACGCACACGCCGGTGCCGGCGGGCAACGACGTGTTCGCGCCCGAGATGATCAAGCGCTACTTCGCCGACTACGTCCCGCAGCTCGGGATCACGATGGACGAGTTCCTCGACCTCGGCCGCCTGCACCCGGGCACGGCCGACGAGCCGTTCGCGGTGACGGTGCTCGCGCTGCGGCTGTCGAGCTTCGCCAACGGGGTGTCCAAGCTGCACGGCGAGGTGTCGCGGCGGATGTGGCGCCCGCTGTGGCCGTCGCTGCCGCCGGACGAGGTGCCGATCACGCACATCACCAACGGCGTGCACACCCGCTCGTGGTACGCCGACGAGATCGCCCGGCTCTACGACCGCTACCTGGGGCCGAAGTGGGCGGAGGATCCGGTCGACCAGCGTGTCTGGCAGCGGGTGGACCGCATCCCGGACTCCGAGCTGTGGCGCGCGCGGGAGCGGCTGCGGGGACGGATGGTGGCGTTCGCCCGCCGACGGCTGGCCGAGCAGCTGAGGCGTCGCGGCGCGCACCGCGAGCGGATCCTCGAGGCGAAGGAGGCGCTGGACCCGGAGGCGCTGACGATCGGCTTCGCGCGCCGCTTCGCCACCTACAAACGCGCCACGCTGGTCGCCCGCGACCTGGAGCGGCTCGACCGGCTGCTCAACAACACCGACCGGCCGGTGCAGATCATCATGGCCGGCAAGGCGCACCCCAAGGACGAGCCCGGCAAGCAGCTGATCCGCGAGATCATCCGCATCGGCAACGACCCGCGGTTCCGCCGCCGCTTCGTGTTCCTCGAGGACTACGACATCCACGTCGCCCGCTACCTGGTCCAGGGCTGCGACGTGTGGCTCAACACGCCGCGCCGCCCGCTGGAGGCCTCCGGGACGTCCGGCATGAAGACGGTGATGAACGGCGCCCTGCACCTCTCGGTGCTGGACGGGTGGTGGGTCGAAGGGTACCAGGGAGACAACGGCTGGGCGATCGGCGCCGGCGAGGAGTACAAGGACACCGAGGAGCAGGACCGCATCGAGAGCCTGCTCTTGGCCGAGATCCTCGAGGACGCCGTGATCCCGCTGTTCTACCGCCGCGGCCCCGACGGCCTGCCCCGCGACTGGATCGCGATGATGAAGGCCTCGCTGCGCTCGCTGTGCCCGGTGTTCAACACCAACCGGATGGTCGAGGAGTACGTGGAGAAGGCGTACCTGCCGAGCGCGATCGCCTGGAAGGCGTTGGCCGAGCAGGAGTTCGGGCGGGCGCGCGAGATGGCCCGCTGGCGCGCGCGGATCCACGAACACTGGGCGGACGTGGCGGTGCGCGAGGTGCAGAGCGAGAAGCGCGAGCAGTTCAAGGTGGGCGAGGACCTGCCGGTGCGGGTGGTGGTCGACCTGGGCGGCCTGTCGCCCGAGGACGTGGCGGTCGAGCTGTACTACGGCCCGCTGAACGCGGCCCGCGTGGTGATCGACGGCCGGGTCGTTGGAATGAAGCCCGCCGAGCAGGTCGCCGGGGGCCAGCACCGCTACGTGGGCGCCGTGCCGCTGCTCTCCTCGGGCCGCCACGGGTTCCTCGTCCGCGTGCGCCCGCATCGCGCCGGCACGCTCCGCGCCGCGGAGCCCGGCCTCGTGGCCTGGGGCTAGCCGGCCGACCGCACGCGCCGGCCCCGCTCGGACCCGGAAAGGACACCATGGCCGACACCACCGACTCCGCCGCGCCCGAGAGCCCCGCGAAGTTCCCGCGCACGTTCTGGACCGCGAACCTGACCGAGCTGTTCGAGCGCGGCGCGTACTACTCGATGGCCAGCTTCGTCGTGATCTACCTCGGCCGCCTCGGCCTGGGCGACTACTGGCCGAGCGTGCTCAACGGCCTGCTGTGGACCCTGGTCTACTTCCTGCCGATCCTCTCCGGCACGATCGCCGACCAGGTCGGCTTCCGCCGCTCGCTGCTCGTCGCCTTCGTGCTGCTCGCCGGCGGCTACTTCCTGATGGGCTTCCCGGCCTGGCTCGGCGGCGCGACGCTGACCCCCGAGGTCGGCAGCGAGGTCACGGCCGGCGGGGCGATCTGGGCCCCGCTCCTCGTCGGGATCGTCCTGATCGGCCTCGGCGGCTCCGTGATCAAGCCGTGCATCTCCGGGTCCGTGCAGAAGACCGCCGGGAAGCGGGCCACCCTGGCCTTCGCGATCTTCTACATGGTGATCAACATCGGCTCGCTGTTCGGCCGCGGCGTCTCGTGGGTCGTGCGCAGCCAGTTCGGGCTGCCCTACATCTTCGCCGTGGCGATGGGCTGCTCGGTCATCGCGTTCTTCGTCGTGACGCTGCTGTACGAAGACCCGGACCGCCTGCGGCTCGAGGCGGCCGCGGCGCCGGCCAGGCCGAAGCGCTCCGTGGGCCGCATCCTGCTCGACATGGTCCTGGTGCTCAAGAACCCTCGTTTCGCGCTGTTCCTGCTGGTGTCTTCCGGCTTCAACTTCCTGTACGCGCAGGTCTACAACGTGCTGCCGCTGTACCTGAAGAAGGTCGTCGAGACCGACCCGGCCGTGGACATCTACACGATGGCCAACCCGCTGACGATCGTGCTGTTCCAGCTGCTGGTCACCCGGCTGTTCGGGAAGATGAAGCCGATCCGTTCGATGGTCGTCGGCTCGCTGATCATCGGCGTCGCGATGCTGATCAACATCGTCCCGGTGCTGGTGCTCGGCGACCTCCGCGGGAGCGTCTTCGACCTCCTGCCGCTCGGCTCGGTGTTCATCGTGCTCACCGTCTCGCTGATCGCGTTCGGCGAGCTGTTCACGATGGCGCGGACCTACGAGTACATCGGCGCGCTGGCCCCCAAGGGCCAGGAAGGGCTGTTCCTCGGCTACGCCAACCTGCCGATGGCCATCGGCTCGCTGCTCGGCGGCCCCGTCGGCGCCTTCATCTTCAACGAGATCATGTGCCACGGCGCGACCAAGCGCCCCGACGGACTGCTCGAGCTCGACCCGAACTGGAACTCGCTCGGCTGGACCGTCCTGATGGGGATCGGCTTCCTCTCGGCCCTGGCGATGTTCCTGTACAACCGCTGGCTGGAGCGCCATCCCGCCACGCCCGCCCCCGCGACCTGAGCGCTAGTGCGGGAGCCCGAGCGCCCGGCGCACGCTGCCGAGCTCGCGGTCGCACTCCTCCCGCGACTTGTCGATCCGCTCCTCGGACTTGAACGCCGGCACGCAGGCCCGCTCCGCCTCGGCCACCAGCCCCGCCGGGTCCGCCGCGTCCTCCCGCAGGTCGTGCAACCGCCGGTCCAGCAGGTCGAGCGCCGCCTGGCAACGCCGGTTCTGCTCGTAGGCCTGCGCGATCGCCTCGTACTGCCGCACGCACGCCTCGCGGGCCCGACCCACCCGCGGGTCCGTCAGCCGCAGCAGCCGCAGCGGGTCGAGGTCGCCGTCGGTCAGCTCCGGGTGCAACTCGAGGTCCGCGGTGTCCGCCAGCACGCGCTCCAGCGCCTTGAGCTCGACCTTCGCCGCGTCGTCGTCGAGCGGCCGGCTGCGGTCGCAGCCGGAGAGCGCCACCAGGCACAGCGCGGGCAACGCGAGGCGGTACCGGACGCCGCCCCGCCGTTCGCTTCCGCGCAACCGTTCACGGCGTCCCCGCGGCGTGGGGGAGCGAGTGGCGGGTCGTCGAGGGCCTTGCCCGAGACGATGCGCGGGGGGTCCGGGGGGGACGCAGCGGTCGCCCCGGCGGCCGCAATTGGTTTCCGGCCTGACGGGCGGCCAGGCGGTCCCCCCCGGGTGAACGGCTACGCTTCCGCCGTCTGCGTTCGTCGCTTCGCGCATCGACCGTTCCGGCGCCGGAGACCCGGCGACCGCGGCATCAGCCCCGCCCGAGCTGCCGGGCCAGCTCCCGGGCCGCCTCGTCGACCGCCTTCGCCAGCTCCTTCGCCTCGGCGTCCTTCCCGCCGTCGACCGCTGCCCGCAGGGCGCCGGCCTGCCGCACCAGCGCTTGCGCCTGCACGCCCGCGTCGCTCCCCGCCTGGTCGGTCCCCCGATACGCCTGCTGCAGCAGCCGGCGGCGCTCGAGCGCCCGCGAGACCTTCTGGGTCACCAGGTCGAGGTCCAGAACCGGCTTGATCAGGTAGTCGAACGCCCCGGCCCGCAACGCTTCGATCGCCGACTCCAGCGACGGGTAGCCGGTCAGGATCATGAACTCGGTCTCGGGGTGCTTGCGCTTGAGGTCCCGCAGGAGGTCGATCCCGGAGCCGTCGGGGAGGTTCTTGTCGATCACGACGAGGTCGTAGGGCGTGTCGGTCACCGCCTGCACCGCCTCGGCGGCCGTGCCGACCCCGTGGGCCGTGTGGCCGTCCCCCTCGAGCACGGTCAGGATCAGCGAACGAATCGCCTCCTCGTCGTCCACGAACAGGATCTTGGCCTTCTCCGACATGTGCACCCTTCCCCGGGCGACGGCCCCGCAGCGGTCCGGACGGTCGGACCGTACTGCGACGTCGGCCGGACGGTCAAGGCCGGGCGGCAGGCTCAGTCGTCGGCGCGCCGCCGCCTGGCCTGCTGGTCCTTCCAGTCGTGGTAGCCGCGCAAACGCCGAGGGTCGTCGTGGTGCTCGTCGTACTCCTCGTCGTACTGCCGGGACAGGTCCCGGTCCACCTGGTAGTAGCAGCTCGGCTGCCCCGGCCCCGAGACGTCCTCCCAGAAGAACGCGGCGTTGCGCACGTCGAGGTGGACGAACCCCGACACCGGGTAGCGGCCGACCCCCACCTTACCGTAGGTCTGCACGTACTCCCAGACGCGCCGCGAGGAGATCCCCGGCACGATGATGTCCGCCGCGCGTCCCTGCCAGTGCGGATGGGAGGACGACTCCCCGCGGTCGTCGCGGTGCCCCGAGATGATCACGATCTCCTCGACGTTGAACTTGATCGCCGTGAAATAGAGGATCTTGACGAGCCGGTCCTTGATCTCCCGGCCGTCGCCGCCCACCGAGTCGTTCCAGATCCGACGGACCTCCGCCTTCGCCTCGCTCGTCAGCTCGCCGTCGTCGTCGAACAGCCGGAGCTTGGCCGAGCGGTTGGTGTGGATGTTGCGGAACGTGACCTCGCGGAATCCGTGAACCCAGCGGTGCGACCGCAGGTCCCGGGGCGTGCGCCAGCCGCGCAGCCGCTCCTTGTAGCTCTCGTCCGCCGTCCCCTGCGTGCACTCGTCCGGGTCATCGACCCGTCCGGTCCGGCTCTCCCCCTCCTGCCGGTCGCGCGCCCCGCTCTCGCCCTCTTCCCCCCGTGCCGCGGGAGACAACGCGATCAGCCCGGCCGCCAGCGCCCCGACGAACAGCAGCGCCGCGTGCCGCCAACGACCCGAGCTCGACGCCCGCCCCCCGGCCGGCCCGAGCGACGTCACGGCGGAGCACCCTCCGCCGGCGCCTCGGAGCTGGCCACGATCCCCTGGCGCACCAGCCCGACTTCCTGCCCGAGACTCATCACCTTCACCACGTCCCCGTGCGGCACCCGCTCGTCCGCCTGGATCAACAGCACCGTCCGCGGGTCGTCCGCGAACCGTCGCCCAAGGACGTCTTTCAGCTCCGTCTCATTCACTACCCGTTCATCGACCCGGAACCGGTCCGCCCGTCCCTCGCGCAGGATGTAGACCGTCACCGCCCCTTTCGGCTGCACCTTGGGGCGTGCCGAGGCCTTGGGGAGGTTGATGTCGAGCACCGGATTGCGGACGAAGGAGGCGGCGAGCATGAAGAAGATGAGCAACTGGAACACGATGTCGACCAGCGGGGCGATGTCGATCACCACGCTGCGCTGACGCTTCGCGTCCTGGGGTCGGGTGAACCGCACGGCTCAGTCCTTGCCCGCCGGGGCGACCGTCGCCGGGGCCTTGCCCTTGAGCCGGTCCAACACCCGGGTGGCGCCCTGCTCCATCTCCATCAACAGTCGTTCCCTGCGTGATTCCAGGTGTTTGTATGCGATGAGGGTCGGGATGCCGATGATCAGGCCGGCCGCGGTCGTGATGAGCGCCTCCCAGATGCCGTTGGCGAGCTGTCCGGGGTCGACGGCGCCGTGCTCGCTGGTCGCGACGACCTCCTGGAAGACCTTGATCATCCCGGTGACGGTGCCCAAGAGCCCCATCAGCGGCTCGATCTGGGCGATCACGCCCACCCCCTCGACGTAGCGCCCCAACTTCGCCCCCTCGTGGCGCCCGCGGTCCTCCAGCCGTTGCTGGAGCTGCTCCCGAGGGTCGTCGCGGTGGATCACGGCGACCTCGAGCACGCGACCCAGGGCCGAGGACCTCTCCTTGCAGGCGGCCAGCGCCTCGTCGGGCTTGCCGTCGGCCAACCCCTGCTCGACCTTGTCCACCAGGCCTGGGGGGAGCACGGCATTGCGCTGGAGGGACCAGAGTCGTTCGAGGTAGATGGCCAGCGCGATGATCGAGCCGAGGCCGATCGGGATCATCACGGGGCCGCCGAGCGCCAGGAACTCGTAGATCTCACCCATGCGTCAATCCTCGCGCCGCCCAACCCCGGGCGGACGGCGTTTGTTCCCCCCGGTCGGGGCCCGCCGCCGGCTCGTCCGCCGCCCGCCGGGCTCCAGGGACCGGAGCCTCCGGCACGCGGGTCGGAGTGTCAAGGGGCAAACCCGGGTCGGCCCTGCCCCCGCGGCGGTTCGCGAGGGCGCGGGGGCCACACGGCGTCGCCTTCGTCCGCGACTACTGGAAGCTCGTCTGGATCTCGGTGCCGCGCGCGCCCTGCACGGTCGTGCCGGCCTCCGCACGCGGAGGCTGGGTGCCGGTCGGCGGCGACGCAGACGCCGTGGTGGTCGTCGTCGCCGGCGGCCGGGTGCCGGCCGGCGCACGGCGCATCCGAGGCGTCAGCGTGATGTCCTTGTCGGGCGTGATCTGGTCCCGGAAGCTCCGGAAGCCGGGTGCCTCGATCTCGAGGACCGCGCCGATGGACGACTTCTCGACCTGGAACGGGACCTGGGCGACCTCGACTCCGTCGAAGACCACCTTCGCCCCCTCGGGAAGCCCCTGGAGGTCGATCGTCACGGCATCGACCGGCGGCGGCTCGGGAGCGACGGCGACCGCATCGGGCGACTCGATCGGCGATTCGGGAACAACCTCGCCGGAGCCCGTATCGGCGGGTCCGGCGTCCACGACGGGCGCCGCCGCGACAACGAGCGGCGCAACGACCGGCTCGACCGGCACGCCGGGAGCGGCCGCCTGGGCGGCATCGGCGACGGACGCCAGGGTGGTCCCGGAGGACGACGAGCCGGAATCGGCCCACGGAGCCCAGAGGAACAGGCCGACCACGAGCGCCGCGACGGCCGCGAGGACAATGCCGGCCGTAGCCACGGTGCGCCGGCCGGAGGAAATCCTGGTTGCCGTGCGGTCCGCGAGCTGGACCATCGCGGTCGAGGTCGCCGTGGTGGAGGGGACCTCGAACTGGACGGCCGCGGCCGCCGCCGCAATGTCCTCGGGACTCATCCCGAGACGGACGAGCGCGGCGCTGTCGAGCAGCGGGAGCAGGGCGTGGAGCATCGCCTCCGCGGTCGGGAACCGATCCCGGCGGTCGCGGGCCGTCGCCTTGAAGATGATCGCCTCGAGCGCCTCCGGGAGGTCGGGCTTGATCGTCCGAATCGGAGGGAACGGCTGCGAGAGGATGGCGACGAGGATCTGGTTGTAGTTCGTGCCGGAGAAGGGAACGCAGCCGGTCAGCAACTCGAAGAGGATGACCCCCATCGCATAGATGTCGAGGCGATGGTCGATGTCCGTCTGGCCGGCGGCCTGCTCGGGGGCCATGTAGACCGGGGTCCCCAGGACGGCGCCGGTCTGCGTCATCCGCTGCTGTCGGTCGCCGCCGGTCGTCATCTTGGAGATGCCGAAGTCGAGGATCTTGACGGTCATCGGCGAGCCCGGGGTCTGGACGAGGTACAGATTGTCGGGTTTGAGGTCGCGGTGCACGATCCCGCGCTGGTGAGCGACGCTCAGGGCCGAGAGCGTCTGGGCGACGATTTCGACCGCGGTCTTCGTCGGCAGGCAGCCGTCCTTCTCCAGGCGGCTGGCGACCGAGACGCCGTCGAGGAACTCCATGACGAGGTACGGCGCTCCGTCGGGAGTGGTGCCGACGTCGTAGATATCGATGATGCCGCGGTGCCCGATCGCCGAGGCGGCCTGCGCCTCGCGGACGAAGCGGGTCACCAGGTCGTGCTGCCGCGCCAACTCGGGATGGAGGAACTTGACGGCGCACCGGCGCCCGATCAGCGTGTGCTGCGCTTCGTAGACCGAGCCCATCCCGCCCTCGCCGAGGAGGCGAACGAGGCGGTACTTCTCACCGATGACCTGGTCGGTTCGCTCCATCGCCACCCACGCTCATCACGCCATGACAGCTTGAGTCTACCAGAAACCGGCAGGCGGGCAAGTGCCGCGATCGGACACGGGACTCCGCGTCTGGCCATGGCGCGGCGCCGGTCGAGCTGGCCGGTCGGCTCGAACGACGCCTCGGCCTGGCCCCGGTGGACCTCAGGCCGCTCGAGGAGGCGCCGCTCTTCTTCCAGGACCTGGTTCTGCGGACGGGGCGCTGCGTCTTCGAGCGATCGCCGGGGTTGCGGGCCGCCTGGGAGGGCCGCGTGCTCAGCGAGTTCCTCGAGTTCAAGCCGGTGCTCGAGGAGTACGACCGGGCGATGGTCCGTCACGAGCGGGAGGGGTTCCATGGTCGCTGACCCGGCGGTACTCGCCAAGCGGCTCGAGCTGCTTCGCCGCTACCTGGTCAGCCTGGATCGGTATCGTTCCACGCTCGAGCGGTCGGCGTTCCTGGCCTCCGCGGATCTCCAGTACCAGGTTCTCTTCACGCCGACGATGGCGATCCAGTCGTGCATCGACATCGCCGCGCACGTCTCGGCCGCGGAGGGCGCGCGACGGCCGGGGAGCTACGGCGACGCCTTCACGGCGCTGGCCGACTCGGCCCTCCTCGACCGGCCGCTCGCCGAACGGGTCGCCGCGGCGACCGCGAAGGCGTGATCGCGGGACCCGGTGGCAGCGACGACGCCCCGAAGACCCGGACCTCGTTCCGGGGGATCCGGCGGCCGGGCGGCGACGATTGGCTCCCGCTGCGAGTCGCGGCAGGCTCTCTCCCATTCGGGCACGAGATCGGGCGGAGCGGGAGATGGAACGGCGTCGGCTCCGGGAAGCCGGGATCGAGCGGTTTCGGCTCGTCTTGTCCGGCCGGGAGGACGTCGTTCGCGTGATCCTGTTCGAGTCGACGGCCCGCGGCCGGATCGCGGCGCGCAGCGACGTCGACCTGGTCGTCGTGCAGCGGACCGAACGGCGGTTCCTCGACCGGCTCGACGAGGGCCATTTCCCGGTTCTCGTTCTGCATGAGGCGGGTGCCGCGCTCGAACGGCTCCCGCGCCTCGGCCACCGCCTCGCTCTCCGCCGTGTCCGCGGGGGCGACCGTCGCGGCCCCGCCCCGGTCGCCTCGCCTGCCGGCTCCCCGGCCGTGGATGATTGACGACATGCGCGTCCCCCGGTAGGTTGGACCGTGGACGGCGTGTGGTTGCATTCCGAACCGCCGTCCGCGGAAGAATCGGGGTCCTGGCTGGAGGCATCGGTGAATCCAGAGCGGCAGGTCGACTACTGGGTGACGTTGTCGGCACGAGACATCGGGACGGCGGACATCCTGATGAAGGCCGATCGGCCACTCGAGGCGCTCTTCTTCGCCCACATGGGACTCGAGAAGGCGCTCAAGGCGCGGATCGTGCGTGCCACCGGAGAGCCGCCTCCCCATCTCCACAACCTCTCGAGACTGGCCGAGGCTTCCGGGCCCGGGATCCCGGAGGACGTGCTTGACTTCCTCGCGGAGATGAACCGCTTCCAGGTCCACGGCCGCTATCCGCTCTCGCTCGACTACAGGCCCTCGAAGGAAGAGGTCGCCCGGTGCTGGCCGCGGGCGAGGGAGGTCAGAGAATGCCTCATCCGGACATCGTAGCCGTCGTGCGGGCGTATCTTCGGGCGCTCGCAGATGCGGGAATCCGGGCGCGCTGTGCGGTGATCTTCGGATCGCATGCCCGAGGGACCGCCGGACCCGATTCGGACATCGACGTTCTGATCGTCGCCGCGGCGTTCGACGAGGATCGCTTCGCAGCGGAGCCGCTGCTCTGGCGACTGACTCGCAGGGTGGACTCCCGGATCGAGCCCGTGCCGGTCGGAGAAGCGGAGTTCGGGGGAGAAGCGCAGAGCCCGCTGGTCGACGAGGCGAAGCGCTCGGGCTACGTGGTCGAGGCGGCCTAGGAGCACCAACCCTCACGATCCGCGACGAACGCAGCGGACATAGGGCGGCGTATTCGTCTTGTCGATGCTGGCCACGTCGCCGCAGCTGAAGGTGACGCTCCAGGCGTTGGAGGCATTCGCGGCGAAGGACGAGGACGACCAGTAGAAACTGGTGGCCACCGTGGCGGGAAAAGCTGCCGGGTCGATCCGGGCGCCCGACGACACCCCGTGGTCGACGATCGATTGCAGTTCGTAGTCGTCGGGCAGTCGCCAGTCGGAATGCCCGCCCCAGGTCAGGTCGTCGCAGTCGGACAGGGCCGTGGACCAGTTGGATGGCGACGCCGTGCCCGAGCAATCCGACCCGGACTGGCCGCGCGAACACCCCTGCCACATCAGCCCCGTGACGTTGTCCGTCACAACCGGCTGCGCGTCGGTCGTGCGCGTGAAACGCTCCGTCGCGAGGTGCGTCACGTCCCACCCGTACTGCGCGTCCTGGCCGCAGAAGGCGGTCGCCTCGCAGCCCGAAGTCCCCGGAGTCCCGGGGCAGGAAGCGAGCGCCGCGGTGGCGTCGTAGCAGGTGCGCTGGCCGGTGTCGGCGAGCGTCCAGTTCGGCCCCGGGGCGTTGCAGGACGCCGTCCCGCAGCCCGGCGAGACGCACGTTCCGCCGACGCAGATATCGTACGACCGGTCGGGCGCCGTCACCGTCTCGCACGGCGTGAAGTCGTCCCGCCCCACGCAGCTCGCCACGACGCAGATCCCCCAGTTCTCGTTGCACACGAGGCCCGACACCGTACACGGCCCGTCGTCCGCGCACGGGATCGCCCCGCCGCACCTCTCGTCCGTCAGCCCGTCACAATCGTCGTCGCAGTCGTTGCCGCACGTCTCGACCCCGGCGCAGCACGCACCCCACGTGCAGCCGGTCTCGCAGGTCCGGCTTCCGTCCGTCGCGCACGCCGTCGTGCACGACTCGGTCGCCCCGAGCGCGCAGTCGAACCCCTCGTCGGTCGTGCCGTCGCAGTCGTCGTCGACCCCGTTGCACGTCTCGGTACTGCCCGCGACGCACGTCCCCCACGTGCACGACGACGTGCAGGTCCGCGTCCCCGCACAGCTCCCCACCGTGCACGGCTCCGTCTCGTCCGGCGTGCACGCGAACCCGTCGTCGAGCACGGTATCGCAGTCGTCGTCGGCCGAGTTGCACGTCTCGGCCGCCGTCACGACGCACGAGCCCCAGGCGCACGTCGCGTCGCAGTCCGCAAGAGCCGTGCACGAAAAGGTGCAGTCCAGGTCGCAGCCGTCGCCGGGCACCTCGTTCCCGTCGTCGCACGGCTCGTCCACGCCCGCGTCGGCTTCCACCGTCGCCGGCGAGCCGTCGCCCTGCGGCCCCGGCCCGAGGCCCGCCGTCGCCGGCCGCTCCCGCTCCAGCGCCACGGTGACGCGCACGGTCTCGAGCGGCACCACGACGACGTCGCGCGACGAGGTGACGTAGCCCTCCAGCGACACGTCGAGCTGGTGGCGACCGATGTCGAGGCCGAGCGGGCGCTCCTGGGGCGTCGTGCCGTGCTCCTCCCGATCGACCACGACGGTCGCGCCCGGCGGCTCGCTTTCGACCACCAGGAATCCGACGTACTGCCGCAGCTCCTCCTGCGCCCTTGCGACCCGTAGGCGCTCGTCCTCCGAGGCAGCCTCGGCGAACCGGTCCTGCCATTCGTCGAAGCGGGCGAGGGCGGCGCGGTACCGGTGCAGGGCCTTGTGGCACATCGCCAGGTTGAACAGGGCCGACCGCATCGGATAGCGTTCGTACGAGCGCTCCAGCTCGACGAGGGCCATGTCCCAGTTCTCGTTCTGCATCAGGCGCGTGCCGCGCTCGAACAGATCCCGCGCCTCGGCCATCGCCTCGCTGTCCGCGGGATCCGCGGGGGCGACCGTCGCGGCTGCCCCGGTCGCATCCGGAGCACGTTCCGTCGCTTCTCCGGCCGGCCCGGCTCCGACCTGCTGCGCCGCCGCGGTCGCCGGAGCGGCAAGGACCACCGCGCCCAGGACACGAAGCCACCCGAGTCCCCGCATCGCCCACCTCCGTCGACGACCTGGGTCTACCCGGCACACCCGAGGCCTTCGAGGAGGGTTCACCTTCGCAGCAGCACGTACACCGCGCCGGTGCCGCCGTCGGCGGGGCGGGCGGAGGTGAAGGCGAGGACGCGCTTGCCGATCGCGCCGCGGCTCAGCCAGTCCTTCATCCGCTCGCGCAACACCGGGATCCCGTCGGGCGACCCGAGCCCCCGGCCGTGGATGACGAGGAGGCAGCGCTTGCCGTCCGCCTGCGCCCGCTCCACGAAATCCCGCAGCGTCACCCGCGCCTCGTGCCGGTCCAGTCCGTGCAGATCGATGTGCCCCTCGACCGCATACTGGCCCCGGCGCAGCTTCTGCACCAGCCGCGCATCGAGCCCCTGGACCTTGCCCTCGAGGTACTCGTCGGTATCGGCGAAGTCGAACGACACCTCTCCCTCGACGAGCGCCGAGAGGAACCGCTCCGCCGCCTCGAACTCGTCCTCCGCCGGCGGCGGCGGCGGCACCGAACGACGCGTCGGCACGTGGTCGCGCTCGAGCGGTGCGACGCCCGACATCGCCGACTCGAACGACGGCCCCTCGCGCTCCTCGCTCGCCGGCTTGGCGGCCGGCACGACGCGACGTTTCGAGGGCGGCGGCGCCGGGGCCGGCGGCGGTAGTTTGTCCTTGAGCCCCTCGAAGGGCCGAAAGAGCCCGGTCTTCGGCGGCGGCGGCCCATGCTGCGCCTCGGCCTGTTCCCGGAGCCGCTTCTTGCGCTTCATCCAGCCCCTCCCCGCCCGACGCACGCCCCGGCCTCGACCAGCGCCGGCCCGGCGCCCCCGTCGAGCCACAACCGCAGGAACGCGGACAGCACCAGCGTGTGGTCGATCGCGCCGCTCGCCGCCAGCGCCGGGATCTCGGCCAGCGGCGTCGGCTCGACATCGATGTCCTCGGCCGCCTCCAGCTGCGGCTCGCCGACCCTGTGGGCGCCGCAGGCCAGGAAGGTGTGGCAGCGGTTGCCCTGGATCGCCGGGTTCGGCAGCACCGCCCCGAGCGGGCGCCAGGTCGGCGCCTCGTAGCCGGTCTCCTCGCGCAGCTCGCGCCGGGCCGCCGCCAGCGGCGACTCCCCCGGCTCGACCAGGCCGCCCGGGATCTCGAGCGTCACGCTGCGGGTGCCGGCGCGGAACTGCCGGATCAGCAGCACCCGCCCGTCGTCGGTCAGGGCGACGACGTTGACCCAGTCCGTGAACCGCAGCTCGTAGAAGGTGTGCGTGCGGCCCGTGCGCGGGGAGCGCAGGCGCATCCGCACCAGCCCGCCGATGCGGAACGAGGTCAGCTCCTGCTCCTCCTCCAGCGGCCACGGCTCGACCATCCCGCCCTCCCGGGGGCCGCGGGGCATGACTCGCGGCCCGTCGTTCCTTATACTGCGCCCGCCATGAGCATTGAAGTGAACACCATCGTCACCGGACCGTTCGTCGAGAACGCCTTCCTGGTCCACGACACCGAGACCCTCGACGCCGTGATCATCGACCCCGGCGACGACCCGGGGCGGATCCTGCGGACCGCCGAGCAGCTCGGGGTCAAGGTCCACGCGGTGCTCTTGACCCACGCGCATATCGACCACGCCGGCGCCGTCGGCCGGATCCTCGAGAAGCTCCCGGTGCCGTTCCTGGTCCACAAGGAAGAGCAGTACTGGCTCGACGGCCTCGAGGAGCAGGCCCGCATGTTCGGCGTCCGCGCCGGCACGGTACCCAAGCCGACCGGGTACCTCGAGGACGGCCAGGAGCTGGCGTTCGGCTCGCTGCGGTTCCGGGTGCTCCACACGCCGGGGCACACCGCCGGAGGGGTCAGCTTCGTGATCGGCAAGACCGTGTTCGCCGGCGACACGCTGTTCGCGGGCTCGATCGGCCGCACCGACCTCCCGGGCGGCTCCTACGACCAGATCATCGAATCGATCGAGAAGCGCCTGCTGCCGCTGGGCGACGACGTCGCCGTCTACTGCGGCCACGGACCGGAGACGACGCTCGGCCGCGAACGGCGGACGAACCCGTTCTTGCGTTGATCGGGTCGACGCTTCCGGCCGTTGGCTCCTCGCTGTTGGACGGGTTGGTCGATCGGGTTGACGCTGTTGGCTGTTCGCGGTCGGCGGGCGGCGCTTCCCGACCGTTGACCCTCGTTCCCCGTCCGCCTACCCTTGGCGTTCGGGAGGCGTCAGGCATGAGCAGGCGGGTACGCGACGGATGGCAGCGGGGCGGAGCGGGGTTGTTCCGGAGGCTGCAGGCCTGGCCCTGGCTGCCCGGGGTCCTGACGCTCGGGGCGCTGGTGCTGCTCGACGCGGCGCTCGCCGCCGCCCGGCCCGGCGGCGGCCAGAACTACTCCGGAGGAGGAGGAGGAGGAGGAGGGGGCGACGACGGCGGGGTCTGGCTGGTCATCAACCTGGCGATCTACCTGGTCGACCTGTGCGTCCACTACCCGGCGGTCGGCTTCCCGCTCCTGGGGCTGGTGGTCGGCGGCGCGGTGGTCTGGCACTACGTCAACCCGAACCGCACCACGAAGGCCGCCGTGCGCGACCTCGAAGCTTCGGCGCTGGCGGGGTTGAATCCCGACATCCGGCAGCTCGCCGACCGCGACCCGCAGCTCACCGAGCCGGGTTTCACGGCCGAAGTGGCGAAGATCGTGCTGGCGGTGCAGCAGGCCTGGAACGGCGGCGACATGCGCCCCGCCCGCCGGCTGCTCTCCGACGGCGTGTACAACCGCTTCACCGCGCTGATCGCGATCAACCGGGCCCACGGCGTGCGGAACATGATGGCCGAGTCGACGATCGAGAAGCCGCGGATCGTCTCCGTGGAGCGCGACACGTTCTTCGACACGATCCACGTGCGGGTGGCCGGACGCGCCCGGGACGCCGACGTCCCCGCCACGGCCGACGCCGCCGCGCAGCAGAAACTGCTCGGCAAGGCCAAGCTGGCGAAGTACGTCGAGGTCTGGTCGTTCCTGCGGCGGCCGGGGGCGCAAACCAAGGCCGGCCAGACAATCATCGAGGGGCGCTGCCCGAACTGCGGCGCCGACCAGCCGGTGGGGGACGTCGTCGAATGCCCGTTCTGCCACGCGCTGGTCAACTCCGGCGAGTACGGCTGGGTGCTGGCCGAGATCACCCAGGCCTCCGAGTGGCGCCCGTCGTCGGCCGGCGACCAGATCCCCGGCCTCGAGGAACTCCGCGCGGTCGACCCGCAGTTCAACCGGCAGCAGGTCGAGGATCGGGCGTCGTTCCTGTTCTGGAAGTGGATCGAGGCGCGCGTTACCCGCAACCCGGCCGCGATCCGGAAGCTGTCCACCGAACGGATGTCCGGATTCGTGGCCCAGGAGGCCGGCTCGGGCGGCGTGGGCGGCGGCCAGGGCACGATGGAGCGCGTCGCCGTGGGCGCCGCCGACCTGGTGGGCGCCGAGCCCGGCGGCGAGGGCGGGATGGACCGCGCGCTGGTCCGCATCCGCTGGTCCGCCGCCTACGCCCCGAAGGCCGCACCCGTCCCCTCGACCAACGTGCTGGTGCTGGTGCGCAAGGCCGGCGTCGCCACGAAGTACGGCCTGTCGGGCGACCGCTGCAAGAACTGCGGCGCCCCGGTCGTCACCGCGACCGACTCCCCGAAGTGCGACTACTGCGGGGCCGAGCTCGCCTCCGGGCAGCAGGACTTCGTGCTCGACGAGGTCGCCGCCCCGACCGCCGTCCTGCTGCAGAAGCCGAAGAAGAGCTGGCCCACCGCCGGCAAGCCCGCCGCCGCACCGCCGGCGATGATGGGCGGCGGCTTCATGATGGCGCCGATGATGCCGATGGCGATGCCCCAGATGCCGATGGGCGGCGGAGTCCCGGGCCCGGCCGGCTTCGCGCCCCAGGCGCCGGGCTACGCACCGCAGCCGCCCGCAGCACCGCAGGCCGCCGGTTTCACCCAGGCGCCGCAGCCGCAGGCCGCCGCGCCCTCGTACGTACAGCCGACCGCGCCGCAGGCCTACGCGCCCGCCGCGGCGGCCGCGCTGTCACCCGCCGCGCCCGACGACGAAGCCGACGACGGCTCGCCCGACGGCATCCCCCCCTGGGCGCTGCCCGACATGTCCAACCCGCAGGAGCGCGCCGCCCTGCTGTCGCGGATGGCCATCATCGCTGCCGCCGACGGCGTCGTCACCGCCCAGGAACGCCGGCTGCTCAAGAAGTGCTCCAAGAGGTGGGGCGTCCCGTTCGCGACGGTCGAGCCGATCCTCAAGACGGGCGCCGCGGCGCTCCAGGCACTGGGGCCCCCCGAGAACCCGCAGCGCTTCATGATGGGCCTCGTCGCCGCCGCCCTGGTCGACGGCAAGGTCGACCGCAAGGAGCGGATGCTGCTCGACGGCGTCGCCCACAACATGGGGCTCGACCCCGAGGTGGTCCCCGGCCTGATCACCGCGATGACCGAGTGGCGCACCCGGCAGACGGGAGTCCAGGGGTAGTTCCGTCGGACATCCGCGGCCGAGCAGGATGGACCAGATCGCGGATGCGCGTGCGCCGATCGTCCGGGTTCCGGGGCGGATCACGGCGCGCGCCGCGCAACAGCGCGTTCGACGCGCTTGGCGGGGCGGCGGGAGCCACGACGGCGCAACAGCGCGAGGAACCCCGCGAGGAGCGGAGCGAGGGCGACGAGTCCCCCGCCGACCGGAATCACCCGGCAGCCGCAGCCGGACCCTCCGGTGGTGGCGCTGCCGCCGTCGGTTGTGTCGCCGTCGGTTGTCCCACCGTCGCCGCCGTCCAGGTCGCCGTCGGTTCCGGCGTCGGCCGGGGGCGGATCGGTGCCGACGCCCACGCCGAGGGTGACGGGGCCGGCGGCCATCGGTGTGACGCCGACGACGAAGTCGAGCCGCGCGGACAACGTGTAGGTCCCCTCGCCGTCGAAGGCCAGCACGACCGTGCGGTCGCCGGAGGGCGGGGAGCCGCCGGGCACCACGACGGTGCCGATGGACCCGATGTCGAACGTGACGTCGGAGCCATCGACGGTTCCGCCGCCGGCATCGACGACGGAAACGCCGCCGGGCAGCGTGAGCGTCAGGACGCCGTCGAGCGCGGCTCCGAGGCCGTTGTTGGAGTATCGGACGACGTAGTCACCCTCGGCCGCGGACGCTTCCAGGCGGGTCGGGCCGGTGAGGGTCAGGCTCAGATCGGGTTGTCCCACCGTGGTGACGCAGTCGGCCTCGAACAGGGCGTTGAGGAACAGCCGGGTGCCCTGCGTGGACGGGTGCGTGGAAACCGGCACGTCGGTCGTGTAGGCGTGGCCGCCCAGGTAGCTCACCTTCCCGTTGGTGCAGTCGTCGTCGTCCTTGTACAGGATGATGTCGCAGAGGCCGTCCTTGTATCCGGTCATCCAGACGTCCTGGAGTCCGGGGCCGCCGGGGCCGGTGATGAAGACGACGCTGCGGTCGTTGACGTAGGACACGCCCATCGAGGTGGCCAGGTCGTAGGCCGGCTCGCTGCCCCCCTCGGTGCCGAAGAAGCCGTCGAACTGGTTGTAGGGCACCTCGGGATGCAACACCTCGATCTCGTCCGAGTCGGGTTGTGCGGCGACGAAGAAGCCGGCGCCGCGCTCCTTGACGTCGTGGGGGATGCAGCAGTCGCGCGTGCCGCCGTCGCACCCGCCCTCCTCGCAATCGAAGTCGGGGAGCCCGCACCCTCCACCGGCGAGGCAGTCGGGCGGCCTGCCGACCGTCGTGAGGAAATGGCCGAGGCGCTCGTCGTCGTCGAGGAACGGCCAGGCGGGATTCGGCACCGTGTTCTCGTACGCATTCACCGCCTGGCACTCGGCGAAGAAGTGCACGGGAAAATCGAGGAACGCGCGGACCTCGGCCACCACCTCGTGGCCGTGATAGGTGATCGCCTGCCCGGCACAGTCGGCGGCGGTTGCGGGACAAGCGCGGCCGTTGCATTCGACCGCCTCGCGGCGGTTGACGTCCCAGTGCATGCTCATGATCTGGCAGTAGGCCGGCACGCCGTCGCGGAACAGCTGGCCGTTGCGATGGTCGCTGTTCGGGGCATCGCAGGTGCCCATGTCGCCGGCGACCGACGGAACCGTGAGCATGTCCGGGTTGGCGGTGCCGGCGCCACAGTCGTCGGCGCCGCAGCGGGCGGCGGGAAACTCGGCGCCGCTGGACTGCGGGATGCCGGCCGCGCGGAGGTACGAGGTCGCAATGTCCTCGTGGCCGTCGGAGAACACCGCGATGGTCGGCGCGGCGACCATCTCCTTCTGGACCGGCGCGACGAACTCCGCCGTCGCCTCGTGCACGCTCACGACCCGGAAGACCGTCCGCCTCGCCCACGGGTTGGCGTCCCACAGCGCCTCGTCGTTCCAGGCGGAGATGATCTCCAGGGCACGGTCGCGGTCGACCGCATCGATGACGAACGGCCCGGCCCGGTAGCCGTGGGAAACAATGGCCGTGCCGGCTGCAAGCACCCCGGCGCCGTCCCAGACGACGGTCGCGGCGGCGAAGAAGTCCGGGCTTCCCGTCGGGTACGGGCACTTCTCCCCCGAGCCCTCCTCGGCGCAGTCCCAGGTGCATTCGTCCCCCGGCGTGTCGCACGCGGCGTGGTGCCAGGTCTTGGCCTCGTCGATCGCCCAGTAGACGCGAACCTCCTGCCGCAACAACTGGAAGACCAGGCCGTACGCCTGCAACAGCCCGTGATCCTGGTAGGCCAGGTCCATCGGCACGATCAGGCTTCCCTCCGCGAACGTCCGCGGCTCGGCAACGCCGGACCGCGGCGCCGCGAGACTCAGGGCGACAGCGAACCCAACCAGACACGACTTCATGTCCACACCCCTCCAAGCAGCCCGATGGCTGCAACACACCACAAACACGAGCATAGCAAGACGACCCGTTGTCGGCCACGGCCGCCTGGCCACGGCCGCCTGGCCATCGACACACGCTCGTCCACCGGACTTCCGTCGCCGGGAGATCCAGGACCAGTACCGGCGGAATCCCTGCCGATGCCGAGCGCTGACGATCTCGGGCTTCCCGATGACCAGGGCCTCGCGCCGGCCCGACCACTTCGATGGTCTGCGCCGCTACCGCGAGGCGGTCTCGGTGGGCTGCTCCGCCGCGGGCTCCGCGTCCGGCCCGGCGGGCGCGTCCCCGTCCGCCGGCTCCGCGAGCGGCTCGTCCGGGAGGTCGATCGGGAACTCGGCCGGGTCGGCGGCGACGCCGTCGAACGACACCGTCGCCACCGGCTCCGTCGTCCCTTCGAAGTCGGTGAAGAACGCCAGGACCAGCGCCGCGACGGCCATCGCACCCGCCGCGCCGGCGAGCACGTCGGTGGTCAGCATCAGGTCCTGGCCGGTGGGCTGGATCTCCTCCTGGCGGGCGCGGGTGGTGCCGGAGTCGTTGAACTCGTCCCACAGCAGCGTGCCGTAGGCGCCGGTGCCGGCCGCGCCGGCCCCCAGGGCGAGAGCGGTGCCGGCCACGGTCCAGAACCAGCCCTGGTGCACGCCGCCGCCGAACCGAACCGAGACGCGCGCCGTGCCGTCCACCGGCACGTCGACGCGCTCCTCGAGCGACCGGCCGTCCGGCAGGTCGAAGCGCACGAGGTGCTCGCCGGCCGACAGCACGGGCAGGGTCGCGGGCGTGCGGCCGATCTCCGACCCATCGACGAGCACCCGTGCGCCGACCGGGTCCGAGGTGCAGACCAGGCGGCCGTTCCGGTCGACGCGCTCCTCGACGAGCGCCACGGCGGCCATCGCCGTCTGCCCGCGCTCGACGGTGATCGTCAGGCTGCTGCGCGAGTACCCTTCCAGCACGACCTCGATCTGGTGCGGCCCCGGGTCGGCGTCGACGTCCATCGGCGAGACGCCGACCTCGCTGCCGTCGAGCCAGATCCGCGCGCCGCCCGGCGTGGTCGTGACCCGGACCGTTCCGGTCGCCGTGTCGCGGATGCCGAGCTGGATCCGCAGGGCGGAAATGCGGGTCGCGATCTCCTCGCGCTGCCGCTCGGGGATCTCGTCGCCCCCCTCCCGCAACGCCTGCTCGTACAACCGCAGCGCGTCGCTGGGTCGGCTCAACCGATCGTGGCAGACCCCCATGCTGTTGGAGGTCGCCCAGTGGGGATAGAGCGCGTAGGCGCGCGCGAACTCCTCGAGCGCCTCGTCGGGCTTGTTGCGTTCGAGCAGGCGGCGACCGCGGCGGTAGAGCGAGCGGGCCTCGTCCCGCGCCTCGTCGCTGACCTCCCCGTCCGACCCCGACTGCGCCGCTGCCGGCGCCGGCAGGCCGCCCCAGGTCGTCGCCAGGACCATCGCCACGCACAACGTTCGGACCACCGTTCGGCTCCTCTCCCCCGGCTCCGGCCGGAGCACCCCCGGCCTAGAACGGATCCTCGGGTACCCCCGGCACGACCCGGCCGCCGTCGCGCGGCGGCGGCGGCGGGCGCCGATCGCGCTGCATCCGCACCGGCAGCTCCCGGTCCCCGGTCAACGTCAGCTTCTCGCGGTACGTCTCGTAGCCGCGGGCCTCCACGACCAGCTCCCGCTCGACCTCGGCCGGCACCAGCCCGCTGGGCGGCGAGCCGGTCAGCGTCACGTCGCCGAAGCGCGCGACGGCGTTCACCGGCAGCCCCTTGACGACCAGCACCACCTGCGGGGGCGCGGCATCGACGACCTCCGGCTCCGCCGCCTCGGCCTCGACGACCTTCACCGCCGTTGCGTCCGGCTCCTCCGCCGCCTCCGCGGTCGCCTCGTCCGGCTTGGCCTCGAACACGTCGAGCTCCTCGGCCGCGCCCGTCGCATCGGGCCCCCCCGCCGCGAGCAGCACCTCCGACGCCCCCGCGTCCGCTGCGGCGTCATGGTTCCCGCCGCCGCGCAGGAACAGCGCCACCACCACCAGGACCAGGACCAGCGTGGCGGCGGCGCCGCCCACCAGCCACAGCTTGCGCCGGCGCTCGGCGCCGGTCGGTCCCTTCGTCACCTGCGGCGCCACGCCGCCGGCGGTCGGCGTCGCATCGGGACCGCTCAGGGCGCCGCGCCGCGGCAGGCCGACGGAACTGGAGACCTCCCCCAGGGTCGGGATGCCGGGATGCGAGCTGCTCCAGTCGCCGCGCGACGAGGCGTCGCCGACGAGCGCGGTCTCGACGTCCAGCAACTCCTCCTGCATCTGCTCGACCGTCGCGTAGCGGTCCTCGACCTTGACCCGCATCGCCCGCTGGACGATTCGATCCAGCGCCGGAAGGACCGCCGGGTCGACCGAGCTCGGCGCACAGTACTCCGTCGCGCTGCGCGCATCGCGCAGCCGCTCGACCCACAGCAGATGACTGTCCGACTCCTTGTAGGGGAAGGCCCCGGTGAGCATCCGGAACAGGAGCACGCCGCAGCCGAAGATGTCGCTGCGACCGTCCACCGCCTGCCCCGTCAACGCCTCGGGCGCGACGTAGGCCGGCTTGCCCATCAGGGTCCCCTGCTGCGTCAGCTCCGACTGGGCCTCGGCCACGTGCAGCGACCGCGCGAGGCCGAAGTCGAGCACCTTGACGTGGAACCGACCGCGCTGGCGGGGAATCAGGAAGACGTTGGACGGCCCGAGGTCGCGGTGTACGACGCCGATCACGTGCGCCGCCGCCAGCCCGTCGAGCACCTGGAGCATGATCCGCACCGCGGCCAGCGGCTGGAGCTTCTTCGCACGGGCGAGCACCTTGTCCAGCCCCTCGCCCTCCAGGTGCTCCATGATCACGTACGGCCGATCGTCCCCGTCCACGTCCTGCGGGATCGACCAGCCGTACACGTTGACCACGTTCGGATGGCGGATCGACCGCAGCGCCGAAACCTCCCGCTCGAACCGCGCAAAATAGGACGGATCATCCATGCAGTCCTGCCGGAGGAACTTGATCGCGAACGGCTCGCCGGTCGAGATCTTCTCCGCCAGGAAGACGGACCCCATCCCGCCGCGCCCGAGCGCACGGAGCATACGGTAGCCGGGAACCTGGATCCTTCCGGCCAAAACACCACCCCCAGGTCCCGCGACGTCCGTCCTTCGAATCGCAGGACCCGACAGCAATTCCAGGGAAAGTATACTCTCTCGCGACTTGTCGGGTCAACCACCGCCGCAGACCGGATCGCCCGTCCGCGGCCGTCGCGAGGTCTACCAGGCGGCGCCGCAACGATGCAGGATCTGGCCGGTCCCGTCGTCGGCGGCCACGAAGACGTTGTTCGCCGGCGAGCCCCAGACCCCGGTCAGGTCCTCCATGACCTCGACCGGCACGAGGGTCCAGGCCGAACCGTCATGGCGCAGCAGCGTGCCCGACTCCCCGGCGACCAGCACGTTGTCCGGTGCCGAGGCCCAGACCGCGTTCAACCGCAGACCGACCCACGGGTCCGCCGGAGCGGTCATCGAGGTCCAGTCGGTGCCGTCCCAATGCAGGATCGTGCCGTTGTCCCCGACCGCGAACGCCTCGGTCGCCGACACCATCCAGACGTCGCGCAGCACCTCGGTCGTCCCCGTGGACAGCACGTCCATCACGTGTTCGCCCGGCCGGCGACGCACCGCCGCACCGCCGTCGCCCACCGCCAGCCAATCGTCCGCGCCCACCCCGTGCACGGCCCGCAGGTCGACGTCCGGCAGCGCCGGCTCCGGCGCCAGCGGCACCCAGCCGCCCGGCCCACCGACGAACGCCAGGGCATTCCCGCCGGGATTCGAGTAGCCGCCGACGGCGAACACGGTGTTCCGATCGATGCCCCAGATCCCCAGCAGCTGCAGGTTGACGAACCCGGTGGGCAGCGTGGCCCAGGTGGTGCCGTCGAAGTGGCGCACCGTCTCCTGGCCGGCGACGACGAACAGCTCGTCGCCCGTCCCCCACACGCTGCGGCCGTCGACGTCCACCGTCCCACCCAGCCAGTGGGGCAGGTCCCAGGCG
This sequence comes from Deltaproteobacteria bacterium, assembly GCA_016930215.1. GTDB lineage: Bacteria > Myxococcota_A > Polyangia > DRWM01 > JAAZOP01 > JAAZOP01. Next base: position 31,971 of record JAFGHH010000323.1, read on the forward strand.
CCGTCGACCAGCTCCACGATGCCGGTCGTGCGGCGGCCGGCCGGGCTCGTCGCCGTTCCCAGGCCGAAGACCTCCTGCGGCGAGGTCCCCCAGACATCGCGGATCGACAACGTGGCCGCACCCGACATCAGCCGCCACAGGCCGCCGCTGCGTCGCATCACGCCGCCGTCACGGCCGGGAACCCAGGCATCCCCCGCGGCGTCGACCCACACCATCTGCGGTCCCGAACGGTCGAACCGCGGCGCCGAGACGTCCTCGGCCCAGGCCGTCCCGTCGTAGTGCAGCACCACCCCGCCGTTGAGCCAGCCGCTGACCGCCCAGACATCGTCGGGACCGCCACCCCACAGGCCGGTCAGATCCATGATCGTCGGCGTCGGCATCGCCTCCCAGGTCTCCTCGGCGCGGTCCCACCGGTAGATCGCGCCGCCGGAGGCGGCGACGTAGAGGGTGTTCGGCTCGGGGCCCCACAGCCCGTCGACGTCGAGGCCGAACCAATCCGCCGTCGTCGGAGAGACCCGCGTCCAGGTCGAACCGTTCCAGTGCCCGACGAAGCCGGTGCGCCCTCCCACGAACACGTCGTCGGGCGCGAAGGCGAACACCTTGTACAGGTGGACCGACACACCGACGTCGTGCGACGTCCAGGTCGACCCGTCGTAGTGCAACACGACCCCGTTCGAGCCGACGGTCCAGACGTCGTCCTCGGCCAGCGCGAAGACCCAGTTGAGCGGCCAGGTGGTCCCGGTGCCGTCGTCGTAGCCCCAGCGTGTCCCGTTCCACCAGAACACGCTGCCGGCCGTCCCGACCGCCACGGCGGAATCGGCCGCCAGGGCGTGGACCGAGTCCAGATTGTAGGTGAAAGGGAACTCCGACCGACGCCAGCGGATTCCGTCGAAGGCCAGCACGATCCCGCCCGTGCCGACCGCGAAGCCGGTACCGTCCGGGGCGATCGACACCGCATGCAGCGAATCCGGCCCGGGCGCCAGCGGATGCTCGACCACCCAGCCCGTGGCGCAGGCACAGCCCTCGTCGGTCGCCCCGTCCCGGTTGTCGTCGCACCCGTTGCACGATTCTTCCGCGGCCGTGCAGGCGACCCGGCTCGGCGGCTCGCAGGTGTCCGTACAGATTCCCGTCCC
>JAFGHH010000324.1 GCA_016930215.1 Deltaproteobacteria bacterium
CCGCGACCTCAAGCCGGAGAACGTGGTGCTGGTGCGCGGCCCGGGCGGCGAGCCGTGGGCCAAGCTGATCGATTTCGGCATCGCCCGCCTGGGACCGCTCGGGCCCGCGGCCCTGCGGCAGACGATGCAGGGCACGGTGATGGGGACGCCGTACTACATGGCGCCCGAGCAGGCCCGCGGGTCGCTCGACGTCGATGGCCGCGCGGACCTCTACGCGCTCGGCGTGATGCTGTACGAGATGGTGACCGGCAAGCTGCCGTTCACGGGCCGCGACTCCACGGAGGTGCTGACGCGGGTGCTCAGCGAGCCGTTCCCGTCGGCGCGGGCGCTGGACGAGTCAATTGCCCCGGCGCTGGACGACGCGATCGGCCGGGCGACGGCGCGCCGGCGCGAGCAGCGGTTCGGCTCGGCCGCCGAGTTCGCCGAGGCGCTGCGGCCGCTGCGACCGGAGTTGGTGGCGGTGCAGCTCGTTTCGGACGACGAGCCGGACGGGGCGCGGGAGGTCACGGCGGTGCGGCGGCTGGCGGAGTTGACGCAGCGCAGCGGGACGTGGCGCACGGCCGGCCTGACGCCGCCTCGGCTGTCGGTGGCGCCGCCGCTGCCGGGCCGGGGGAGCCGGGCGCCGACGCCGCCGCGGAGCACACCGCCCTCCCGGCCGCGGCTGTCGCTGACGCCGCCGGCGATCCGCCCGGAGCAGACGTCCGTGGTTCCGCCTCGGAACGCGGTCGTCGTCTCGCGCTGGGCCGTGCTGCTCGGCGCGACCCTCGGCGTCGCCGCCCTCGCCGCCGGCGTGGCCGCGCTGCTCGTCGTGCTCGCCGACCGCCCCCGGAATCCGACCGACGCGGGGGCCGAACACGTGAGCGCCGCGAGCGGCGAACCCGGCCCGACGCTCGACGAGGTCGCGGAGCGCGCGCGGCGGGACGCCGAGTCGGCCGCGCCGGCCGTGCCGGTTCCCGCGGCCGTGCCGCTCGCGGTGCCCGCGCCGCCGGCTCCCCCGCCGGTGCCTGCACCGCCGCCGACGACGCCGCCCGGTGGTCCCGATCCGGCGGCTCCGGATCCGGCGGTTCCGGCCGTCGTCCGGCTCGTGGGGCTGCCCGCCGGCGCCCGCGCGACGCTCGACGGCCGCCCGGTGGAGGCGGAGTTCACCGTGGAGGTTTCCGAGACGACGCACACGCTGCGCGTGGTCCTGCACGGCCATCGGCCGTTCGTCCGCGAGTTCCGCGCCACGGGCGACCTCGCGCTCGAGGTGCGGCTCGAGCCGCTCGCACGCACGGCGCCCGCAGACCGGACCGCGGACGACGACCGCGCCCCGTCGCCCCGGCCGCTCGCCAACCCGTTCGGCGGGAGGTGAGCGGGCGATGCGGCTCGCCGTCCCCCTACTGCTCGCCCTCGGCCTTCTCGGGCCGGTTTCCGCCCGCGCGCAGACCTGGGCACCGCCGGTCCCGGCCGGCTGCCCCCGGGCGCCGACCGACCCGGACGAGGCGCGCGTCCTGGCGGGCGAGCTGTTCGGGCAGGCGGCCGAGCGCGACGGCGCGGGCGACTACGGGCCGGCCGTGTCGCTGTACGCCTGCTGCTACCACGTGATGCCGCACCCCAACACGCTGTACAACCTGGCGCTGGCGGCCGAGAAGGCCGGCGAGCTGCGCACCGCGCTCGGGGCGCTCGAGCGCTACCTCGCGGACGCCCCGGGGGCCCTGAACCGCCGCGAGGCGGAGGCCCTCCTGGCCTCGGTGCGGGAGCGCGTGGCGCTGCTGCCGCCGGGACCGGTCGAGCCCGTCGAGCCGATCGAGCCGGTCGAGCCGGTCGAACCGGTCGAGCCGCCGCCGCCGCCGCCGCCACCACCACCACCTCCTCCTCCGCCGCCGCCGCCCGAGGGGGTGTCCGCGATGGAGATCGCGGGGTGGGTGCTGGCCGGCGTGGGCGTCGCGGCGCTCGGCGGAGGCATCGCCTTCGCGGTGCTTGCAACGGATGCGGCCGACGCCGTGGAGAACTCGCCGCAGGACACGCCGTGGGTCGAGGTCCAGCCGAAGCTGGACGACTTCGAGCTGTACCAGCCGCTGGAGATCGGGATGCTCGCCGGGGGCAGCGCGCTGGCCGTGACGGGCCTGGTGCTGCTGCTGCTGGATCTGAGCGACGACGAGCAGTCGACCGAGACCGTCGTGCCCCTCGTTTCGGAGGACGCACTGGGTCTCGGGGTGGTCGGGAGGTTCTGATGGACGGGCAGGCTTGCCGCTGGGGGTGGATTGCGGGCCTGGTGCTGGTCGCCGCCGGGGCGCTCGGCTGCGGACCGAGGATTCCCGAGGGGCGCTACACCTGCGACCCGGGAAACCCGGGCTCGTGCCCCGCGGGGTGGTACTGCCGCGGGGACGGCTACTGCTACCAGACTCCGGGGGACGGAGGCGCGGACGCGGACGCGGACGTGGACGTGGACGTGGACGTCGACGGGGACGTCGAGGCCGACGTGGATGTCGAGGAGGGGTTGGACGACGGGGACGGGGGCGAGGGGACGATCTGCGACCCGGCGACGTGCAACGACGGCAACCTGTGCAACGGCGAGGAGGTCTGCACCGCGGACGACCGCTGCGTGGCGACGCGGCCGCCGGAGCCGGGGACCGAGTGCACGACGCCGTTGGGAGTCGAAGGCTCGTGCCAGCTCGAGGTGTGCCGGCCGCTGACCTGCGGCAACGGCACGGTGGAGTCGGGCGAGGACTGCGACGACGGCAACCTGGTGGCGAACGACGGCTGCGAGCCGCACTGCGTGTTCAGCTGCAGCCTGTCGGCGGAGTGCGACGACGGGAACGAGTGCAACGGCGAGGAGGAGTGCATCGGCCACGCCTGCCGCCCGGGCACGCCACTGGCGAACGGCACGTCGTGCGGCGACGGGGTGATCTGCCTGGACGGCGCGTGCGTCGAGGGCGGATGCGGGGACGGCACGGTGGCCGGCGAGGAGCAGTGCGACGACGCCAACGACGTCGACGGCGACGGCTGCGACGGCGACTGCACCTGGAGCTGCGAGGCCGACCCGGACTGCAACGACCTGCGGACGTGCAACGGGACGGAGACCTGCGACACCGAGCGGCACGTCTGCCTCTCCGGGACCGCGGCCGGGGACGGAACCCCCTGCTCGACGCCGGAGGGGGTCGCCGGCGTGTGCCGCGGCGGGCTCTGCGCGCCCGACACCTGCGGCAACGGCACCCCGGAAGGCGACG
>JAFGHH010000325.1 GCA_016930215.1 Deltaproteobacteria bacterium
CCTGCCGCTCAAGTGCGACATGTGCGAAAGCGACCCGCCGCTCGAGAAGCCGATGTGCGTCCAGTGGTGCCTCAACGAGGCGCTGGTCTACGAGGAGCGCGAGGAGTGGGTCGAGGAGGAGGAGGAGGAGGAGCCGCTCGACGAGCTGGAGCTGGGGCTGAAGTCGCTGGTCGACCGTTTCGGGCGCGAGCGGCTGGCGGACGCGCTGGCCCGGATGTCGGGGAAGGCCGAGAAGAAGGCGTAGGCGGAACACCGTGGGACGCAAGGAACTGGAAACGGTCGCTCCCTTCCCGGAGACGATCGCGGAGGTCCGGGAGGCCGGCGGCGAGGTCTACCGCTACTGTTACCAGTGCGGGAAGTGCGACGTCGTCTGCCCGTGGAACCGCGTCCGCGACTTCAGCATCCGGAGGATCATCCGCGAGGCGACCTTCGGCCTGACGCAGATCGAGAGCGAGGACATCTGGCGCTGCACGACCTGCGGCACGTGCCCGCAGGAGTGCCCGCGCGGCGTCGAGCAGGTCGAGCTGGGCGTGGCGTTGCGCCGCGTCGCCTCCAAGTACGACGTCTTCCCCGCCTCGGTCCGCTCCGCCCGCGCCGTCCGCGCCGGCCTGACGCTCGAGGGCAACCCGCTGAACGAGGAGCGGGCGAAGCGGGGGGACTGGGCGAAGGACCTCCCGGTACGGCCGTTCGAGGAGGGGATGGACGTCCTGTACTTCGTCGGCTGCTACTACAGCTACGACCCGCGCCTCCGGAAGGTCGCCGCGGCCACGGCGCGGATCCTGGCGCGGGCCGGGGTGCGCTTCGGGATCCTGGGCGAGCGCGAGGGGTGCTGCGGGGAGAGCGTGCGCAAGACGGGGGCCGAGCAGCTGTTCCGTGACCTGGCGCGCCACAACATCAAGACCTGGATCGACGCCGGGGTGAAGAAGATCGTCGTCGCCTCGCCCCACTGCTACCACACCTTCAAGAACGAGTACCCGGAGTTCAAGGTCAACTTCGAGATCGTCCACATGTCCCAGTTCCTGCTGGGGCTGGTGCGCGACGGGCGGCTCAAGCTCGAGAAGCCGTACCCCAAGCGGGTGGCGTACCACGACCCGTGCTACCTCGGCCGGCACAACGGCATCTTCGACGAGCCGCGCGAGCTGCTGCGGGCGGTTCCGGGGCTCGAGTTGGTGGAGTTGGCCGACGCCCGGCAGAAGAGCCTGTGCTGCGGCGGCGGGGGCGGCCGGGTCTGGATGGACACGCCCCGCGGCGAGCGGTTCTCCGATCTGCGGCTCGACCAGGCCCGCGACGTGGGGGCCGAAGTGCTGGCGACGGCCTGCCCGTACTGCATCACGATGTTCGAGGACAGCCGGCTGACCCGGGAGGACGAGAACCTCGCGACGGTCCGGGACCTCGCGGAGATCGTGGAGCAGGCGCTCTGAGGAACCGATGAACAAGGCACCGGACACGGACGGCTTCGGGGACGTGATGGTGGTCGGCGGCGGAATCAGCGGCATCCAGGCCGCCCTCGACCTCGCCACCGCCGGCTTCAAGGTCTTCCTCGTCGAGAAGTCGCCGACGATCGGCGGCAAGATGGCCCAGCTCGACAAGACCTTCCCCACCAACGACTGCTCGATGTGCATCGAGTCGCCGAAGTTCATCGAGTGCGACCGGCACCCGAACATCGAGATCCTGACCTACACGGAGGTCGAGCGGGTCGAGGGTCGGGCGGGGGATTTCCGCGTCACGCTGGCCAAGAAGCCGCGCTACGTCCTGCAGGACCGCTGCTCGGGCTGCACCACCTGCGTGAGCTACTGTCCGGTCCCGGTGCCCGATCCGTTCAACCAGAAGCTGTCGAGCAACAAGGCGGTCCACATCTACTTCGCCCAGGCGATCCCGCTCGTCCCCTACATCGACGAGAACTGCCTGTACCTCAAGGAAGGCAAGTGCCGGATCTGCGAGGCGGTCTGCCAGAAGGACGCGATCGATTTCAACCAGGTGCCGGAGCGCGTCGAGGTCCGGGTCGGGGCGGTCGTGCTGTGCCCCGGCTACGACGCCTTCGACCCCGGCCCCCGCAACGACTACGGCTACGGGAAGTTCCCGAACGTCGTGACCAGCCTCGACTTCGAGCGGCTGTTGTGCGCGACGGGGCCGCACGAGGGCGAGATCCTGCGCCCGTCGGACGGCCGGCACCCGCACCGCATCGCGTGGATCCACTGCGTCGGCTCGCGCCAGGTCACCCCCGGCGGCCACGGCTACTGTTCCTCGGTCTGCTGCACCTACATCCAGAAGCAGGTGATCCTGACCAAGGACCACGACGACGAGGCGCAGTGCACGATCTTCCACAACGACATCCGGTCGTACGGGAAGGACTTCGAGCGGTTCTACCAGCGGGCCGAGAAGCTGCCGGGGATCCGCTTCGTCCGCAGCTACGTCTCCGTCGGCCGCGAGATCCCGGAGACGAGGAACGTCACGATCCGCTACGCCACGGACGACCGCGGCGTGCAGGAGGAGGAGTTCGACCTGGTGGTGCTGGGCGTCGGGCTCAGCCCGCCGAAGGACGCGCGCCGCCTGGCCGACCTCTTCGGACTCGAGCTGGACGAGCACGGCTTCTGCCGGACCGACCCGACGAACGCGATGCGGACGACGCGCCCGGGGGTGCTGGTCAGCGGCGCGTTCCAGGGCCCGATGGACATCCCGGAGTCGGTGATCACGGCCAGCGGCGCCGGCTCGCTGGTCGGCGAGCTGCTCGACCGCCGCCGCGGGCGCCTGGCCCGCGAGCGGGTGTACCCGCCGGAGCGGGACGTGTCGCAGGAGGAGCCGCGGGTCGGCGTGTACGTCTGCCACTGCGGCGCGAACATCGGCCGGATCGTGGACGTGCCCTCGACGGTCGAGTACGCGCTCGGGCTGCCGAACGTCGTGCACGCCGAGGAGTCCCTGTTCATCTGCTCGACGGAAGCCGCGCAACGGCTCGCGACCTCGATCAAGGAGAAGGGGCTCAACCGCGTGGTCGTGGCGGCCTGCACGCCGCGAACGCACGAGCCGCTGTTCCGCGACACGCTGCGCGAGGCGGGGATCAACCAGTACTACTTCGACATGGCGAACATCCGCGAGCACTGCTCGTGGGTCCACAGCCGGGAGAAGGAGGCGGCGACCCGCAAGGCGCAGGACATCATCCGCATGTCGGTCGCCCGCGCCTGCCATCTCGAGTCGCTGCAGGAGTTCCGCCTGCCGGTCGACAAGCGGGCGCTGGTGGTGGGCGGCGGCCTCTCGGGGATGACGGCCGCGCTGAGCATCGCGCGGCAGGGCCACGAGGTCTGGCTGGTCGAGAAGGAGCCGGAGCTGGGCGGGATGGCGCGCCGCCTGCACACCACCCTCGAGGGGCTCGACGTGCAGGCGTACCTGCAGGACGTCGTCCGCCAGGTCTACCGGAACCCGTCGGTCCACGTGCTGACGGGCGCCGCGATCCTCGAGACGGCCGGCTACGTCGGCAACTTCGCCACCCGGGTCCGCGCGCAGGGCCGCGAGGTCGAGATCCGGCACGGGGCCACCGTGATCGCGGTCGGCGCCGACGAATACCGGCCGACCGAGTACCGGTACGGCGAGGACCCGCGTGTCTTGACGCAGCTCGAGCTGGAGGGGAAGCTCGCCGCGGACGACCCGCAGCTCGCCGACGTCCGCAGCGTGGTGATGATCCAGTGCGTCGGCTGCCGGCAGGAGGACCGCAACTACTGCGCGCGCCTCTGCTGCGGCCAGGCGGTCAAGAACGCCCTGCAGCTCAAGCGGCGCAACCCGGCGACCGACGTCTACGTGCTGTTCCGCGACATGCGGACCTACGGTTTCCGCGAGGACTACTACCGCGAGGCGGCGGACCGGCACGTGCGGTTCGTGCGCTGGGAGCCGGAGGACCGGCCGGAGGTGGAGCCCGCGACGGAGGAGGGGCGGCCCGTGCTGCGGGTAAGCGTCCCCGACCCGATCCTCGGCCAGCGCCTGGCGCTCGACGCCGACCTCGTCGTGCTCTCCGCCGCCGTCGTGCCGGCGGCGACGAGCCAGGATGTCTCGCGGCAGTTCAAGGTCGCCACGGGGCCGGACGGCTTCTTCCAGGAGGCCCACGTCAAGCTGCGCCCGGTGGACTTCGCCGCGGACGGCGTGTTCCTCTGCGGCACGGCGCACTACCCGAAGCACATCGCGGAGGCGGTGAGCCAGGCCTACGGCGCGGCGGGGCGCGCGGTGACCCTGCTCTCGCAGGACACCGTCGTCGCCTCGGGCTCGATCTGCCGCGTCGAGGAGCGCGACTGCGTGGCGTGCGGGGCCTGCATCCAGGCCTGCACCTACGGCGCGATCGAATTCCACGACACGGCCCGCGGCCGGAAGGCGCGGGTCAACGCGGTGCTGTGCAAGGGCGACGGCCTGTGCAACACGAAGTGCCCGACCGGCGCGATCGCCCTGCTGCACTACACCGACGAGGAGCTGCTGAGCCAGATCGATGCCGCGGCGGCGGAGCCGGCGCGGGCGACGTGAGAGGCGCGGCGGGAGCGCCCGCGCCGGGAGTGGGACGAAGGTGAGCGCCGAACTCGAGTTCCGACCGAAGATGCTGGGCATCGTCTGCAACTGGTGCTGCTACGGCGGCGCCGACCTGTGCGGCGTGTCCCGCTTCCAGTACCCGCCCTTCATCCGATTGGTCCGCGTGATGTGCTCCGGCCGCGTCGACCTCGCGCACATCCTCCGCGCCTTCGCCAACGGCATGGACGCCGTGTTCGTCGGCGGCTGCCACATCAACGACTGCCACTACGTCACCGAGGGCAACTACGACGCGATCGCGATGGTCGAGGTCTGTCGCGAGCTGCTGCGGCGGATCGGCCTCCGGCCCGAGCGGCTGCGGCTGGAGTGGGTGTCGGCGGGCGAGGGGATCCGCTTCGCCGGGATCATGAACGAGTACGCGGCCCAGGTGCAGAAGCTGGGGCCGCTGGGGCAGGCCGAAGGCGAAGGGCTGGACCAGGCCGAGCTCCGTCTGCGGCTCGAGGCGGCGACGCGGCTCGTGCCGTTCGCCCGGCTCGCCCTGACCGGGCGGCTGCGCCCGGGCGTCCGCACCGAGGAGGCGTACCGCCGGTTCTTTGCCGGCGAGGAGTTCCGCCGGCTGTTCGACGAGCTGGTGGGCGACCGGTTGGCGGTCAGCCGGATCCTGCTCCTGCTGCGCGAGCGCCCGCGGTCCACGGCGGAGCTGGCCGCGCGGCTGGGGTGGAGCGCCTCCGAGGTTTCGCGGCACGTCAAGAGCTCCTCGAAGCAGGGGCTGGTCCGGTTCGACGTCGCCCGCGGGTGCTACTCGCTGGCCGGAGGCTGACAGGAAGCGGCGATGGACATCCAGAAGGTCGACCAGATCATCGACAAGCACGGCGCCGAGGCCAGCGCGCTGATCCAGGTGCTGCTCGAGATCCAGCGCGAGAACCACTGGCTGCCGCAGGAGGCGCTGGCGCGCGTCGCCGAGCGGCTGCGGGTGCCGGCCAGCCGGATCCGGCACATCGCCACGTTCTACAAGGCCTTCAGCCTGGTGCCCAAGGGGCGGCACGAGGTGCACGTCTGCGTGGGCACGGCCTGCCACGTCCGCGGCGCCACCCGGATCCTCGACACGCTCCAGGACGCCACCGGGATCCTCCCGGGCGAGACCGACGCCGAGCTGAAGTTCAGCCTGGAGACCGTCAACTGCCTCGGCTGCTGCGCCCTCGGACCGGTGATGGTGGTCGACGGCAAGACCCACGGCAAGCTCTCGCCGGCCGCGGCGGCGGACGCGCTCAAGAGCTACGAGTAGAGCGGAAGCATGGCACGCCTGAATTCGTCCGAGGATCTGGAACGGCTGCGGCGGGAGATCCTGGCCCGCCGCGACCCCAAGAAGCCCTGCGTCGCCGTCTGCGCCGGCACCGGCTGCCTGGCCAGCGGCGCCGCCGACGTCGTCGCCGCCTTCCGGAGGGAGCTGGACGCGCGCGGCCTCGCCGACAAGGTCGCGTTGCGTGGCACCGGCTGTCACGGCTTCTGCGAGAAGGGCCCGATCGTGGTCCTCGACCCCGAGGAGACCTGCTACCTGCAGGCCACCCCCGCGGACGTGCCCGAGATCATCGAGAAGTCGCTGATGGGAAAGGAGGTCGTCGAGCGCCTCCTGTACGTCGACCCGCAGACGAAGGAGAAGACGGTCCGCGAGCCCGACATCCCGTTCTACAAGCACCAGAAGCGGATGGTCTTCGGCCCCAACCGCAAGCTCGACCCGCGCAACATCGAGGACTACCTCGCCATCGGCGGCTACCGGGCGCTGGCCCGGGCGCTGTTCGAGCGGACTCCCGAGCAGGTGATCCTCGAGGTGAAGGAATCGAGGCTGCGGGGCCGGGGCGGCGCCGGGTTCCTCACGGGCGTGAAGTGGGAGTTCGCCCGCCGGGCCGCCGGCAAGCCGAAGTACGTGGTGGTCAACTGCGACGAGGGCGACCCGGGCGCCTACATGGACCGCTCGCTGATGGAGGGCAACCCGCACGCCGTGCTCGAGGGGCTGCTGATCGGCGCCTATGCGATCGGCGCGCACGAGGGGTTCTTCTACGTGCGGCAGGAGTACCCGCTGGCGGTCGAGAACCTCGGCATCGCCCTGCGGCAGGCCGAGGAGCACGGCCTGCTCGGGAAGAACATCCTCGGCTCCGACTTCGATTTCACCGCCCAAGTGCACCGCGGCGCCGGCGCGTTCGTCTGCGGCGAGGAGACGGCGCTGCTGGCGTCGCTCGAGGGCCAGGCCGGCGAGCCGAAGCCGCGTCCGCCCTACCCGGCGGTCAAGGGGCTGTGGGGCAAGCCGACCAACATCAACAACGTCGAGACCTGGGCCAACGTGCCGCTGATCCTCAACGAGGGGGCCGCGGCGTTCGCGGCGATCGGCACCGCGGGGAGCAAGGGCACGAAGATCTTCTCGCTGGTCGGCAAGATCGCGAACACGGGGCTGGTCGAGGTCCCGATGGGGCTCCCGCTGCGCGACGTGGTGTTCAAGATCGGCGGCGGCATCCCCGGCGGGAGGAAGTTCAAGGCGATGCAGACCGGCGGCCCCTCCGGCGGCTGCATCCCGGAGGAGCTGCTCGACCTGCCCGTCGGCTTCGACGAGCTGACCCGGGCCGGCTCGATGATGGGCTCCGGCGGCATGATCGTGATGGACGAGGACACCTGCATGGTGGACGTCGCCCGCTACTTCGTCGATTTCCTCACCGAGGAGTCGTGCGGCAAGTGCGTGCCGTGCCGCGAGGGGCTGCGCCAGATGCACCGGATCCTCACCCGGATCACGAAGGGCGAGGGCCACGAGGGGGACCTCGAGACGCTCCAGCAGCTCGCCGAGACCGCCCAGGAGGCCTCGCTCTGCGCGCTGGGCAGGACGGCGCCCAACCCGTTCCTCTCGACGCTGCGCTACTTCCGCGACGAGTACGAGGCGCACATCCGGGAGAAACGCTGTCCGGCCCTGTCATGCAAGGCACTGATCCACTACTGGATCGACCCCGCGAAGTGCCGGGCTTGCATGCTGTGCCTCCGGAAATGCCCGACGCAGGCGATCGACGGCGGCAAGCAGCGGATCCACGTGATCGACCAGGCCAAGTGCACGAACTGCGGCACCTGCTTCGAGGTCTGCCCGGCGAAGTTCGGCGCGGTTCGCAAGCTGTCGGGCGTCCCCGTGCCGCCCCCGATTCCCGAGGAGCAGCGGACCCTCGTCCGGGCGAGGAAGCAAGATGAGTGACGTCGTACTGCACATCGATGGCAAGGACGTGACCGTCCCGGAGGGGACGACCGTCCTCGAGGCGGCCCGCTCCGTCGGGATCGCCGTCCCCACGCTGTGCCACCACGAGAAACTGGCGCCGTACGGCGGCTGCCGCGTCTGCATGGTGGAGGCGGAGCTGCGTGGGGCCACGCGGCTCGTCGCCGCCTGCACCCACCCCGTGGAGCCCGAGCTGGTGGTGCGGACCCGCTCCGAGAAGATCGACCGCATCCGCCGCTCGGTGCTCGAGCTGCTGCTGGCCCACGCCCCGGATTCGACCCGACTCCGGGAGCTGGCACGCGAGTACGGCGCGCGGCGGGACCGCTTCGAGCCGGACGCGTCGTTCTGCATCCACTGCGGGTTGTGCGTCCGCTACTGCGCCGAGGTGAAGCGGAAGTTCGCCGTCGGCTTCGTCGACCGCGGCATCCGCAAGGAGATCGCCTTCGTTCCGGAAATCGCCGCGAAGGAGTGCAACGCCTGCAAGGAGTGCTTCGAGCTCTGCCCGACGTCCTACCTGCAGGCGGCCTTCGTGCTCGTGGAGTCGCTCGCCTTCCCCAGGCCCGCGGAGACGGACCGAACGGAAGGCTAGGCGGCGATCCGCTCGCCGGAGCAGCCGCCGAGGCCGCGCAGGCCGGTCAGCGCCGTCACGCGTTCGGGGTGCATCGAGAAGAACAGCCGGATCCCCTCCCGCACGTTGACGATCCGGCGGTCGCGCATGAAGGCCCGCACCGCCACGGCGCACGAGGCCTCCAGGCAGCCGTCGTCCGAATCCCAGTAGCGGAGGATCAGCTCGTCGTCGCCCTTCACCAATTCGATCAGCAGCTTGAGCTTCAACATCGTCGCCCTCCGCTCCTGCCGTCTCGCGCCTCCCTTCACCGTCTCGCGAGCCGGCGACGGTCTCCTACGCATGCGTCCGGCGTGCCGATCTGGCATCGCCCGACCATCCCGCACCCGCCGGCCTTCCTCGCGACAATTCCGCAACAATTCCATGATATGTGGGATGCCGCCCACCGAGTACCACCCCACGGTCTCGTCCACGCGCGGCGAACCGACCGCGACAGCCGTGCCAGGGTGGAACCTGGAACCCCAGACCGGTCAGGGGAGCCGGCGGATCCGGATCAGGTCGAGGGCCAGGGTTCCGGCGTCGTGGTAGTGGACGCGGAACTCGAGCGGGAGGAGTGGGCGGTCGACGACGAAGTCGAGCGGGAACTCCTGCCAGGCGTCGGGGCGGGCGAAGTCGGAGAAGCGCAGGTCGCGGACGACCAGCGTCCCCGGCTCGGAGTGGACGTCGATCGTGGCGACGAGGCCGCCGAGCGTGTCGTGCGGCTCGCGGGCGGCGGCGAGCCGGAAGGTGGCGCGATAGCGGCCGGGTCCGAACGACCAGTGGGGGCCGAAGAACAGCTTGCCTGCTCCGCGCCGGTCCTCCGGCCCGATGCGCAGCGCCGCGCCGTTGGAGCACGTCGGGTCGCCGACGGCGAGGTTGGGGAAGTGCGAGGTCTCGAAGTCCTCGGCCTCGAGGTCCGGGTTGTCGAGCATCGCGGCGGCGGCGGCATTGCGGTCCCGCGGGGCGCCGCGACGCAGCAGGATCGCGCCCCGCTCTGCGCGGACCACGCCCCACTCGGGCTGTTCGAGCAGCTTCCGGGCGAACGGCACCATCGTCGCCAGCTTCCCGGGGAACGGGAAGGCCGGGCGCATCAGGTCGATCACCAGGTACGGCGCGTGCTCCATCCCGAAGGGGAGCATCGCGGGGCGCGACCGGTTCATCAGGTGGATCGCCTGGTAGCCGGTGGCCGAGACGGGAACGTCGGGGGGAATCTCGGCGAGCAACTCGTCGAGCAGCTCGGTGCGCGGGGTACGGAGGTTCTGCGGACGCATCCACACCGACGACTCGGGAAAGTGCGGGTCGGTGCCGTCGAGCATCAGCACGGCGGCGACGAGGTAGCCGGCGACGGCGGCCCGCAGGCGTTCCGGCGGCAGCCGATCGCGCAGGCGCGGCCGGGCCGCGAGGCGCCGGCGCAGGCGCGCAAGGCCGAAGATCGCGGCCGGGAAGGCCAGTGCCATCGGCACGCAGGCGTAGTAGATGTCGAGCTGGTACATGAAGTTGAAGCTGGCCAGCAGCATCTCGAGGGCCGGCACGAACAGCAGCAGGTTGACCCAGCCGCCCCACAGTCCCAGGAAGCCCAGCGGCGCCAGCAGCTTCAGCACGCTGCCCAGCCGATCTTCGGAGAACAGGTAGCCGAGGACGTACAGCGGGTTCAGCAGCGCGCGGAGCATCGCGGAGCCGAGCGTCGGTCCGAGATGGCTGAAGTGCCGGGCGAACTTGTAGTGTTCCGGGTCGAACCCCCCGTAGAACGTCCCCGGTTCCTGGAACATCGTATAGGCGGGCAGGACCCAACCCATCACGACGACGCCGTAGGCGGCGCTGAGCACGATCACCGCCGGACCGAGCCGCCGGAAGCCGTGGGCCAGCCAGGCCCACAGCCCGAGCACGGCGGTCGCGACGCAGGCGTCCTCCTTGGTCGCCCACAGAAGCGCGATGCACAGCAGGAACCAGCGGCCGCTGCCGCGGCGCGCCGCGAGCACCGCGCCGACCACCAGCGGCGGCTCGAGCAGGTCCATCTTGAACCCGTGCCACTGGGCCTGGAGCGTCGCCGGCAGGAGCAGCCAGGCGACGGCGAAGGCCAGGCCGAGCCAGGCATCGTCCAGCGTCTCCTCGGCCAGCCGGAACAGCAGCCAGCCGGTGCCGGCCATCGAGGCCGCCATCACGAGCTGCAACGTCAACGGGTCCTGGTACAGCGCGTAGAGCGGGGTCAGGAGCAGCAGGATCGGCGAAAAATGCTCGGCCAGGAACGTGTTGCCGAACTGCGGCGAGAACAGGATCCCGTCGCCGTGGAGCGTCGAGCGCAGCGAGCCGGCGAACAGGCCGAGGTCGTAGAGCGAGGACCAGTACGCGGCGTGCTGGAGCCAGGCGAGCCAGGCATAATACGCGCCCGCGGTCAGCACGGCGACGAGCGCCAGTCTGCGGGGCAGCCGGCGCCACCGCCGCATCGCGCCCGCTTCCGGCAGCACGGCGAAGGCGAGCCCACCGGCGACCCCTGCGACGAGCGCGGCGTGGAGCTGGATCCGCGCGGTGCCGTTGTCCAGGAACAGCAGCGTCGGCGCGGCCAGCAGCGGCAGCAGGTGCAGCGCCGCATCGCCCAGCGCCCGGGCCCACGTCCGGCCGCGGGTCCGCAGGGCCCAGGCGACGAGCGCGGCCAGCGCGAGCAGCTCGAGCGTCAGGGTGCCGGTCTCCCGGAGCAGCGGGACCCGGCCGTAGCCGCGGAACGGCCCCGCACGCAGCCCGGCCTCGATCTCGTGCCATGGGAAGTACAACCACTGCCGCGCCAGCGCGAGCGCGTAGGCGGTCGGCACCAGCAGCAGCAGGAGGCCCGCGGCGCACACCCACGGCCGCGCCTGCGGCCACAGCCGCGGCGCCGCCGAGGGTTCGCCGGCGTTCTCCCGCTCCACGAGAGCGGGATACTATCAGCGGTCCTTGCAGCAGCGGAAGCCGGCGTTGAGCGAGAGCCAGCCGGCGTTGAACGTGCAGTTCACCCGCATCGAGGCCGCCGCGCAGTTGAACGCCCCGCCCCGCACCTCGAAGCCCCGCGGGTCCGTCGTCGAGGGTACGATCTCCCACACGTTGCCGTTCATGTCGTACGTCCCGTAGGCGTTGGTGCAGTCCGAAAAAACGCCGGTCGGCACCACGCGGAAGCAGTAGTAGCGGTAGCCGCAGTCCGCCGCCGTGTCGCACTCGGCCGCCGGGATCCCGCGCTCCACGCAGTAGTCGTCGCAGAACGTGTCGACGCAGTTGCAGGTCTCGCGGTCGAACGTGTCGCCGTACACGAACGGCAGCCCGGCGGGCCCCTGGCAGGCGGCCTGCCACTCCTCGGGGCGGCACAGGTGCTTGCCCGCGGCGACGCAGGCCGCCTCGAACGCCGCGAAGCCCGCGGCGTCGAACGGATTCCGGAACCACGGGATGACGCCGACTCGGCTCGTCGCCCGCGACTCGTCCACCCCCGGCGAGCTCTCCGTCGCGTCCGGCCGGGACGCCTCGTAGCGATCGATGCACACGGGGCCCGCGGCGACCATCTCCTCGGGACAGGGGTCGAGCGGCACGTCGGCTTCCGGCGCGTCGTCCGCCGCGTCGACGTCCGCCGGGACGTCCGCGATCTCGACCGGCACGTCCGTCGTGTCGGGGCGCGCGTCGGCCTCGCGGCCGTCGCCGTCCCCGTCCGCTTCGACCGCCGCCTCGGGCACGCGATCGACCGCGTCCGGGTCGCCTTCCAGGACCAGCACGGCGTCGCAGCCGAGCGCCGGCGCGACGACCAGGAGCCAAGCGACCGAACCGACCCGCATCATCCGACCCGCCCTCCCGAAGTCCCTAGCGATCCTTGCAGCAACGGAATCCGCCGTTCAGGTCCACCCACCCGGCATTGAAGGTGCAGTTCACGCGATACTCCGCCCACGCGCAGTTGAACGCCCCTCCGCGAATCTCGAACCCGCGCGTGTCGACGGTCGAGCGCACGATCTCCCAGACATTGCCGTTGATGTCGTACGTCCCGAGCTCGTTGGTGCAGCCCGGGAACGCACCGGTCGGCACGACGTGGAAGCAGTAGTAGCGGTATCCGCAGTCGGGCGCGACGTCGCACGCCGCGGGCTCGATCGAGTGCGTTTCGCAGTAGTCGTCGCAGAACGTGTCGACGCAGTTGCAGGTCTCGCGATCGAAGGTCGGGCCGTAGACGTGCGACAGGTCGCCCGGGCCCCGACACGCCGCCTGCCACTCGTCGGCCCAGCACAGCCGCTTCCCGGCCGCCGCACACGCCGCCTCGAAGGTCGCCACCAGCGTGGTGTTGACGCCCCAGACGAACCACGGGATCACGCCCGGACGACTCGTGGCCGTCGTCTCGTCGATGCCGGCCGAAGTCGCCGTCGCATCCGACCGGGACGCCTCGTACCGGTCGATACAGACGGCGCCGGCAGGCACCATGTCCGCAGGACACGGCGCCAGCCCGCCCTCGCCGTCGACGACGTCGGCATCGGCGTCGACCGTGTCCTCCTCGACGTCGGCCTCCACGTCGGTCGGCACGTCCTCCACGTCCGTCGGAACGTCCTCCACGTCGGTCGGCACGTCCTCCGCGTCGGTCGGCACGTCCTCCGCGTCGGTCGGCACGTCCTCCGTCTCCGTCGGGACGTCCTCCACGTCGACCGGGATGTCCTCCGCATCCGTCGGGGCGTCCTCCACGTCGACCGGGATGTCCTCCACGTCCGCCGGCACCTCCGGCGCATCGACCGGAACGTCGGGCACGTCCGGAACGTCCGCCACGTCCGCCCCATCGGTCGGGACGTCCGTCGTGTCCACCGGAACGTCGGTGGAGTCGAGGACGTCGTTCGGAGACGGCGACCCCGGACAACCGGACCCCCACCCGGTCAGGAGCAGAAGGACGGCAATGGTACGACGGGGCAGCGGTGTCACGACTCTCCTCCGTGGATTCAACCTGCCACGCAGCCGCGGGTGGCGCAGTCGCAGACCCGGCCGGGGAAGCCCTCGGTCTCGCGGGAGCAGCTTCCCGACGTGCAGCGGGGCGTCACCTGGTGGCAGACGTCGCCTTCCATCCGGCAGTACGGCAGTCCGCAGTCGCCGTCGCCGTAGGTGCAGCTCAGGTCGTAGTCGGGCGCCGGGCAGTCGCGGGGGCAGTTGCAGAAGTTCTCGCCGAGGTGCAGCTCGCAGGTGCCGTCGCCGCACGGCGTGCAGGTCAGCGACCAGCAGCCGGGCATGCAGGCGAGGGCGCCGTCCGGCAGCATCCCCTCCATCGGCCCGAGCGACGAGAGGGCGATCAGCCCCGGACAGCAATGGCCGGAGCCCGGGTAGTAGTCGTCGCCGGGACCGGTGCAGGTCTCGACGAGGCAGCACAGCGGCGAGTCGCCGGCGCACCCGAGCGGCTCGGCGAGGATCGTCCCTTCGTAGCACGAGGCCGCGTCGGGAACGCACGAGCCCCCGCCGCGCTGGCACTCGGTGTCGCCGCTGCACGCCGCGGCCGGGTCGGGCTCGCAGACCCAGGCCTCCGACTCGCAACGGCACCAGGGCGCAAGCGTCCCGTCCCAGCAGCCCCACGGGTGGCTCTCGCCGTCGGTGCACGGCCCCGTGCAGTCGGCGGGGCAGCTCAGGATCGCCGACTCGACCTCGTCACACGTGCCGTCGCCGCATGCGCCGCCGCAGACGCAGGTTCCGGTGTCGGGACGGCAGCGCGGCGTGCCCGCCCCGCACGGGACTCCCGCGCAGTGCTCGTCGTTCGTGCAGGCGACACAGTAGTTGAACGAGCACTGCTCGCCGGGACAATCCTCCGGCCCGAGGCACCGGCAGCGGCAGGCGCCGAGCGTCAGCTCGCAGAACGGCGTGTCGCAGTCGGCGACCGTGCCCGCGATGCAGGTGGCGTTGGCGATGCACGGCGTCGAGCAGACGGTTTCGCCCGGCAGCCCGAGGCAGCGAAGCCCGGCCGTGCAGTCGCAATCCTGGACGCAGAGCTCCCCGAGCACCCCCGTGCCGGTGCAGGCGTCCGCATCGGCATCCCCATCCGCGTCCCCGTCCGCGCCGTCGGGCACGTCGTCCGCGTCCGCGTCCCCGTCCGCGTCCCCGTCGGCACCGTCGAGCACGTCGCCGCTCGACTCGTCCGCCGCATCGGAGGACGGCGAGCTCTCGTCGCAGCCGACGGCCCCCCAGGCCAGCGCGAGGATCCAGACCGAGCGGCGAATCCACTGCATCGACGGCGCCTCCTTGCGACGCATGCCCACCCGCGGGCAGCTCGTCGTCGACGGAAACATGGCCCACGGACGGCGGAGAGGCAACCGATTCCTCACCTCCGACCGCCGCCCGCCCGTGGCGGTGCGCACGGATTGCGCGGTGCGCCGTCCTGCGATGGCTCGCGGAGAGACAGGCTGCGCAGGCAATGCGCACCGGTCGCGA
>JAFGHH010000326.1 GCA_016930215.1 Deltaproteobacteria bacterium
GGGAGGAGGCGGTCGCGGCGCTGGAGCGCGCGATCGAGCTGGACCCGGAGGCGCCCCGCGTACACTTCGACCTCGCGCTGGCCTATCTGGCCCGCGACGAGCTGTTCTGGGCGGCCGAGGAGCTGGAGCTGGCCGAGCAGGCGGCGCCGGAGGACCTGCGGGTGGCCTTCGAGCGTGGCCGCGTCCTGCTGCAGCTCGAGGAGCTGGAGGCCGCGCGCGAGTTGTTGTCGAAGGCGGCGGCCGACCCCGAGCTGGCGCCCCGCGCGCGCTACTATCTCGGGATCGCACTGGCCAAGTCGGGCGAGACCGACGCGGCACGCGTGGAGCTGACCCGGGTCGTGGAGCACGCCCCCGGCACGTCCCACGCCGAGGCGGCCGTCTCGGTGGTCGAGGAGCTGCTGCAGCGCGAGTGGGACCTGCTGCCGCTGTTCACCGGCTTCGTCTCGGTCGGCGGCCAGTACGACAGCAACGTGATCCTCGAGCCGGACGACGCCGAGCGTCGGCCGGGCAGCGATGCCGGCGGCCTGGTGCTGCGCGGGGCGCTGACGCTGGCGCCGGTCTCCACGCCCGCCCACCTGCTGTTCGGAACGCTGAACGCCTCGCGCACCTTCCACTTCGCCGACCCCGCCGACCAGTTCAGCCTCACCGCTGCCGGCGGCACCGTCGGCTACCGCTACCGCTTCGCGGCCGAGGGGCTGACCCACGCGCTGCAGGTCTCCTATCGCTACGACCTCGGCTTCCTCGACGGCGGCTCGTTGACCGACGACCCCGACTTCTACGCCTGGCGCGAGGCCCACGGCGGCAGCTTCCGCTGGTCGCTCGACGAGGGCGACCGCTGGTCGACCTTCCTCGACGCGAACTACCGCTACGCGACGTTCGCCGACATGCGGCGCGACGCGCACGTCCTCTCGGGCCGCGTCGGCCAGAACATGGCGTTCGTCGACCAGCGGCTCAAGCTGCTGGTGTCGCTCGGCGGCCGCTTCGACGACGCCCGGGGCCGCGGCTACGATCTGTGGGGACTCGACGCCACCGTCGCCCTCTCCGCGCTCGGACCGTGGGAGCTCGAGTTCCTCGGCCTGTTGCGCTGCGAGCACCAGGACCACTTCGACAGCACGTACTACTCGGGCTGGGGGACCGGGCGGGTCGACGACTCGCTGACCTCCACGATCGCCGTCGGGCGCATGGTCTGGGAGTTCCTCGGCGTCGAGATCTCCTGGTCGCACACCGAGCACTTCTCGACCACCATGACGTTCGACTACTCCCGGGACCTGGCGAGTCTCGCCGTGAAGGCGGTGTTCCGATGAGACGACGATGGCTGGTGGTGTGGGCCGCAGGGGTCGGGCTGTTTCCCGCGACGGCGTTCGGCGGCGACGTCTCGCAGGACGTGGCCTTCGTCGGCCAGGCGGTCGTTCGCGTGGCGCCGGGGGCCGCGTTCGAGCCCGCGCCGGCCGTGGAGGCCGCCGCGCCGGTGATCCGGCTGGGACGGGTGACGGCGGGAACCGTCGAGGTCGCGGCGGTCCGCGTCGTGTCGCTCGGGGCCGGGCCGCGCACCGTGCGGCTCGAGCCGGGGATTGTGCGGCTCGCCGTGGAGGACGACCGCCTGCGCCTGTGCGTCGAGGAGGGGCTGGCGACGGTCGATGACCTGGGCTCCGTGGAAGCGGGCACCTGCGCGCTGTTCACGGGCTCGGGCGAGCGCGTGCCGCTGGAGTCGAGCGAAGCCGGGCTGGAGCTGCCCGCTTCCGCTCCGTCCGTGGCGCCGCCGCCGCCGAACGACGACCCCTGGAAGGCGGCGGCCGGTCTGCTGGGCGGGGCGGCCTCGGGGGACGCGGACGGCGGCGGGGAGGGCACCGAGGCCGGTGGCGCCGCCGCGTGCCTCGACACCGGCGGAACCGGCAGCGAGGCGTCCGGGCCGGAAGGGACCGAGCTGCCGGAGACGGAGGTCGACCGCTCGCGTCACCGGGTCCAGGTCCAGGTGACACTGGAGGGCTACTGATGTCGGCGCCGCGCTTCCGTTCCACGGTCCTCGTCGCGTCCGTCGCGCTGGCGGCGACGCTCGGCGCCGGCTGCCTCGTCGATGGCGACGCCGACACCGCCTCCGTGCGCGTGGCCCTCGACCTCGGCTCGCTCGGGCTGTCGGCCGAGGAGCTGTGGGGGCCGCGCGAGGCCGACGGGCTCCTGCACCTCGACGCCGTGCCGGCCTGCGTGCATCTCGAGGTCAGCGGACCGGGACTCGACCCGCCGGTCGTCGCCGGCTGGCCGGACCGCGGCGCGCTCACGCCGCGCGCGGTGGTCGAGCTCACGATCGATGTCCCGGTGGGGCTGCAGCGGCGCTTCGCGTTCGTGGCGTACGTCTACGACCGGCGGGCCGGCGAGCTGCGGACCTGGAACGACGACGGGACGATCGTGCGCGACCTGACGGAAGGCGGCGTGGAATCCGACCTGGCCGTGACGCTCCACGAAACCGGCCGGGGGACGATCGCCGGGACGCTGGATGGAGCCGGCGCGGACGACGTCGTCGAGGTGCTGGCGGTGGACGGCGACCCCGCCGCCGGAGCGATCCACGGGCCGGGCGTCGCCCTGCCCGCGGCGACGGTCGAGTCGGGTGCCTTCGAGATCGTGGACGCGCCGGTCGGGCGCGCGCTGACCTTCGTGCTGGTGCGAAGCGACGGAACCACGCTACGCTCGACGACCGCGGCGGTCGAGCTGACGACCGACGGCCAGCGGCTCGAGCCCGTGGTCCGGGTGCCGTGACCCCGCGGGGCACGACCGGAGGGACGGAATGACGAACCAGTGGTTGCGGTGCCTGCCATGCCTGGTGTCCCTCTATGGCGGGGCGCCCGCGTGCGGCGACGACGATGGCGCGGCCGATGCCGCTCCGGACGTTTCCGCCGAGGCCGACCGGGGCGAGACGACGGCGGACGTCGGCCTCGACGGCCTCGTGGACGACGGCGCCGGGCCGGACGACGGCAGCGGCGCGGAATACGCGGCGGACGTCGACCGCCCGGACGACGCGGGCGGCGGCGATCTCGGGGAAGACGCGTGGGACGACGTCCCGCCCGGGGACGTGACCGCGGA
>JAFGHH010000327.1 GCA_016930215.1 Deltaproteobacteria bacterium
GCCCGGTACTCGGTGTCGGTTCGGCACAGGTCGGCGAGCTTCTTGTACGTCACGAGCAAGGTGCGGCCGTCGCAGGCCCGGGCCTGGTCGGCCACGATGCCGAGCAGCCGCCTGGCGGTCCGGGCCCGGACCTGCTCCGTGCCGCCCGCGACGGACTGGAACAGCGAGCGGCGAGGGTACAGGCCGTCGGTCAGTTGGCGAACCGGCGAGATGAAGGGAACGTCGAGCCTCGTGACCCGCACCTCGCGGCCGAGCACGATCCGGAGCAGGTCGGGGTCGGCCGTGGCGTCCAGGCACAGGACCGGCCGCCCATGGAACTGGGGCCGTTCGAGCCAGCCGGCGATCCAGCCCTGGCGTTCCAGCCGGATCGGCGCGGCCTTCCCGTGGACCAGGTGCACGAGGGCTTCGAGGAGCGGCCGCGGGTTCGGGGCGACGGCCGGCGCACGGCGGTCGGGCGGCCCCTCCCACCGCAGCTCGGTGGCCTGGAGCATCTGCAGGTCGGCCAGGAATCCCTCCGCTTCGTCGAGGCCAAGGAGCCGTGCCAGCGCGGCGCCGGCTGCGGACTCGACGACCGGGCGAGCGCCGAGCAGACGGTCGATGACCCGGGACAAGGCAGGGCTGGCGGCCGGGTCCCGGGCTCGGACCTGCTCCCGCACCAGGCGCAGGCCGTCCGCGCCGTACCGCCTGGTCCGGACGCAGGCTCGAAGCAGGTCCTCGTCCACGAGGATCTGGTCGACCCGTGCGGCCACGTCGGTCAGCGTGGCCAACTGGTGGACGCAGGCGAGGTTCGAGCCGATCCCGTTGCGTGCGAGCAGGTATGGGCACGGGGGCGGGACCGGCGGGCAGTTCCGCGGGTTGTGCGGACACGGCGCGCAGACCAGGCGGGCGACGCTCTCCCCCCACCCTGCCTTGATGAGAGGCGCGACATCGCGGTCGAACCGCGGGCAGTTCGAGGCCGAGCGCGGCTGCACATGGACCAGGTCGGGCCAGTCGGCGGTGACGTCATCCAGCAAGGTGTGTCGCTCGGCCAGCCACAGCAGCGCCCGGCGGGTCGGGTCCGCCGATCCGAGCTGCCGGACCTCCTGCTTCGCGATCGTGGTCTTGCCGATGCCCGATGCCGCGAGGACCAGTTCGACGCCACTGTGCCGGTTCGCGACGGTCTCGGCGATCTTCCGGCGATGCTCGTCCACAAGACCTGCAACGGCATCGGCGCCAGGTACGACCGGAGCCGGGATGCCGGACAGGGGCGGAAGGGCCTCGGGGCGCCGGCGATGCCCGGTTCCTCCCGGAGGTCTCCAGAGGCTTCGGACCCTGCAGTCGCTCGGGCACCGCAGGCCCGCGGCGCGCAGCGTCCCGCAGCTCTGGCCCTGGAACACGTACCGGTCCGGGTCGCCGCGCGCCGACGCCAGCAGGGAGACAAGCGCCTCCTGCATGCCGGCGCGGTCGAGGTCCGACGAACCGATGCAGGGCGCAACGGTCCGAACCAGGTCGTCCGTCTCCCGCCAACCCAGCTGCCTGGTGAGCACGTACGCCACGATGGCGATCGTGACGTCGTTCCGGTGCCCGGGCCCGGTGCAGGCACCCTGCACCAGGGCCTGGATGCAGGCGGGATGGCCCGGCTCCCGGCACAGGATGCGCCGGGCCAGGCGCCGGACCCTGGACGGATCCTCGGTTCGGTCGCGACGCCGCCTTGGACCGGAGCGGCGCGACGCGGACGGGCCGACCGGCTCCGGTGGCCCGGCGGCGAGCCTGTCGTGAAGGATCCTGCGGTAGATTCCGGCCAGGGCATCCACGACGCAGTCCTCACTCGGCGGCGGCGGGTACCAGTCCGGGTGGTTCTGCGAGCGCGCAACGAGGTCGGCGGGGCTGATCCCGTCCAGCAATGACGGCTGGATCGGCGTGCAGCGCCTGTGGCTGCCTGAGTGGAGCGTGCCCGCAATGCGCACCTTCTGTCTCGGGCGGTAGATCTTGCGGTCGAAGGCGACGGTCTCGCCGAACAGCTGCTCGGCCACGGCGGCCATGGCCAGGCGGGCGTCCGCCCGGGGGGACTCGGCGAACGCCCGCCATCCGACCTCGACGTATACCGACCGGTTGCCGGAGTAGCGGACTCGGATCTGCGAGTCCGGCACCTCGAGACCGCGAAGCCGCCGGACGACCCATCGGGCCGCGTCGAGCGAGATATCGATGCGGGTCTCGTCCTCGGGGTCGACCTCGATCAGAAGGTCGCAGACATGGGGGCAGGACGGGTGCGGCGCGATGAACTCGGTGACGGTCGCGATCCGGTTCGGCTCCGAGCCCATCGGCACGGCTGCGGCCGCACCTTGATCGGTGCTCGCCCACCATGGCCAGCACGGCCCGACGCAGCCGTGCTCCCGGAACCGTGGCGTTCCGTCGACGGGGGTCCACGCGTCCGGGAACAGGGCCCTGAGTCCCGGAGGGATGGTCGGCAGGGAGCCGGCGTCGGTGAGCGGGACGCGCCATGTCCCCGTGGCCGGCCCGAGCGGTACCGGAACGAGTTCGTTGATGCCGAACAGATCGATCAACCCTTGGTGGTGCAGGTCGAGCGCGACCTCGTGCCCCTGGAACGCGAACAGGTAGGTCCGGCACGGCACCGGACCAGGCGACTGCCAGCAGGGGATTCCGTGTCCGTCCTGCAGCGCCGCCTCGACCGCGGCGATGGCGGCGTCCCCGAACGCCCGGATCCCGGCAACGCTCGGCGACCAGCAGGCGGCAACCGCCAACTCGGGATCCGAGCGTCCGCGAAGCCAGCGGCGGGCCTTCCCCGCCTTCGTCCCTCCGGCCCGGATCCGCGAAGGACCGTCGCGCAGCCAGGGCTCGAAGCCGCGGCGGCCCAGGTCGCCAGCCGCGGCGAGGAGCCGGGAATTCCCGGCGGCGTCGTGGCCCACCGGATCCGTCACGGTGCCGTCGCCGGGGCACGAATCGGACCCGGCTGCTCGGGATGATTCGTTCCGGTCCACCTGCTCGTCGGGTCCGGCGACGACACCGGCGCCGGAGCTACGCATGGGCCACCTCGGCGTCGGTCCCGTCCTCGTCGGTCCCGTCCTCGGGGCCCGGTTCGTCGAGCAGGTCGCGGTTGTACTCGATGAAGGCCCGGTTGTGCGCGAACCAACCTTCGAGGAACAGACCCCAGTCGCTCGGCTCCAGCTGCCCCTCGTCGACGAGCGACTGGAATGCCTGGTGCGCGGGCTTGATGAAGTCGACGGCGATCTCCCCCCCCGAGCCGCAGACCTCGTCGTAGGCAAGGTCCCAGACCCGGTCCTTGGCCTGCTCGACCTCCTCGTCCCGGCCGACCGGCAGCGGCGGGACGCCGGGCCTGGTGACGTTGAACCGGCGCAGGCTGCCGCCGGGGCTGAGCTCGAACTGGAAGCACCAGTCCGGCTTCCGCCACCTGACGATCCCGCGATGGTCCGCAGTGCCGAGAGCCGCAGCGTCCCAGGCGACGAGCCGTACGAGCGTCACGAGGAGGCGTCGCGCCTCCCGCCGCAGCCGCCCCGAGGGCTCGCAGGGGAAGCAGTTGTCGTCCCGCAGCAGCTGCTCCACGGCATCACCAGCCAGCCGCAGTTTCCGCGCCATCTCCCGCAGGCCGCCGGGGGACGCGGCACGGCACGACTCCGCCGCCGACTCCGGCGCGATGTCGGCGGCATCGACTTGGACGCCCGCTCCGCTCGGCGGGGTGTCGCCGTCGCCAGCCGCGCCGGTGGCCGGGGCCGGCGGGCGAGCGTACGTGCGCCGCGCCCTCCCCCGTGCCGGCGGCCGGTCACGGGTCGGCGGCCGCTGCTGCTCATCGCCGGTTCCGTTGGTCGAGGTCGACTTCGTCTCCGTTCCCATGTCCGTCTCCGTTTCGATCTCCGCGCCGGACCATCCGGCGGGGCAGCCCGGGTCCGCATGGATCTCGCGACTGCGGAATCGACGGTAGATCTTGGAGCGTGATCGGCTGGTCGCAGAAACTGCGAGGACCGCGGTGCCGGGTACGGGACGTCGGACCGGCGAAAATCCACCCCCCGGATTCGTCATAAGAGAAGTGGAGCAGACGGTAGCCCTGCCTCCCGCGCCGTCAATCCCGGCGGCGTCGTTTGCAGGAGGAAGAACCATGAAGGTCAGTGTCCAGGTAGGACCGCTGCGGGCATTGTCCGAGTTGCCCAAGTTGCAGGGACTGCGGAGCCAGACCGGCCCCGGGTCGGTGCTGGCCCGGCTCGTGACCGATCCCGGGTCCGGGGACGCCAAGGATCTGCTTGGCTGGGCGCGGCGGAACCGGTTTCGGTCCAACGTCGCCCTGGCCCTGCAACCGGCCCAGGGGCCGGGCTGGGCCCTGGCCTGGTGCAGCTTGCACGGCGGGCCGCTGCGGCGCCGGCACAGGTACCTCGTGGCCTACCTGGCGCTCGGGGTATTCGTGGACGGCGCCGACGTCCATGTCGCGGCCCACGGGGCGCGGGAGGACGGGACGGTCGCCGTCGTCGGCCTCTGGGACGCCCGGGTGACGACCGACGGCCTGGTCGCCCGGAGCTGGTCGGAAGCCGGGAGCCGCCGGTTGGCCCGCCACTACGGCATCGACTTCCCGGTCCAGGCGGTCCGGCAGACCGTTGCGCGGGCCCGGCGGACCGACCCGGCGCGGCCGAGCCGGCCCATGCCGCACCGGCCGGTCCAGCCCGACCTGGCCGCCGCCTGTTGACCCGTCACCGGCTCCGGCCCGGCACCGCAGCAACCGCAAGGAGGGAATCGATGGAACTCGCCCATGCCGAGGCGGCAGAGACCCTGGCCGCCGCCACCCCCGCCCCGAACGGCCCGCCGGCCCCTCGCCGCGTACTCACCCACAGCGCGATGGAGGCCTGGAGCCGCTGCGAGGTCGAGTACCGCCTGGCCTATGAGGAGCGGCTGGTGCCGACCGCCTATCCCGCGGCGCTCGCCGTCGGCACCGCGGTCCATGCCGGCGTCGAGACCCTGCACCTGGGGCTGCCGCTGCCCGAGGCGTACCGGAGCGCCGCCCTCGCGCTCCAGCGGTTCCTGGACCGCGCCTGCAGCGGGGCAGGCACCGACACGCCGGCCGACCTGGAACGCCAGCTCGAGTTCGACATGGCGAAGGTGCGGGCGATGCTCGCCGCCTGGACCGACCGGTACCTGGTACCCGCCGCCGACGGCACCCACGCCGTCGACCGTGACCTCGACATCGTGGCCACCGAACAGGTGCTGGAGGCGCCGCTCGTGAACCCGCTCACCGGCCGGCCCTCCCGGTCGTTCCGGCTGGCCGGCAAGCTCGACGCCATCGCCCGCCGCCGCGGCAACGGCTCCGACGGCTCCTACGTCGTGGAGTTGAAGACGACCGGGGAGGACCTCGACGAGTTCCTCGAGGCGATGACCGTGTCGGCGCAGCCCGCCGTGTACCAGGTGCTCGCCGAGTCCCGGTTCGGCGCCGGCCACGGGCAGCTTCCGGGCACCGTGCTCGACATCATCCGGAAGCCGACCATCCGGCCGAAGAAGGACGAGAGCCCGGCCGAGTTCGAGCAGCGGGCGATCGAGGCGTACCGGTCCGAGCCCGAACGGTTCGTCCGGCGCGTGGTGCTGCCGCCTGACCCCCAACTGCGCCGGGAGGTCATGGTCAACGCCTGGAGGATCGCGGACGGCATCCGCCGTGCCGAGAGGTACGGCTACGTTTCGAAAAAGGGGCCCGCCTGTCGCGGCGCCTACGGGCCGTGCAGGTACCGGCCGCTCTGCTGGCACGGGGACGCGACCGGATTCGTGACCAAGGAGACGGAACACGAGGAGCTGCTCGAAGGGCCGTAGCACGCCCGGAGGAGATGAAGGAGATGCAGGAGAACACCCAGACCGAGACTTCCGTGGTTCCCGCCCGCACCGAGAACGAGACCGGCACGGCGCTCCCGGCGCCCGACGACCACGGGCCGGTGTACGAGGACGACGTGCTGGTGCCGCGCTACTTCGTCGTGCAGCCGACCAGCAAGGAGGGGACGCCGGGGACCTTCCGGTCGAACCTCGACGGCTCCGAGCGCACCGAGCTCTGCCTGGCGCCGCTGCGCATCCAGCGCGGCCGCATCCTGTGGGGTGCCGAGATCGGCAGCGACCCGGTCTGCCGCTCCGACGACGGGCTCTACCCGTCGCCCACGGTCGAAAAGCCGGTGAGCGAGGCGTGCTGCATCGTCGCCGGCCGCCGGCTGCGCCCCGTATGCCCGAAGGCCGAGTGGCCGCGGCACGGGCGGCCGGAGTGCCGGGACACGTTCCTGCTCCTGGCCTTGGACTTGGTGACCGGCACGCCGTTCGCGATGTCGTTCCACGGGTCGGCCATCCGCACCATCAAGATCGTCCGCACGCTGGCCTGGCAGCGCCGGGTGGCGCTCCACGACCTGGAGTGCGTGCTCAAGCTGCGGCGGGAGACCAGCGCCAAGGGGAACTACTTCGCGCCCATCGTCACCGCCGTGACGCCGGTGACCCGCGCCGGCAAGCACCGGGCGTGGTTCGAGCGCTTCGCGCGGCTCGACGTCGCGTCGCCGGTCGGGAACGACCCCGCGGCGACCGATGCCCGGGCGTGACCGGAGTCCGACGCCGTCAACAGCCCGGGAAGGCCGCTCGGCGACTCGGCCCCGATCCGCCTTCCCGGCAAGCCGGCCCACGGCGCCGCCGTCGACCGTCCCCGGAACCAGGGCGGCGCCTGAGCCCGTGGCACGGAGCCCTACGGGAGGCCAGACGGGTCGCACCCGGCGAGGAAGGGGTCCGCGTCAGCATCGGTTCCGACTGGCGGGTCGCGGTCGGACCAGACACGGTCGTCCTTAGGGCCATCATCCCGGAAGGACGACACAAGGCCGTTTCCCGCAGGCTGGGAAACGCCGGGAAACGCCGTGCCACCTCCGGCCGTTTCCGGCTCGATGGGAAACGCTGGCAACGCACTCGAGCCCGAAGCCATCGAGTCCTGGGGTCCGGGGACCGACGGCTCGCTCCGGGCGTCGACGACCTCTGCCTCCGCCTCGTCGGGCAGGACGATGCGCCTCGATACCAGCCGCTGTCCCTCCCTCGTCTCCTCGACCCGGCCTTGCCGCACGAGACGGCGCCGTGCCCTGACGACCTCCTCGCTCCTGCGTCCACGCACCATCCGTGCCAGGTCGCGGACCGCTAGCGGTCCGGCCTCGTCGAGCGCGGCGAGGACGCTCTCCTCGACTTCCCGATCCCGCTCGTTGTCGGTGACGAGGCGGACTTCCAACGGCTCGTCGCTTCCTCCGATCACCCGGAACTCGAGCGGCTCCCGCGCCTCGGAGTCGCGCATCTCGAATTCCACCCGGCGGGAATTCAGGC
Organism: Deltaproteobacteria bacterium; assembly: GCA_016930215.1. GTDB lineage: Bacteria > Myxococcota_A > Polyangia > DRWM01 > JAAZOP01 > JAAZOP01. Next base: position 7,318 of record JAFGHH010000327.1, read on the forward strand.
CGTCGCTCGAGATCAGCCACACGGCGTCGGCCGCGGCAAACAGGTCACCCGAACCCCTCAGGCGGTCCGCCGTGCGTCCACGGCCGTCGAACCGGTGCGCCTTCCGGAAGTGATGAACGACGGCGATGGCGCAATCGAACTCCCGGCCGATGGTCCGGAGCCCGCCCAGGACCGAGGCAATCCCCGCCGAGTCGTTCTCCGAACCGCTCATGAGTCGCCGTAGGGGATCGAGAATGAGCAGCTTCGACCGGCAGTTGCCCACGGTTCGGCGCAGCTTCCCCAGGTCCGCCGTCTTGTCCAGCCTGATCGACGGCTCGTCGATCACGTGCACCGGAAGACCGACGGGATCGAGGCTGCGCGCAAGGCAGATGCGGCGGATCCGAGCCCCGACCGACCGCGCCGACTCCTCGCCATTGAAGATGACGACCGGGCCCGGGGACGGAACGGCGTGTCCGAGGAACGGCTGGCCGGATGCGACGGCGACCGCAAGGCCGTCGACGAGGATCGACTTGTTCGTCTTGGGCTCGCCGCCGATCAGGCCAAGGCCGTCGGCGGGCCAGAGCATCTCGACGAGCCAGCGGGGGCCGGCACGCGCGGCGTCCAGGTCGCCAAGCGAGATGGTTCGGAACGGGTGGGGCCCGTCGTTGCCGTTGCCGGACTCGAATTCGCTCATCGCACGCCTCCCTGCGGCGGGTTGGCCAAGCTGCCCGCCCACGCGTCGATGGTGCCGGATCAGCCAGCCCCCGGCGGTCGCAGAAACCCGCGGGATCCGCACCACCGCGCCGACCCCGGCGAACGAGGGTCCTGATTTCTGCGACCGGAGCTCCGAGCCGGCCGACATACGATCGTCGCAGCCACGGACCGCCGCCCGCGGCGCAACACCCGTGGCCGAAGGAGGCACAGATGAAACTCCAGAACCGGTTCCTTGCCGCTCGCCGGGTGTCGGCGCCACTCGTTGCAGTGGCAACGCCGGATCCCGCGACGACCATCGCCACGTTGACCGCGGAGTCAAAAACGCCCGCCCTGACCTGGGACATCACCCGGGGCGCCAGGGCCATCAACAGGCCGGGCGTCAAAGCGCTGAACGCCGCGTTCGGCGAAGAGGCGGCGTCCCTCACGGACCCCACGACGATGCTCGACCGCGCCGCGCGGCTGCCGAAGGACACGATGCTGTTCGTGATGAACGGCCACCGCTACCTGGAGGGGCCGGGCTCCGAGGCGGTCGTGCAGGCCGTATGGAATCTCCGCGATCCGTACAAGGCCGACACGCGCACGCTGGTGCTGCTTGGGCCGTCGTTCCGCCTGCCTCCCGAGTTGATGCAGGACGTCCTGCTGCTCGAGGAGGAACTGCCCGACGGGGCACAGTTGCGGCGGGTCGTCGCCTCGCAGTACGAGGCTGCCCAGCTGCCGCCCCCCGACGACGCGGTCCTCGACAAGGCCGTGGACGCGCTCCGGGGCCTCGCTGCGTTCCCGGCCGAGCAGGTCACGGCCATGAGCCTGACCAGGAAGGGGCTCGACGCCGGAGCGCTGTGGGAGCGGAAGCGCCAGATCATCGAGCAGACGCCCGGACTCTCCGTCAACCGGTCCGGGGAGACCTACGACGACATCGGCGGCATCGAGAACGCGAAGCAGTTCGGGCGCCGCATCCTCTCCGGCAACGACCGGCCGAGAGGCATCGTCTTCGTCGACGAGATCGAGAAGGCGATGGCGGGCGCGACCGGCGCCGGCGACTCGTCCGGCGTGAGCCAGTCGCTGCTCGGCACCGTCCTTACCTACATGCAGGACCGGCAGGCGACCGGGCTGCTCTGCATCGGGCCGCCCGGGGGGGCCAAGAGCATGTTCGCCAAGGCGACGGGCAACACGGGCGGCATCCCGACCATCGCACTCGACCTCGCCTCGATGAAGGGCCCGCTGGTCGGCCAGAGCGAGCACAACCTCCGCCAGGCGCTCAAGGTCGTCTCCGCCGTCGCGGACGATCGCGCGTTGTGGATCGCCACCTGCAACTCCATCGCCGTGCTGCCGCCCGAACTCCGCCGGCGCTTCGGTTTCGGCACCTTCTTCTTCGATTTGCCGACCGCCGAGGAGCGGAAGACCATCTGGGGCATCTACCTCCGGAAGTACCGGCTCGAGGAGCAGCCGCTCCCCGACAACGACGGCTGGACCGGCGCCGAGATCCGGGTCTGCTGCGACCTGTCCTGGCGGCTGCGGTGCTCGCTCGTCGAGGCGGCGGCCTTCATCGTCCCGGTCGCCCGCTCGGCGGTGCAGCAGATCGAGCAGCTCCGCTCCCAGGCGTCCGGCCGGTTCATCTCGGCGTCGTTCCCCGGCGTCTACCGCTGCGAGCGGACCTCCGACGGCCGGGCGATCAGCATGGAGGGAAACTGATGAGCCACTTCACCTCCATCAAGCTCGAGATCCGCGACCGGGGCGCCCTGGTCGCCGCCCTCAAGGACCTGGACATCGGCGAGGTCGAGGCGTTCGACCGGCCGCAGGCGATCCACGGATTCGGGCAGCGGACCCGCAAGGTCGACATCGCCGTCCGCGGCGCCGGGTACTACGGTACCGACATCGGCTTCCGCAGGACCGCCGATGGGCGGTACGAGGCCGTGCTCGATCACGACGACCAGCGGCAGCTCGGCGATGACTGGCGGCAGCGCCTCCTCCAGCGCTACGGCCGCCACGTCGCCGTGGCCAGGCTGGCGAACAAGGGGTTCCGGGTCGTTCGCGAGGAGGTGCGCAACGGCAAGCTGCACCTGCTGGCCGGGAGGGTGCGATGATCCGCGAGGAAATCGAGGTCGTCGTGGACGAGGAAGGGCACGCCAGCGTCCACGTGAAGGGCGTCAAGGGCAAGACATGCAACGACTTGACGGCGGACCTGGAGAAGGCGCTGGGGAAGGTGACGAAGCGGATGACGACCCGGGAGGCCTACGAAGTCCCGCTCGAGACTCGGCGATGCGCCCGCCACTGACCCTGCGGGTCCACGCCCTGCTCGAGCGCAGCTACGCCAACGGCCCCGGCTGTCGGGCCGTCGTCTGGGTCCAGGGGTGCAGCCTCCGGTGCGACGGGTGCTGCAACCCCGGCGCCCAGGACCCGGACGGCGGTCACCCGGTGCCCGTCGCGAACCTGCTGGCGCGGGTCCGCTCCATCGAGGGCATCGAGGGCATCACGCTCTCCGGCGGGGAGCCGCTGCAGCAGGCCGAGGCGGTCGGGGAGCTGCTGCAGGAGGTCCGCTCGACGACCGGGCTGTCGGTCGTGCTGTTCACCGGCTACGCCTGGGACCGGGTCAACCGCCAGCCCGACCTGGCGACCGTGGCCGGGCTGGCCGACATCGTGGTTGCCGGTCCGTTCGTCCAGGGACTGCGGCTCGAGCGGGGCCTCCGGGGGTCGTCGAACCAGACGGTCCACCTGCTCACCGACCGCTACACGCTCGCCGACCTCGAGGCCGTACCCGAGGTCGAGGTCGTGCTTCACGACGACGCCACGGTCGTGACCGGCATTGCCGTGCCGGACCCCTGACGGTGGCTGGCACGCGGCCCCGCATCGTCCAGGCTGGGGGGAGGAGACCCGGGCCGGTGCGGGGCCGCGAGGACAAGCTGACGTCGGAAACGGGCTGAGTCAACACCACGGCAGCGGCGGGGGCCCGTCCTACCTGCCGACCTGAACAGGAGCGACACGATGAGCGACAACGGGAACGGCAGCGGACAGGTGCCGCTGCCGATGAACGACCGCGGAATCTTCGACCGGGCGGTCTGCCTGAGCCTGACCGTCGGCTGCCTCGGCGTCCGGCGCAAGGTGCCGGCCGCCAGCATCCAGGTCGACGCGGACAAGGACCTGCTCCACGTCTCCAAGGCCATCCTGGAGTCGAAGGAGCTCGACACCATCAAGACGCTCGACGGCGAGCTCCGTACCTGGCTCGCCAAGCGGGCGCTGCCGTCGCCCTTCCGGCGCGGCACGTACCTGATTCCTCTCGGCCTCGTCGAGCAGGTCGACGCGAAGCTCGCCGAGTACCAGGAGAACCGCCGGGACCTGGTCGCGCAGTTCCTGGCCGTCTACGACCACTCGGTCGAGGACGCGAAGAAGCGGCTCAACGGCCTCTTCGACGTCACCGACTACCCCAGCGACGAGCGGCTGCGGGCGGCGTTCTACGTGGACGTCCGGTACCTGGCCTTCGGCGTTCCCGAGAAGCTCGAGGGCATCCGGCGCGACATCTTCGAGCGCGAGAAGGCCAAGGCCGAGACCCAGTGGCGCGAGGCGTCCGAGGAGGTGCGGCAGGCGCTGCGGGCCGGCCTGGCCGACCTGGTGGACCACATGGTCGAGCGCCTGCAGGGGAACGGGGACGGGAAGCCGAAGACGTTCCGCGACTCGCTCGTGGGCAACATGCAGGAGTACCTGGAGCTCTTCGCCCCGCGGAACGTCACCGACGACACCCAGCTCGCCCAGCTGGTGGGCCGCTGTCGCAACGCGCTCGACGGCGTGGACGCCGACGCCCTGCGCTCCAGCGCCGCCATCCGCACCAAGGTCCGCGAGGGGATGGCCCAGGTCCAGGCGACGCTCGACACGATGGTCATCGACCGCCCGTCGCGGCGCATCGTGCTGGAGGACTGACCGTGTCCGGCGACATGCGCCCCGAGGTCCGCCGGTGGGGCCCGCCGGCCGGGATGTTCGTCCCGGCCGACGCCGCGCTCGACCTCCTGGCCGCCCTGTCCCAGCGGCTCCTCGAAATCGACATGTCCTACGTCGACGAGGTGAGCCAGGACGTCTACCGGGTCCGGTGGGACGACGGCATCGCCATCCTCCGCCGGTTCGAGGCCCTCACGGACCCGGAGACGACCGCGGCCATTCTCGAGGTCGAACGGCAGCGGGGCGTCGAAGCCGTTCCCAGGGCCGACGCACAGCTGTTCATCCAGAACCTCAAGGCCTCGGCTCCGGAATGGGAGCCGTTTCTCGACCCCGACGACGGGTCGCTCGAGCTGCTGGTCGACGCGTAGTTCCCCGCGGGGATGGCCGGGGAGCGGGAACCCCATAGGGGCGAAGCACCGTAGGCACGGTCAAGCACCTTGCCCGCCCCCCGGCCGCCTCTTCCGCAACGAAAGGAGTCGCGACTTGCTTGCACGGATTCACGGCGCCGTCCTGGACGGCGTCGTCGCCGACGGCGTGGTCATCGAGGTCGACGCCGACTCGCGCTCGACCGCGCCGCGCTGGACCGGGTGGGTGCAGCGGGCGGCGAAGGAGTGCTTCGTACGCGTGCAGTCCGCGCTGCGCCGCTGCGGAATCGACTTGCCGCCCCGGCACATCGCCCTTGGCGCGTGTCCTGGCGACCCGCCGGTCCGGTCCGCCGGGCTCGACCTGCCGGTCGTCGCCGGCGTCCTGGTGGCACAGGCGCACGTCCCGCCCGACGCGGCCGAAGGGGCGTGGTTCGCGGGCGAGCTGACCCTCTCCGGCCGGATTCTCCCGGTGCGCGGGGCCCTGCCCCTGGCGCTGGCGGCCAAGGCGTCCGGCGCGAAGACCGTCATCCTGCCTTCCCGGAACGCCCGCGAGGTGGCACCCTGGGTGGAGGGGATCGAGGTGCTCGGGGCCGACACGCTCGGGGAGCTGCTGCTGCACCTTCGTGGAGAGCAGCGGCTCGTCCCGCCGGCGGTCGCAGCCGCATCCAGCGTGTCGGCGGACGCCGACGACGAAGTCGTACCCGGCCCGGCGAGCGCCGTCCGCGCGCTCGAGGTGGCGGCGGCCGGTGGACACCACCTGCTTCTGGTCGGCTCGCCCGGGTCGGGCAAGACGCTGCTCGCCTCGCGGCTGCCGCGTCTGCTGCCGCCGCCGACGCTCGACGAGGCGCTGGAGGCTGCGGCCATCTGGTCCGCCGCCGGGCTGCTCGACCCGGACCGGCACGACCCGGCGAGGCGGGCGTTGCGGGCGCCGCACCACACGGTGAGCTTCGCCGGTCTCCTCGGGGGCGGGAGCCCGACGCGCCCCGGCGAGGCGAGCCTGGCGCACCACGGCGTCCTGTTCCTGGACGAGCTGCCGGAGTTCAACACGGGTACGCTGGGCATCGTGCGCCACGCGGCGCTCACGGGCGAGGCGTCCGTCTGCCGCTCGGACGGCACGATTCGGATGCCCGCGAGGTTCCAACTCGTCGCCGCGGCAAATCCGTGCCCGTGCGGGTTCCACGGAAGTGCGGTCCGGGCGTGCCGCTGCAGGCCGGCAGCCGTCGAGAGCTACAAGGCTCGGACCCGGTTCCCGCTGGGGGACGTGTTCGACATCCGCGCCCGGGTACGCCCTGCCTCCCTCGGGGAGGACGCCGGCGTGCCGCCGACCCTGTCATCCATGCGGGCGAGGGTGGGCGCTGCGCGAGAGCGGCAGGCGCACCGCGCGCACCCCCTGGACCTGTCGGCATCGGTCAACGCCCGGCTCACCAGCGACGAGCTGGACCGGGTCCTGCCGCCGGGCTGCCTCGCGCGGCGACTCGTGCACGAGACCGCGGGCCGGGCGGGACCGAGTCCCGCCGACCTCGACAGGGTCCTCCGCGTCGCCCTGACGCTGGCCGACCTCGAGGGCGTGGAGGAGGTGGACGAGCACCGTCTGGCCGACGCGGCGGAACTGGCCGACCCGGACGGACTGGGCCTCATGCCGCCACCGATTCCGTAGACATGGGGAAGGAAGGAGAGAGATGGGACAGCACGAGAACCGCCGCGGAGGACCGGGCGGCGGGTCGGTCGTGATCGCCTCGCTCGACGACCGCGAGCTCGGCCACGTCCTGGCAGCACTCCGGCTCTACCAGCGGGTGGTCGGGCACTGCGCAGACCTGGAGGACATCGCCACCGACGCCGGCATGCACGAACCGATGACGCCCGACGAGGTCGACGGCCTCGGCGAGCGCCTGAACATGCCCCGTACCGTCGGGGATGCGACGCGCGGCCTGCCGTCCATGGTCGTGCTGAACGATGGGGAGACGTGGAGCCCGCTCGACGACGTGGAGATGACCTTCCTTCCCGCCGACGCCGGGGAGGACGTCCTGGGCATGTACGACAACGGCGAGGACGCGGACCACATCGTGCCGGAGGTCGAGTTCAAGCCGCCGAGCGGGGTGTTCGACCTGGACCGGCTCGTGCGCGACCTGCCGATGGAGGTGCTGGAGCGGTACCGCCTCCGCGCCGGGAAGGAGAAGTGACCCGTGCGATTCCGGGATGCCAGGAGACTTCGTCCCGGGGACGAGGTGACGCTCCGCAGCACCGGCCAGGTCGCGACCGTCCTCTCCGTGAACATCGCGGACGAAGGGCCGGGCGGGAGAATCGTCGAGCTGGAGGTCGCCGTCGGAAGGGGTGGCGGGACCCGCCTCGTCCTGGGCCACAAGGAGGTTCGATGAAGGCGCCCGCAGGAAGCGCGAGGAGAAAGCGCGGCGTCCAGGAGGACCTCCGGCAGGCTGCCGACCGCCTTTCGGTCGAGCGGCTGCTGTCGGAGACGACGGTTCTCCGCGTCACGCTCGACTTCATCGAGGAGAAGGGGATTGGCGACGAGTTCGTGCGCTACCTCGAGCGGAGGTCCCGATGAGCATTCCGAAGGAGGTCGCCGACCGCTTGCACCGCTGGGGCGACCGCGATGACCTGTACTCCGACTTCGTCGACCGGTTCCTCACCGCCTACGACCAGGACGGGTTCGCCTGGGGCGAGCGGGACTTCTACGACCCGGAGACACGGAAGACGTACCGGACCCAGCTCAAGCTGGAGATCGACGAGGTCGACCCGCCCGACGACGATTCCTGCCCCGAGTGCGGGGAGGGTCTTGTCGACGCCCTCGACTCCCCGGACGAGCTGGTCTGCGACGTTTGCGGCTTCCGCCGGCGAGGAGAGTGAAATGGGCGACCACGCCTGGACCAAGGTGACCTGCCGCCCCGGCGACCGGGCGGCGTTCGAGGAGATGGGCTTCGACGACGACTCCGAGCCCCCGGACCTGCCCGGAGCGGTGACGCTCGTCAACGACCAGGCCAACTACGCGTGCGACTCGGAGTTCCGGGACCTCGCCGCCAAGGGCATCCCGTTCATCGCCAAGCATGCCAGCGGCGACGAGTACGGCGACGGCCGCTACGCCTGCGACGGCCGGCGGCTGGTCCACGCGGACTGCCTGCACGGCGGCGGATTCCCGGCGGTGGAGGTGGACGAGGCCGGTCAACCCGACCCGGACCAACTGCACCTCGCGCACGACTACTACGACGTTTCGGCGGCGGCGAAGAAGGCCATCACGGCGGAGGTCCCGCCGGGGTGCCGGTGGAAGTCGGCCGACGACATCCTGCGGGCCATGGATCCGGCGCTGTTCCGCGAGCAGCGGCGCTGGTTCCTTGCCGCCGTGCAGGCCATCCGCGACGGCACGCTGGCCGACGCCGGCGGCCTGGACTGGGAATCGGCGGGCGACCTGCTCGACGGCCTCGACTCCCTGCTCGACGACCTGGCCGACTACGCCCACGACGTGCTCGGGATGGACTGCCTGCTCGAGGAGCAGCCGGAGGAACGATGAAGGGGACGACGATTGCCGTCCGGCTGTGCATTTGCGGCGTCGGCGACGACGACTACGGCATCGCCGGCATCGAGGTCCCTGCAGCGGGCATCGATTGGTCGCTGGCCGACGGGCCGCGGAACCGCATCACCCTCGCCGACATCTACCAGGTCGAACTGACCGTCCTCCGGCCCGACGAGTGGCCGGAGACCGACACCTGGGACCGCGCCTGAACCGGCGCGGGGAGGAGGAACATGGACAAGCCGACGTGGGGCTGCCCCGGCTGCGGGGGCACCGACATCATCCAGCACGTCGCGATGGACGCGACCCGCCGCGGGCGCTTCCGGGAGCTCGGCGGCTCCTGGACGTTCGACGGCGACGACGACGTGGACCGCGACTCGCTCGACATCTCCGACGAGGGGGAGTTCGAGTGCTGCGACTGCGGCGAGGAGTTCTCGAAGCCGGCCCGCATCCGCCGCGAGCCCGGCGTCCGCGTGGCGCTCGAGCTGACCGGAAGCATGACCGAGCCGGGCGACAACGGCGTCGAGCAGGACCTCGACGACGACCTGAACCTCCGGCTGGAGTTCCTCTGCGCCGACCAGGCGCAGGCCAAGCAGGTCGTCGAGACGCTGCGCCTAGTGCTCTCCGGCGCCGTCGAGGCCGCCAGGGCGGTGCGCTGATGCTCGACACGACCGAGGTCGAGACCCGCCTGGCCGAGGCCCGGGCGTTCGCCGACAAGGTCGGGCTGCGAGAGAACCTGGAAGACCAGCTCCGGTACTTGGACGAGTACGCCGAGCACGGCGACCGCGGGAAGACCTGCTGCCGCCTCTACCGCGACTCCGCGCCGCAGAGCTTCGGGTTCGTCATGACCGTGCGCCGCGAGGGCGGCATCTACAAGACGTGGTTCAACGGCGGTCTGATCTTCCACGGGCCGCACGACGGGGGCGGGGACGGCGGCGAGCCGACCCTGGCCGTCTGTCTCACGCCCACCACGGGGTGGGCCATCCATACCTGACCGGCAAGGAGGAGAAGATGATCCAGGCGGGAACGCCCGTCGAGGTGACCTCCGGCTCGTTCCGCGCCGAGCCCGGCATCGTGGTCGGCGCCGAGCGGCCGTTCGTCATGGTCGAGATGTCCAGCACCGGCACCACCTGCCTGGTGCTGGTCGAGGACCTCGCCTTCCCCGCGAGCGCGCGACCCGGCGGGGAGCGCTGACCGACCTCTGCACCTGATTGCCGACATCGAGGAGGAGAAGATGAAGAAGGAGCACTCGGCGGAGAAGCCGAAGGGAACGCCGCGCCCGATTCCCTGCCGCACCAGCGACCTCGACTTCGACTTCGGGGCACCGGTCCTGGCGGACCAGCGCGTCCTGAACCACCGCTGGCGCCTCGAGCAGGTCGAGGAGGAGCACGGGCTGCGCGCCGACGTCTACCGCGCCCTCGGGCTCATGTAGGAAGGGAGGACTGCGTTGAAGACGCTCATCGCGGCCCGGCCGCTGGCCGAGGCCGTCATCGCCTGTGCCGCCTGCCTGGAGAAGGACCCGCTGCGCCACCATCCCGGACGGCTGTCCCTCGGGCACGACGCGGGTGCCCTGGTCCTGGCCACGTCCACGCGGTCCGGCCGGGTCAGGATGTCGTTCCGGATCCCGTGTTCGCCGGGGGCCACCTGGAGCGTGCTGCTCGATTCCGACACCGCCTCCCGCCTGGCCCGGGCGCTCCGCCCGTTCGGCACCGCGAAGGCCAACGGGGCAGCGCAGCTGCAGCTCCAGCGGCTCGACCAGTCCCTCGCCGTCCTCGCGGGGGTCCAGCGGCTCACCTTTCCGGTGCGGGAGCCGGAGCTCGAGGACGCGCCGGTCGTCGAGACCGTGACCGACGTCGTGGCCGCCGACCTCTCGGCGCGGATTGCCGGGGCAATGGCGTTCACGAGCGCCGGCGACTACCGCAGCATCGCCAAGGGCCCGTTCCTGTACTTCGCGCAGGCCGGCGGCGGACTCGCCGTTTCGGTCGTCGTCGGCACCGACGGCCACCGGTTGTTCGTGGACGGCGACGCCCGGGACGGCACCGGCGCCGACACCGTGCTCCAGGTGGCCGGCGAGGACTGGAAGCCGGCGGCCAAGGCGATGGGCACGAGGTTCGACACCGTCGAGTTGGCCCGTGCGCCGACGCGGCGGACGGGGCAGGACGGCGCCGGTCCGGAGCAGGCCCGGCAGCCGACGTTCCTGGTCTTCCGCTCCGCCGACCGGTCGGTGCACCTGGCTGCCGCCGAGCCCGAGACGACCTTGCCGCGCTGGTCCGGCTTCCTGCTCGACCGGCACGAGGACTCCGACCTGGTGGTCCGCTGCGAGCGCGACGCGCTGGCGGCCGCGGTCAAGGCGGTGAGCGTCGTCGGGACCCGGAGGAACGCCGCCTGCATGCTCCGCGGACTGCGCGAGCGCGGCATTCTCCAGGTCTGCGTGCAGGTCGACGACGGCGCGGTGGTACGCCAGGATGTCGCGGCCGACGTCCACCGGGCCCCGGCCGGCTACCTCCACCTGAACGGCAGGTACCTGCAGGACGCTCTGGCCGCCGTGCGCACGCCGACGGTGCAGCTCCTGCAGCACGCGACCCCCCTCGATGCCGTACGGCTGGTCGAAGTCGGCTCCGAAGCCGGCGACCTTCGGCCCCGCGGCATCGTCATCATGCCGATCCGGGGCCACGACCCGGTCGAGGAAGACACCTCGACCGAGCTGGAGGAGCCGACGACGACCGCGGCGGCCACGGACCATGCCCAGGAGACCTGTGGCGAACCGCTCTCCGCGCCGCCGGCCTGAACCCGAGCACGCCGACCTGTCGAACTCGTGGACTACCGGGCCAGGAACAACCGCACCAGCCGCAGCACTTGCCGGCGCAGCGCCGGCGGCTTGGACCGAACCAGAGCCACCAGCGTGGCGACGTCCGGGTCGAGCGGCATCCTCGGGGCGACGGATCTCGACGAGAAGAGGTCCTCGACCGTCACCCCGAGCGTCCCGGCCAAACCCTCGAGGAGACCGAGGGACGGGACGGACACCGCGCGCTCGACCCGGGAGAGACTCTCGGTTGCGATGCCCAGCGCCTCGGCCAGGGCCGCCTGCGAAAGGCCTGAACGGCGACGGATCTCCGCGATGCGGCGTCCCAACTGGAGGCGGTAATCGGGCGGCTTCCTTCGACTTCTGGGCGACATGCACCGAACCGTAGGGGACGTTGACCTGGACGGTAAGGACCACATAGATTCATGTTCACGTATGGACCTTCAGAGTCTATAATCCGGCTCGTTGACTCCATGGGAGGACAGTGATGAACCACCGCCAGACCCTCGTCGTGCCGGCGCTCGTCGCGCTAGCCCTGCTCGTCGGCTCGTGCGCCGACCTGATCACCGTACTTGCCGGGCAGCCGGCACAACCCGACCGGCCGGTGCCCGCCGTGCAGCCGACCGTCGTGCCGACGACCGCGGCGCAGGGAGGAAGCTGGGTCACCGTGGACACCGTCTCGGCGACGGACTCCGGCATCCGCATTGCGGGCTCCGTCCCCCTGCAGGTGACCGGGACCTCCGGTGCATCAGGCGGAGGGGTGAACCTGCTCGCCGTGTTCGTGGACTGGTGCGTCCTGGACCAGGTCGGGAACGGCGTCTGTGCCGCAGGTGGCCGCCACGGCGCCGACATGCACTCCCTGCAATCGAACATCCAGACCTTTGAGCACGTCGTGCCGCCGCCGTCGGGACGGCTGCAGGACTTCCTCCTGCTCCGCCCGGTCACGGCGGAGCGCCCCGAGCCGCAGGCGCTCGGCTCGTGGCTCCGCCTCGCCTGGCTCGGGGCCGGCGAGGTGGACGTACGCGCCGTCGGCAGGCGCGCCAACATGGTAGCCGTCGACCTGTCCGGCGACGGCACGACCGCTGTCGCGAGCGGCTTGCCGGCGCAGGAGTGCTACGACACTTCTACCCATGCCTGGGGCCGCTGTTTCCAGCGGCCGAACGAGACCACCGTCCTGTTCATCCGGCTGGGTGGCAGGCAGGCGACCCGGCTGCTGGAAATGATGCCGGAGGCGGTCGGACCGGACTCCTTCTACGGCCGGCTCTTCCCGCAGGCGCCGGAAGCGTGCATCTGGAGAACGAGCCGCGTCAGGGCGTACGACGACGATGTCACCGAGGGGCTGGAGGCACCCCTCCCGGATGACCCGGCGGCCGCGCGGGAGGCGGCATCGTACCTGTACGCCATGTGGTGGAACGTCGGCGTCCAGGCCCAGCAGCAGCCGGCAGCCGCGCTGGAGGCGTGCGGCTGGGTGCTCACCGAGGAACGGAAGCAGGCGGTCGCCGGTCGGCTGCTCGAGCTGGCGACCCGGTCCGGGGCCGAGGCCTCGGCCGGCGACCTCGAGGAGTGGACGGAGATGGCGTGCGAAGCCGGGAGCACCGTCTGCGACCAGTTCGTCGCGCTGCGGGACGAACGCCGGCGGGCCGAGGACGAGCAGCGACGCCGGCAAGAGGAACAACGGCAGGCTCGGGACCAGTTCTTCGCGCGAGCGGATGCGCTGCAGGGGGTCTGCGACGAGTGCGCCGAGGCCGTCGCGTACGACAACCGCCAGCTGTCCCGGGACTGTGACGACAACATGATCTACGAGGCGTGCCGTCGCCTGAACCGAATCGTCCAGAACCGCTGTTCGGACAAGTGCGCCCCGGCGCGGCGCTGCAACGAGTGCATCCGCCAGTTCGCCGAGTTGGTCGGCGAAGTCAGCTCGGCGGAGGTGGAGCAGCAGGCGATGGACAACTGCACCAGGCAGTGCCGGTAGGACCGAACGGGCGAGCACGACGGCGGCCGGCACCAGCGCGAACGACGTCGTGGCCCCCGTAGCCGGGACGCCGGACCCGCCCGCGCCGCCGTCGACCGCCTCTACACCCGCATCCGTACCCGCCGCCGGTCAAGTCCACCGCCGGCGGTCCGCTTCCGACGAAAGGACGGACCACGTCATGGAGATACTGCTGCGCTGCCCGCACTGCGGCGAGGCCGTGCCGGCGAGCCCGGTGCTGCCCGCGCTGCGCTGCTCGGCCGAGGTCTACGCCCTGCTCGGCCCCGCACTGGTCCGGCGCCGCCAGGAGCGGTTCCTGGTCGTCGGACTCGACTCCCGCAACCGGGTGATTCGCCGCCACCTCGTCGCCGTCGGCTCCCTCGGCGCCGTTGTCGTCCACCCCCGCGAGGTGTTCGCCCCGCTGCTGCGCGACCGCGCGGCGGCCGCCATCCTGGTGCACAACCACCCGTCCGGCGACCCGACCCCGTCCGGCGAGGACCTCGAGTTGACCCGGCGGCTGGTCGAGGCCGGCCGGCTGCTCGGCATCCCGGTTCTCGACCACCTGGTCGTCGGGCGCGACGGCTACAGCTCCCTGCTCGACTTGGGAGCCCTGTCGTGACCGCCGCCGATAGGAGAAGCCTCGAGGCGGTGACCGAGGCAGGCCGGGTCCTGGCCCGCCGGCTCGGGGACGAGCAGCGCGGGCGTCGCGCGCTCGAATCCCGCATCAAGGAGGTCCGGCGGTGGATGGGCGCCGCGTTCGCCGACGGCCAGACCGTCGAGGCGGCGTTCCTGCGCGTCCGCGAGACCATGACCGAGGAGGAGCGCGAGCAGTTCCTGCACGACTTCCTCGAATCGTGCGGTTCGGTCGTTCGCGGCGCCGGCCGCCGCCTTCGCGACGCCCTGGTCAACGCCGGGGAAGGAGGAACAGGTGCTTCGGATTCTCGGTGAGTTCCTTGGCGGCTACGCGGTCGGCACCCTGCTCGCCCTGGTGGAGATTGCCGACGAGCAGGCCACGGCCCGCTGCGCGGCCGACGCACAGGTCCGGGTGGACCGGTTGCGGCACGATGCGGACGTCCGGCTGCACGGGGTCTACGACCGGCACGCCCACTGGATGGGGCCGGCGACGAAGGCCGCCTACCACCGCCGGCTGGGCTGGTGACCTGTGTCGGCGGACCTGCCGGCTCGGCCCGTGCCGGTACCGACGCCGGCCGTCGCCTCGCTCCTCGCCCGGCTGTCTCCGGCGCTCGCCCAGGCGCTCGCGACCTGCCTGCCCCTGGTCCTGCGCGGAATGCAGGTTCGTGCCGGTATCCGCACGGCCGTCCGCGCCGTCGAGGCGAGCCACGAGCTGCGGATGGAGGCGCTGGAGTTCCTTGACGCCACCCTGGAGCGCCACAGCGCCACGATGAGCCGGGAACTGCGGGAGGCCTACCTAGGCGCCATGCTGCAGCTCTGCGACCCGAGGTTCTACGTCCTTCCGTGGGAGCGGCTGCTGCCGGAACGGTAGGCCGAACCCCGGGCCCGCTCCCGGACCGCTTCTCGTTCGGCGTCGACCGGACCCGTCACCTGACTCCGCCCCGCCGCCGGCTCGACTTCCGCTTCCGACGGGGCAGTCCTTCGGGGCCCACGATGCGGCCCGACGAACACGCGAGGGGCTGCGTCCCCCGGGAATGAATCACACCCGGAAATCGCGGCTCTCCTCTGAAATGCGTCTGGGAGGCTACGTATAGACGATTCCGTGCAGTCCGGATTCTACTGCTGACAATTGACATATTGATCGCACCGCGGTGAGATCTGCTGGAGGTGTACGATGCCCAAAGTCGGAAGTCCGGCAGCCACTCGCCCTTCCACGAAGGCGCGTCGGAGGCAATCGACCGCCGTTGCGAGTCAGCCCGTCGCCACTCCCGCTCGGAGCCGGCCATCCGAGCTCGTCCGTGACCTGCGGGAATACGCCAAGGATCGCTCGTACGTGGACTGCGGGGAATACGACCGAGAGAACGACGAACTGCAGGAGAAAAAGGATGCCGCCCAGGCCCTTTCGGATCCGCAACTCGCTGCGCACGTTCGGAAAGAAGAGGCCAACTTGGCACGCTGGGAGAAGGATGCCGCTGATCGGATGACCCGACTCGCACCAAGATGGGTGAAGGCTGCATGGCGTAGGCGCGCCAAGGATTGGCAGCACTGCGCGTCCAAAGCGTGGACCCGGCCGACGCCACCTTCGTTGCCTCCCCCCGCGACGTCCCAGGACGGTATCCACGAGGGCTGGCGTCGCGCCCGGCAGGCCGTGATGCAACCCGCTCAACACCCGTTACAGGACCGACGAAGAGCGCGGGCCGTCCAGGAAACGGAGGACGGCTACTGGACCAGCGTGCAGCAACTAGGTGAGGCTTGCTCGAAGGTGAGCATGAGCAACGCCGCCGCGAAAGCGCGATTCGACAGACTCCGGAGCAAGTACAGCAGGTATGCGAAGGCAGCACACGCGCCGGTGAAGGGGAAGGGGAAGCCGGGGCGGCCAAGGCGCACCGTCAACCGGGTGGTACTGGATGAGGTGGATTGCCTGACACGGGCACTGAAGGATGCCGCGATCTGGCTGAAGAACTGCCAGGCACCTAACGGCGTTGGACAGGGTGCACGAACGAACATGGAGTCGGACGTGCAGTCGAAGATGAAGGAGCAGCACGTCAAGCTCGACGGGATCCTGAATTCATGGCTGCTGCGGCACGCCAAGTCACCGCCCTCGTTGGTGCAGCAAGACGATGCGAGGCTGGCGCTAGAGTACGAGGATGCAGTGGAATCGCTGGGGTTGACCCTCTCTACCGGAGCCAAACTCAACTACCTGTTCGATCGGATCGCGCTGCCTGCCGTGGTCCCGACAGTCATGGCAACGAAGTGGTCGACGATCAGCATCTCCGGATGGAACAGCGGGCACATGAATTGGTACACGGCGCGACATGGGATGAGTTTGTCCAGGAGGCGCGGGGGGAGGGGCTTTCGGGTGCTCGCCAGCGTCTCTGCTCATGTCTTGGTTGCAGCCATGCTGGACCTGACGTACGACTCCGTCAGCAGGATCGTGACCGCCACAAGGCAGAACACCCCGTAGCACAAGGGCGAAAGGCGATTCGCGCAGCCACGGGTCGAGGTCGAGCGACCAACCGGAGCCGTCCGACGCCCGCCTACAGGAAGAAGGCGCCGAGAACGAAGCGTCTCCGTATCGAACGGCAGTTCGGGCGTGATCGTCCGAGAAGGCCTTCGGCGACCACGCCCTGGGAGGTATCATTCCGTGCGCGGCGAAGCTGGACTCCGGGGAATAGTTAGCATCGTCGGGCAGTTGCGAGCAGTTCCTGGCGCCGACGGGCTGACCACGGGAGGTTGACCGAACCGAGCGTGAAGCCCGGAGCGCCCCATGCCGATTGCCGGGTTCAACGAGGATCCGGCTCCACCGGGTATCCCTGGTCAACGGCAGTAAGCCCTCCGCCAATCAGGACTACGCCGACGAGACCGGTGAAGTCCGTGATTCTTGCGACCGCATGGCACCGGCTTCCGTGGCCAAGATCGGGCCATGACACGACGCACTGCACCGTCACGTCCTCGGCCTCAGCGCCTTGCCGTTGGACTGCGCTTCCGTGACGCAGCGAACGTCGCGCAGATTTCCGGTGCGCGGATCTCCGAAATCGGACGGGGCAGGGGCCGCCCCGCC
>JAFGHH010000328.1 GCA_016930215.1 Deltaproteobacteria bacterium
CCGCCCCCTCCGTCACCTTCGGCGCCTCGAGCCCCCGGCGCTTCAGCGCCGCGCGGAGCTTCTGGTTCTCTTCCGACAGCTGCGCCGGCGTCGCCCCCGTCGGCGCCCGCTCCTCGTCCCCCGGCAGCGGACCGTGCGCCCGCCGCAGAGCGAGATTGAGCCGCAGCTGCCGATCGTACTCGTGGAAGCTGCTCTCCAGAGTGGGCGGAATCAGATGCCCCGTGTCGCCCATCGCTCGTACCTCCCCGTCGCGCCCGCCACTATCCGGAATCGGGTCCGGGTCGTCAAGGGGCGTCGCCCGTCGTGCCGTTCGGAAGCCAGTACGGCTGGCCAGAAGTCCGGGACCACCCCCGCCACCGAACCGCGCTCTTGGCGGTTGGCGGTTGGCGGTTGGCGGTTGGTTCTTGGCGGTTGGGCGGGGCGATGGTGCTTGGCGTTTGGTGCTCTACCCGTCCTCGTCGGCCGTCGGCGCGGGACCCCCGCCCCGTCGGATCCAACGCGCCAGCTCCGGGTCGCCGCCGGCCTCGGGCACCGTCGGCTCCGGCAGCCGGCGCACGATCTCCCGGGCGATTTCCGCCGCCGAGGCCGGGTCGCGGGCGCTGCAGGGGAGCGCCCCGAGCGCCTCCGCCAACCGCTCGGTCTCCTCCGCGGTCAGGCGGTCGACCTTGTTCACCACGAGGATTCGCGGCACGTCCGCCAGCTCCATTTCCCCCAGCAGCTCGTCCACCGTGCGGACCTGGCGCTCCACGGCCGGGTCGGATCCGTCGCACAGGTGCACCAGGAGCGCCGCGTCGCGCAGCTCCTCGAGCGTTGCGCGAAACGCCTCGCGCAGGGTGGCCGGCAGCCGCCGGATGAACCCGACGGTGTCGGTCAACACCGCGTCGCGTCCGTCCGGGAGCCGCAGGCGCCGGGAGCGGGGGTCGAGCGTCGCGAACAGCTTGTTCTCGGCCACCACGTCGGAGCGGGTGAGCGTGTTGAGCAGCGTCGACTTGCCGACGTTGGTGTAGCCGACGATGGCGACGACCGGCACGCCTTCGCGCGACCGAAGCGACCGGCGCTGGCGCCGCCGCTGCGCCAGCTGGCGGACCTGCTTCTCCAGCCGCGAGACCTTCTCGCGCACGCGCCGTCGACTCTCCTCGAGCTTCGTCTCGCCCGGCCCGCGCGCTCCGATCCCGCCGGTGAGCCGCGACAGCGCGTCGTCCTTCTTGGCCAGGTACGGCAGCATGTACTTGAGCTGCGCCAGCTCGACCTGCAGCTTGCCGTCGTTCGTCTCGGCGTGCTGGGCGAAGATGTCGAGGATCAGCTGCGTGCGGTCGAGCACCCGGCGATCGGTGATGTCGCCGATGGCCCGCGACTGCGACGGCGTGATGTCGTGGTCGAAGATGATCAGGTCGACGTCGAGCTGCATCGCCCGCAGGTTCAGCTCCTGCAGCCGCCCCTCGCCCAGGATCGTCCTGGGGTCGGGCCGGTCGCGCAGCTGCACCAGCACGTCGACCACCTCGACCCCGGCCGACCGCGCCAGCTCCCGCAACTCGGCCACCGAGATCTCCCCCTCCCCCCGGTTCCAGTCCGCGCGCCGGGCGACGTGGACCAGGATCGCCCGGTCCCGACCGCGGTCCACGTCGCGCGAGCGCACCGCGCGCGCGAACTCGGCCTCCAGCTCCCGCAGGTGCCGTCCCAGGTCCAGCTCGAGCCGCTCCAGGGGTAGCGGCCCGATCCGCACGAACGGCTCCTTCTCCCGCGGCGCCGGCGGCCTCAGGTACGCGAGCTCGACGGTCCGAGCGGGTCCGTGCGGCGTCCTCCACAGCGCCGCCGTCAGGTCCAGCCGGTGCTGGGTGAGCTGCACCAGGTCGTCCTGCGTCAGCGGCTCCGGGCGCAGGTGGGTGTGCACCAGTCGCACGCCACGGAACCGGACCGGCCCGGAACGCTCCCGACCCAGGTCCGGCAGCCGCAGCTGCGTCGCGTCGCCGACGACGACCAGCTGCACCGTCCCCGACCGGTAGAGCAGCACCCCGACCCGACGGCCCAGCTCCTCCGAGACTTCGAGCAACTCCCCCGCCAGCTCCAAGCTCACCACGTCCGCCGACGGCACACGACGACGGTACAACCGCTCGAGCCGCCGCAGCTGGCTGGGCTTGAGCCCGGTGAGTCGGCCTTCAATCTTCAAGCGAACCGGTTTGGCGGAGCCGCTGGGCGGTTCGACGCTACGGCGCGGCGGGGGCCGCGGCGGGGGCCGCGGCGGGAGCCGCGGCCGGGGCGGGGGCGGGGGCGGGGGCCTCGCCGCCCCCGGCGGCGGCCGCCGCCTTGGCCTTCTCGGCCTCGAGCTGTTGCCTCAGGGCCTCGATCTGGCCCTTGAGGCTGATCAGCAGGTCGCTCTGGTACAGGTCCATGAGCACGTCGTTCTGCCACTTGGACACGAGCGCCCATTTCGACATGTCGGCGCCGATCCGGTTGCCTTCCTTGGTCAGCAACTCCTCGATCTTGGCCACGTCCTTGCTGGAGACCGTCTTCTCCCAGGTCTCGAGCTCCGGCAACGTCGGCGCGTTGGACCGGATCACCTTCTTGTCGACCATTCCGGCGGCGATGGTGCCGAGCACGGCAAGCACCGCGACACCGCCGAGGAACGCAAGGCTGCCCCACAGCGGTCCCTTCGGCAACTGGATCGACTTGTTCTCCCAGAACGTGAACTGCATCGTTCACCTCGCCCGCGGATCGCCCCCGTCCGCTCCCACTCGGCAGGCTCGCACGTTAGCGGACCCCCCGGCAGGGTGTCAAGGGTCGAGACCCCCGCGGATCGAGGCCCCTCAGAGCCCTAATCCGCGGGCGATCACGATCCGCTGCACCTCGCTCGTCCCCTCCCCGATCTCCAGCAGCTTCTGGTCGCGGAAGAAGCGCTCGACGTGGTACTCCTTCATCAACCCGTACCCGCCGTGGATCTGCACCGCCTCGGTCACGACCCGCTTCATCACCTCCGAGCAGTACAACTTGGCCATCGCGGCCACTTGCCCGAAGGGCCGGTGCTGCTCCTTGAGCCAGCAGGCCTTGTACAGCAGGTTGCGGGCGGCTTCGATTTCCATCGCCATGCTCGCCAGCTTGAACTGCGTGGCCTGGAACTTCCCGATCAGCTGCCCGAACTGCTTGCGCTGCTGGGAGTACTCGAGCGCCAGTTCGTAGGCCCCCTGCGCCCCGCCCAGCCCCATCGCACCGATCGACAGCCGGCCGCCGTCGAGCACCTGCATCATCTGCTTGAAGCCCTCGCCCCGCTGGCCGAGCAGGCTCGAGCCGGGCACCTTGCAGTCCTCGAACGCCAGCTCCGCCGTGTCCGAGGAGCGCCACATCAGCTTGCCGTGCATCGCCGTCGCCGTGAACCCCGGGTGCCGCGACGGCACGAGGAAGCACGACAGCTCCTTGCGCCCGTCGGGGCGCGTGCCGGTCACCGCCTGCACGGTCGTCACCCCGGCCATCGGGTTCGAGCCGTTGGTGATGAAGATCTTCGAGCCGTTGAGCACCCAGTCGCCGCCCTGCGGCACCGCCGTCGTCCGGCTCCCCTGCGCGTCGCTCCCCGCGTCCGGCTCGGTCAATCCGAACGACCCGAGGATCTCCCCCCGGCACAGCCGCGGCAGCCACTGCCGCTTCTGCTCCTCGTTGCCGAAGTAGGCGATCGGCCCGATACCCAGCGAATTTCCCGCGGCGATCGTCGCCGCCGTCGACCCGTCGATCCGCGCCAATTCCTCCACCGCGACGATGTAGCCGACGTAGCCCATGTTCGAGCCGCCGTATTCCTCGCCCACGAAGCAGCCGAGCAGCCCGACGCCGGCCATCTTCCGCCCCAGCTCGACGGAGAACTCCTCCTTCTCGTCGAGTTCCCGGGCGACCGGCTTGACCTCCTGCTCCGCGAACTCCCGGATCGTCTGACGGATGATGACCTGCTCCTCGGAAAGGTCGAAGTTCAGCACGGCATTGCCTCCTCGCGGCGCGGATGGTACCAAGGGACACGACCGCGGGCCAAGGGGGGACCGAGAGGCGCCCTCCGGGCCCGGCAAACGGGTCCCGGACCGCGAAGGACGCGCGATGACCACGATCCGCGAACGCGAGCAGGACCTCGAGCGGACCCTGCTGCACCCCCTGGCCGCCCGCGCCGAGCGCACGCGGGGGCGGGGCCGGCCCGAGGAACCGGACCCGATCCGCACGGCGTTCCAGCGCGACCGCGACCGCGTCCTGCACTCCAAGCCGTTCCGCCGCCTCAAGGGCAAGACGCAGGTGTTCCTCTCCCCCGAGGGCGACCACTACCGCACCCGCATGACCCATACCCTCGAGGTGTCCCAGATCGCCCGCACGGTCGCCCGCGCCCTGCGCCTCAACGAGGACCTGGTGGAAGCCACCGCCCTGGCCCACGACCTCGGCCACACGCCCTTCGGACACGCCGGCGAGGCCGCCCTGCGTCGTTTCGTCCCCGACTTCCACCACGCCCGCCAGTCGTTGCGCGTGGTGGACCTGCTCGCCCTCTCCGGTCGGGGCCTCAACCTCACCGCCGAGGTCCGCGAGGGGATCCTGCGCCACACCAAGGGCCTGGGCCCGATCCTGCCCCCCGACGGTCCCGTCGACCACGGGTCGCTCGAGGCCGAGGTGGTCCGGGTGGCCGACCTGGTGGCCTACGTCAACCACGACCTCGACGACGCCTCCCGCGCCGGCCTGCTCGCCGACAGCACCCCGCCGGAGGCCGTCGCCGAGCACCTGCGCCGCTCGTACGGCGACCGGATCGGCTTCTGCGTCTGCTCGATCCTCGAGACCACCGACCTGGACCGCGCCCCGCACCTCGCCCTCCCCGAACCGCTCGAGCGGCTGCTCGAGGAGTCGCGCAGCTTCCTGTACGCCAACATCTACCGGCACCCGCTGGTGGCCGTCGAGCTGAGCAAGGCGCGCGGCGTGCTGTGCGCGCTCTGGGAGCGCGTGGAGGCCGACCCGGGCCCGTTCCTCGGCGACCCGGGCGGCCCGCTCGACCGTGGCATCCCCCTGCGTACCGCCATCGCCGACTTCCTCGCCGGCATGACCGACGCCTTCGCCCTGACCCTGTTCGATCGGCTGGTCGTCCCCAAGCGCTGGTACGCCGGCCCGTGGTGAGTCAGCGCAGGCGCAGCAGCCGCTCGCCCCGCGGCGAGTCGGTCAGCAGCGACAGCGGCGACAGCGCCAGCATGCGCCGGAGCAGCAGCACGTGCCCGACCACCAGCTCGACCCGGCCCCGCGTCAGGAACCGGTCCGCCGCGGCACAGGTGTCCGGCGCCACCGCCCGCGCCAACGGCAGCACCCGGTCCTCGGCATCGACCAGCGTCGCCTCGCCGTCGAGGAACACCACCCGCGCCGGGGCGAACAGCACGAAGCACGGATAGGCCACGCCGACCTGCTCCGCCAGCGCCTCGAACTCCGCGTACAACGCGCCCACGTCCCGGACCGCCGCCGAGGCGAGCCGCCGCAGGTCCTCCGCGTGCGGCTCCGGCTCGACGTGGTACTGCAGCAGCCGGATCCGCTGCGGCGACGGCCCAGGCTCCACCGCCGCCAGGTCCGCCCGCACGCGCCGCGGGAAAGGCCCCACGGACCCGGCGTAGCGCATCCCTCCCGCCGGGAAGTCCGCCTCGATCGCCACCGCCACCAACTCGGTGTAGCGCGCCCCCGTCGCCAGGTCGACCAGGAACCGCTCCGCCCGCCGGTAGCCGAACGGCGTCCGGGCACTGTTGCGCGCCACCTCGAGCAGCGTCAGGTCCTCGCGCGTCTGCAGTTCGCCGAGCGGCCGGTCCCGGCCCACGAGCAGCTCGTAGACCCCCGGCTCCACCGGCCGGCCCCCCGCGCGCCGCTCGAGCACCAGGCAGGTCGCCTCGAGCAGCTCCACCGCGCGCAGCAGACGGTCCGGCGACGGCCGGGCCGTCCCGATCTCGCGCCGCAGGTCGGCCAGCACGCGGTGCAGCCCGTACGCGTCCGTCGCGTACA
Source organism: Deltaproteobacteria bacterium (assembly GCA_016930215.1). Taxonomy (GTDB): domain Bacteria; phylum Myxococcota_A; class Polyangia; order DRWM01; family JAAZOP01; genus JAAZOP01. Next base: position 5,983 of record JAFGHH010000328.1, read on the forward strand.
GGAACCGCACCACCTCCGCCAGCATGGCATCGGTGCGCTCGGAGCCGACCGCCGCACCGTCCTCCACGAGCACCTCGAGCAGGCGCCGGAGCCGCTCCGCGATCGCCGCGTCGTCGGGCCGCTCGCCGCAGGCCCGCGCCGCCGCCGGCACCGACGTGGGCCGCGGCGGCGGGACCGTCGGGACGACCGGCGGACGCGGCACCGATGCCGGCGCCGTCGCACCGAGCAGCGCCAGGACGGAGGCCACGTGTTCGCAGCCCGGACGCCCGCAGGTGCACGCGGCCCGGACGCCGGTCCCCGCACGTTCCAGCGTCACGAGCGCCCCGCCCTCGGCGTCGCCCACGCGGACCATCACCGAGCCGACGGCCTCGTCGCCCGGCGCGGCTGTGGCGCCCAGCGCCCGCAGCGCCGCCACCGCCTGTTCCGCGAACCGCTGCGCCATCCCGCGCCTCATTCCTCCCGGCGCTGGTCGCGCGCCACGAACTCCCGCCGCCGCTGCGCCTCGAGCCGCAGGTCGACGTCCGCGAACCGCAGGTCGTACCCGAGCAGCTCGTCCAGCGCCTCGAGCGCCCGCAGGTGGCGCCCGGACGCGGTGCACGAATCGGCGTAGCGCAGGTAGGCCCGGATCACGAAGTTCGCCCGGTCCGGCAGCTGCAGCACCGTCGCCGCCCGGACCCGGATCGCCCCCCGCAACGACTCCACCGCCCCCTCCAGCTCCTTGCGACGAAGCAGGATCCGCGCCCGCGCCAGCCGCGGACCGAGCAGGTACGGGTGCTGCGCCACCGCCAGCTCGAAGGCCCCCAGCGCCGCCACCCGACGGCCCGTCCCGAGCCACAGCAGCCCGAGCGCGTAGTACAGGCGGCCCACCGCCCGCGCCGCCAGCCGCGTGCGTGCGGGACGCGGGGTGTCGCCCTTCGCCGGCCGCGGCACGGCCGACGGCGGCAACGCCCCGGCCAGGTCGAGCCGCGCGCGGACCTGCGCCAGGCTGCGCTCCGCCTGCGGCCGCAGCTCCGCCCGCGAACCGGCCTGCTCCAGCGCCTCGAGCGCGGCGCCGTCGCCGAACGCCCCCAGCGCGGCCGCCGCCGCCCGCGCCGTGCTCACGCGCCCCTGCTTGAGGAACGGGATCACCCGCCCGACGTTCGCCGGCTCGCCGGTCGCGACGAGCGCTTCCAGCGCCAGCTCCAGGACGTGCGGCGGCTGGTCCGCCCCCAGGTGGTCCAGCACCGCCCCCGCCCCGCGCCGGTCGCCGTGCGCCGCCAGCGCGCCGGCCAGCGCCACCTGCTCGTCCGGCGTCCCCGCGTGCCGATACGCCTTGCGCAGCGCCGCCGGCACCCGCGGGTCATCGACCCGCGCCAGCGACCGCGCCGCGTGCACGCGCGCCGGCACCTCCGCGTCCTGCAGCACCCGCAGCAGCGACGGCACCAGCCGCTCGTCGGCTCCCAACGCCAGCGCCGACACCACACGCTCGAGCGTCGTCGCGTCCCGCTCGGCCGTCAGCCGCCGCAACGTCTCGCCCAGGTGCCCGACCACGACGTCCGGCGCGTCCGCCGCAAACGTCCCCAACGTCGCCAGAGCCTCGTCGTCCAGCGCCACCACCGGATCCTCCGGCAGGTCGCCGTCCCAGAAACGCCGGACGTCCTTCTCCAGCCGCTCGAGCAGCTTCTGCGCGCGCGCCACCCGCGCCCGCGCCCGCCCCCCGGGGGCCCCGGACACGGCGGCCAGCACGAGGTCGATCTCCCGCGCCAACGCCCCCTCGCGCTCCAGCTCCAGCGCCTCCGCCGTCGCCTTGCGGTCCGCGGCGGCGAACCCCCGCCCGTCGCCGCGCAGGAACTCCTCGAGCCGCAGCACCGCGGCGCGCCGCTCCCAGGTCGACCCGCCGGTGACCAGCCGCAACAGGTCGCGCGGCTCGCGCAACCCCGCCACGCGTTGCTCCGCCGCACGCGCCGGGTGCCGGCGCAGCGCCTCGCGCTCCGCCGCCGCCAGACGCTCGTCGTCCATCGTCCCCACCAGCGCCGCGTCCAGCCGTTCCAGCGTCGTCGTGGCGTCGGTGTCCTGCGCCGGCAGCTCCGGCGGCTGCACCTCCCGCCGCACCCGCCCGCACAACGCCAGCAGCAGCCGCGTCGCGTCGTGCGCCGTCGCGGGCGTCTCCTCGCCCGCCGGAGCCGACGGCGCCTCCCCCAGCGCCTGCCGGGCCGCGGCCAGCTCCTCCGGCCCGAGCGCCCCCAGGCCGTTGAGCACCGCGCGCTCCACCGCGTCCCTCGCCGCCCGCACCGACCGCTCCGTCACGTTCCGCCCCCGCCGCCGCCCAGCGCGACCGCGTACACGCGACCCGCCGACCGAAGCCACACCGTCGCGCCCGCCTCGTCCACCACCAGCTCGTCGATGCGATCGCGACTCCCCTCCACCGGCCCTGGGGGCGCCTCCCCCGTCAGTTCCCGCGCCCGCGCCAGCAGCCGCGGCGGCCCCGCCGCCGCCGCGAGCCGCACCAGCTCGTCCGTCTCGTCCGCCGGATTCGTCCGCACCGCGAGCGCCCCCACGTCCCCCGGCAGCGCCGCTACCAGCCGCACCGCGCGCACGCCCGCCACCGGCGCCCACGACCCGGCCTCCGGCACGCCGCGCAACAGCGGCAGCTCCGGGTCGCGACACCCCAGCCAGACCGTCCCGCCGACCGCTGCCGCTTGCGCGCCCGGCGCGAGCAGGACGTCCGTCGCGTCGCCCGGCAACGACCGCAGCTCGGACGACCCGCCCGGCCCGAACGACCGCAGCACCGCCGCCTCTTCCTCGTCGGCGGTGAACACCAGCGTCCGCCCGGACGCCGCGTCCTCCGTCAACGCCCGCAGCGTCCGCACGTCGTCGTCCAGCGCCCAGCCCCCTCCGGCCTCCCACCGCAGCAACGGACCGCCCGGGCGCCAGGCCCAGACACGTCCCGGAAAGACCCGCGAGCCGAGCAACTCGAACGCCCGACGCGACACGCCGAGCGGCAGCCACGACTGCGGTGCGCCCCCGGGACCCGCGTAGCGGTCCGCCACGACCCACTCCGTGTCCCCGGGCCGCGCCGTGAACACCATCCCGCGATCCGTGGCCACATGCCACGACGACCCGCTCGACACCAGCCCCGTCACCCGCTGCGCTTCCCCCCCGAACGCCAGCGGCGGCAGCCCCGGGACCGGCCCGCCGGGCGGATCGAGCGCGACGAGCCGCAGGCCGTCCTCCTCCGCCGGCAGCGCGCCGAGCCCCGCCAGCCGCCCGTCCCGGCACGCGAGCACCACCACCGGCCACGCCGTCGCGACGCGCCCGATCGGCAGGCCCGGCGCACCGACCGTCCCGCCGAGCGTCCCGGAGAACTCGAACTCGCCGCCCAGCGCGTCGGCCTCGTCCGGCGGGCCCGACTGCCGCCACGCCACGTCGCCGGAACGCACCTGGTCGTCGATCGCGTCCACCAGGTCCTCGACGAGCCCCTCCTCGCCGCCGTCCCGGACCGACTCGCCGTCCTCCTCCTGCGGAAACAGGTCGTCGGTCGCCCCCGGCAACTCCACCGGCTCGGAGCCGGCCACCAGGTCGGCGTCCTCCTCCAGCTCCTCGGCCGCCGCGTGCGACTCGTCCCCGTCCTGCGTCCCGCTCTCGTCGAGGGCCGAGGGGCCGTCCTCCGCGATGTCGCCCAACTCCAGCGCCCCCAGCTCGGCCTCCCCCAGCCCCGGCTCGACCAGGTCGAGGTCGCGCACCGACAGATCGTCGTCCTCGCCCAGCAGCCCGCGCGCCGGGTCGTCCTCCTCCGGACCCTGCTCCCGCTGCTGCGCCTCGTCGTCCGCGCCCGGCGGCATGCCGTCGGTTCCGCGCTCCGCCGGAGGCTCCTCGGGCAACCGGTCCTCGTCGGACATCGCCTCGGATGCTAGCACAGGTCGGAAGCGCCGCGCGTCAGCCCGGATCGGCACCGGCACTGCGGTACAGCTCCACCAGCTGGCTCACCCCGAGCAGGGTCGGGGTCTCGCCGCGCAGCCGCGACCAGCACCCCGAACAGGAAAGCGACGACGGCGGGAACGGATAGCCGGTCCAGTGGCCGAGCGGCGGCAGCGAGCCGCACGGACGGATCCAGCCGTCCGGCGTGGCCCGCAGGAACTGCGTCCCGGCCGCGCACGGCGGGAAGTCCTCGGTCCGCCGCCGCAGGAACGCCACGACGCGCCGCAGGTACTCGGGCGACGACACGACGTGCGTCCACCGTTCGGCCAGCTCGCACAGCCGCTCGACCTCGTCCTCCAGCCGCCCCAGCAGCTTCTCGTCGGTCGATAGCAACTGCGTCTCGAGCCGGGTCGGCCCCTCGAGCGTGTACGAGACCCGCACCCCCCGCTCCCGCCCGTACCGCGCCGCCTCCACGAGCTGCGGAATGCTCCGCTCCTGGATCGTCACCTGCAGTTGCACCGCCCGAAAACCCACGGCCACCACCTCGGGCAGCACCCGGTCGAGCTGCGCGAACAGGCCGACGCGCCGCCGCACGCGGTCGTTCTCCTCGCCCAACCCCTCGATCGAGATCACCAGCTTATCGACCCCGGCATCGAACAACCGACGCGCCCGGTCGGCCGTTAGATCCAGCCCGTTGGTCGCCACCGTGAGCGCCGAGATCTCCGTGGACAGCCGCAACGCCGCCGCCAGCCGCTCCAGGTCCGGCCGCAGGAGGGGCTCGCCCCCGACCAGGGCCACGCCCAGCGGCCGGATCAGCCGCACCATCGCCGCGTAGTCGTCCAGCTCGGTATCGTTGCCCGGGGCCCGCCATGCATCGCACCAGGCACACCGGGCATTGCAGGAACGGGTCACCTGCAGTTCGAGAATGCGCGGCCGGCCGCCGGCCTGCTGGCGCAGGTACGCCGCACCGTGGCGCCGCAGCATCGCCATCGTGCCGCCCAACGCCGTGTGCCGACCGGTCTCGGGCTTGTCGTCCCGTTCGCTTCCACCGTCGCCGTTGCCGTTACCGTTCGAGCCTGCCATTCCCTCAAGCGCTTTCGACCCCACCCGGGTAAGCCCGTCGCCCCTCGTCCCTCCGGCGCCTCCACCCCCCACCACGGCCCCCGATCCACCCCCACTCGCAAAGCCGCTTCCATGCCATATGCCCCGCCGCCTCCGGGGCACTTCGCATCAACCCCCGACCCCACCGGAACGTGACATGGGATCCGGATGTTCGGCAAGAAGACGCATCACGTGCTGGACGTCCTCCCAGGTCTGCTTCTTGGCATCCGGATTGCGCAGCAGGTAGGCCGGGTGGTAGGTCACCCGGACCGGGATGTCGCGGTGCACGTGGAACCGCCCCCGCAACTCCCCCACCGACTTGTTCACGCCGAGCAGCGTGTTCGCCGCGGGGCGCCCGAGCGCCACGATCACCTGCGGCGCGATGCTCTCGAGCTGCCCGCACAGATACGCCCCGCAGGCCTCGATCTCGTCCGGATAGGGCGTGCGGTTTTCCGGCGGACGGCACTTGACCGTGTTGCAGATGTAGATGTCGGTCCGGCGCAGCTTCATCGCCGCCACGATCTTGTCCAGCAACTGGCCCGCCCGGCCGATGAACGGCTCGCCGCGCTTGTCCTCCTCCGCCCCCGGCCCCTCTCCCACGAAGCAGACCCGTGCGCACGGATGCCCCGCCCCGAACACCGTGTTCGTCCGCCGCTCGTGGAGCCGGCACTTCGTGCACGCCCGTACCTGCCGGTCCAGCTCCGCCAACGCCTCCGCGCGTACCTCGGGTCGGCACGAGCCGCGGACGATCGGCGAGGGGCCCCGGTATTCGATCACGCCCGGCTCGCGCGCCGCCGACCGCCGCAACGCCGGCGCCGTCGGCATCACGAGCGGCTCTTCCTGGAGGAACGTGGTCTGGACGGGCGCCGCGGGCGCCGCCTGTGCGGCCGGCGCCGACCCGCGCCCCGGGGGCGCCGACCAGCTCGCCACCGCCGCCGACGGACCGATCGCGACCCCCGGCGCCGCACCCGACCGACCTCCGGCCCGCAGGTCTCCCGGCCGCGTCGCACCGGGCATCGCCCCGTCCGGACGACCCGCGACCCGCGCGACGCCCGGCACCGGCTCCCCCGCCCCCGGCGCGAACGCCACCGTTCCCGCCGGGTCCGCGACCACGTCGTCGCCCTGCGCCTCGCGCAACGCCGCGAGGTACGCCTCGAGCTCCCGTACCACCCCCCCGCCGGTGCCTGGCCGCGACATCGCGCGCGAAGCCTACACGAAACCGGTCTTGGGGGGGATGCCCGAATCGCAGGATCGTTGCGGGGCTACTGCGAAAAGACCTGGAAGCCGAACGTTCCGTAGCCGTACTGCATCGTGACCTTGATCCGGTAGTCGCCGGACCACTGCGGACAGGGGTTGGTCACCAGCACCGGCGAGGCGTCGTCGGTGCCGTCCGTCGCCAGCACCTGGCCGTACGGGCTGGTCAGCGTGACGTCCATGTCCCGCACCGACGGCACGCCGGCGGCGATGATCGTGTAGCAGCGCCCGGCCGGCAGGTTGACCACGAACTCGCTCTCCTGCGCCTGCTGCAGCGTCCCGCGGTTGACCTGCGACACGGGCAGCAACGCTGCCGCCCGCTGCTGGTGCATCGCGCGGATCTGCGTCGCCACGTAGTCGGTCTCCGTGCCGCCGACCGCGATCCCCGTCGCCGTAGGACGCGGGGCCGAGGTCGGCAGCTGCACCGACGGCGCGTCGTAGACGCCGAAGGCGAAGTTGCCCGCGGCGGAGAGCAGCGTCAGCTTGGCACGCACCGTCAACGCGCTCTGCGCGCAGAACACCACGCCGGGGGTCGTGTCGAGGTCGGTGTCGCGGCCGAGCACCTGCGTGCCGGAGGACAGCTCGAGGTCCAGGTTCCCGGCGTCGCTGATCCCCACGAAGGCGTAGCACTTGCCCGACTGCAGCGTGACGTCGTACTGCTGCGTGCCGGAGACCGCCAAGGTCCCGGTGAACGGCGCCGAGGCGCGCGTGGCGCCGGCCGACAGGGTCACCGCCGCGGCGTCGAGCAGGGTGAACAGCGGGTTCTCCGGCGCCGCCACCGTCGAGGCCGGCTCCGCGCCCGAATAGATCCCGACGGCCCAGCCGCCCGTGCCCGCCACCGCCCACACGTCCAGCCGCGCCGTGCCCGCCGCCGAGGCGCAGGTACCGACGACCGGCGTCGCGTCGGGCTCCACGTCCTCCCCGACCTGCGACCCGTCGAGCAGCAGCGTCAGGTCCAGGTTCGTGATCCCCGCCTCGGTCACCGCCACCACCCGGTAGCACCGGCCTGCCTCCACGGCGAAGGACAGGTTCGCGCTCCGGCCCTGGCCCAGCGAGCCAAAGGTCGGCGACTGCAGCGGGTCCATCCCGCGGGCCGCCTGCGCCGCCCGCTCCGCCAGCCGCCGGGTGAGCAGCTGCGTGTCCACCATCTGGATCGGCGTCAGCGCCCCCGTCGCCGCCCGCCCGTAGACCGCGAACGCGAACTCGCCCCCGCCCCGCCGCGCCGTCACCCGCACCGTCACCGGCGCGTCGCTCGCCGGACAGAACTCCGGCACCGCCGCGTTCGCCCCGACCAGCACGTCGTCCCCCAGCCGCTGCGCGCCCGCCGAGGCCGACAGCTGCAACTCGCCCAGCCCCTCGTCGCCCACCGCCAGCAGCGTGTAGCACCGCCCGCCGACGAGCGACCGCGACAGGGCCACGACCTCGTCCTCCACCAGCCGCCCGCGGAACGCCTCGCCCTCCAGCGCCGCCCCCGCCGCCTGCTCCGCCGCCAGCTGCTCCAGCTTCGTCGCCAGCTCGTCCTGCACCGCCGCCGCCG
>JAFGHH010000329.1 GCA_016930215.1 Deltaproteobacteria bacterium
TCCTGATGCCCGTCGAGGACGTGTTCTCGATCAAGGGCCGCGGCACCGTGGCCACCGGGCGTGTCGAGCGCGGCGTGGTCAAGGTCGGCGAGGAGCTCGAGATCGTCGGCTTCATCGAGACCCGCAAGACCGTCGCCACCGGCGTCGAGATGTTCCGCAAGATCCTCGACCGCGGCGAGGCCGGCGACAACGTCGGCGTCCTGCTGCGCGGCGTGGACAAGAACGAAATCGAACGCGGCCAGGTGCTCGCCAAGCCCGGCTCGATCACGCCCCACAAGAAGTTCAACGCCGCCGTGTACGTCCTGTCCAAGGACGAGGGCGGCCGCCACAAGCCGTTCTTCAACAACTACCGGCCGCAGTTCTACGTCCGTACCACCGACGTCACCGGGACGATCGCCCTCCCGGAGGACGTGAAGATGGTGATGCCGGGCGACAACGTCACGATTCTCGTCGAACTGATCACCCCCGTCGCGCTCGAGAAGGAGATGCGCTTCGCCATCCGCGAAGGCGGCAAGACCGTCGGCGCCGGGGTCGTGACCGAGATCCTCGAGTAGGACGACGGACGGTCGAGGGGGGACACGGAGCGCGAGGCGTAGGCCATGGGCAACCGAGACATCATCCAGCTGCAGTGCACCACCTGCAAGCGCAAGAACTACACGACCACGAAGAACAAGCGCACCGCAGGCGGGAAGCTCGAGATCAGGAAGTTCTGCCGGTTCTGCCGGGCGCATACGCCGCACAAGGAGGTCAAGGCATAGCCTTCGCCCGGCACGGAAACCGCTCGCGCCTTCGGACGCGAGCGGCGGGCGTGCCGAGCGGGGTAGGCCAGTAGCTCGAATGGTAGAGCGGCGGATTCCAAATCCGTAGGTTGGGGGTTCGAATCCCTCCTGGCCTGCAGAGTCGGTGATCGGCCGGAACCCGGCACGCCGGGAAACGGCGGGTCGGGAGAGAGAGCCGGAACGGCGGAGAACGAGCCATGATGACGCCCAAGGGGTCGGCCGGAGCGCAACTGGATCTCACGCGCTACGTCCACATCCTGTTCATCGCCGGCGGCGGGCTCGCGGCCTACCTGGCGTACCACATCATCGAGAACGTCTGGGCCCGCTTCTCCCCCGACCCCAGCTTCCCCCTCCTCTTCGCCCTCGGCCTCACCGTCGGCGGCGGCATCGCCTTCTACTTCTGGCGGCAGGAACGGACCCGGCAACTCGCCCAGGAGGTCGTCGGCGAGCTCTCGCGCGTGACCTGGCCGACGCGACCCGAACTGGGGGCCGCGACCGTGGTCGTGATCGTGACGTCCGTCATCATGTCGATCGTGCTCGGGCTGTTCGACGTCCTCTGGGGCTGGGTGACCACCATCATCTACTGATCCGGCCGCGCGAAGGACCGGAACAACGCGGGCGCGACGAGGCTCGCAAGGCGCGGATCGAGGCGGGTGCGATGTCCGACGACGTGAAGAACGAGGGAAACGAGGCCGAGGCGGCAGGCGCCGATCCGGCGATGCCGCCCGGGACCGTTCCCGACGGGGCGAGCCCCGCGGCGGTCGAGCCCCCGGTGGCGGCGCCGCCCGCGCCGGTCGCGCCGGACAGCCCGGCCGCGGCTTCGGCTTCGGTGGAGCCGGCGGAGCCGGCGCAGGAGGCTGCGCCCGTCCCCGAGACCGCTCCGGAGCTGCCCGCACCTGCGGCGGTGACGGAACTGCCCGCGCCTGCGGCGGTGACGGAGCTGCCCGCGCCTGCGGCGGTGACGGAACTGCCCGCGCCTGCGGCGGTGACGGAGCTGCCCGCGGCCGTTGCTTCGGCGCCCGCGGTGGAGCCCGCGCCGGTGGAGCCTGCGCCGGCCGTCCCGCAGTCGCTCGAGGAGAAGCTCGCCGAGATGAGCGGCGAGGGGGCGGAGCCGGCCGAGACCAAATGGTACGTGGTGACGACGTACTCGGGGTTCGAACACAAGGCGAAGCAGGCGCTCGAGGAGCGGATCCGCAAGTCGACGATGCCCGAGCTGTTCGGGCAGGTGCTGGTGCCGACCGAGCCTCCGCCGGAGGGGAAGAAGAAGTCGGCGGGGCGCAGCTTCTTCCCGGGCTACATCTTCGTCGAGATGGTGATGAGCGAGCAGACCTGGACGCTGGTCAAGGGGACGCCGCGGGTGACGAACTTCGTCGGCAACCAGAAGCCGACGCCGGTGCCCGCCGAGCAGATCCACGAGATCCAGCGGCAGATCAGCGAGGGTGCGATCAAGGCGAAGCCCGAGGTGGTGTTCAGCGAAGGCGACCGGGTGCGGGTCTCGCAAGGGCCGTTCATGAACATGAACGGGACGGTGTCCTCGATCAACCCGGTCAAGCAGGTGGTTCGGGTGCTGGTGTCGATCTTCGGCCGCGCCACGCCGGTGGAGCTCGAGTTCCACCAGGTGGAGAAGCTGCCGTAGGGCGAGAGGTTCCGGGCGACGAGGCGGGAGACGAGCGTTCGAGGCGTCGGGAAGACCGCCGCGGGCCGTGAACCGGAGGTGAGCGTCCGATGAAGAAGCTGATTGCCGAGGTGAAGCTGCAGATCCCCGCGGGCAAGGCCAATCCTTCCCCGCCTATCGGCCCCGCGCTCGGGCAGCACGGCGTCAACATCATGGAGTTCTGCAAGGCCTTCAACGCCAAGACGGCCAAGCAGGAAGGCCTGATCATCCCGGTCGTGATCTCGATCTTCGCCGACCGCTCGTTCACGTTCATCACCAAGACCCCCCCGGCCTCGATCCTGCTGCTCAAGGCGGCCGGGCTCGAGAAGGGCTCGGGCGAGCCCAACAAGAAGAAGGTCGGCAAGGTGACGGCGAAACAGGTGGCGGAGATCGCGCAGCTCAAGATGCCCGATCTCAACACGAAGAGCCTCGACTCGGCGATCCGAATGGTGCAAGGCACCGCGGTGTCGATGGGCATCGAGGTGGTCGGGTAGGTCGTCGTTCGGCGGGCGGCGGTCGGCCGCCCGCCCGCAGCACCACGGTCCGCCGCCGTCTCGGGCGCCGGTCGTGGGAGGTTGCCCCGGGCTCGCGAGAGGCGCCCTCTGCGGCGCGACGCGGGACGCGGGGACCGAGAGGTGGAGAGATGAGCAAGCCCAGCAAGAGGCGAGCCGCGGCTTTGGCGCTGTACGAGCGGGCGCGGCGGTATCCGCTGCCGGAGGCGTTGGACCTGGCGGTGACCGTGAACAAGAAGTTCGCGAAGTTCGACGAGACCGTCGACATCGCCGTGCGGCTCGGCGTCAACCCCAAGCACGCGGACCAGATGGTCCGCGGCGCCGTGGTGCTGCCGGGCGGCCTCGGGAAGCAGGTCCGCGTGCTGGTGTTCGCCAAGGGCGACAAGGAGAAGGAGGCCCAGGAGGCCGGCGCGGACATCGTGGGGGCCGAGGACCTGATCGAGAAGATCACCGGCGGCTGGCTCGACTTCGACACCGCGATCGCCGTGCCGCAGCTGATGGGCCAGGTGGGCAAGCTGGGCCGGATCCTCGGCAAGCGCGGCCTGATGCCCAACCCCAAGACCGGGACCGTGACCAACGACGTCGCCGGCGCGGTCAAGGCGGCCAAGGCCGGCAAGATCGAATACCGGGTCGACAAGGCGGGCATCGTGCACGCGCCGATCGGCAAGCTCAGCTTCGCCGTGGACCGGCTGATGGAGAACGCGATGACGCTGCTCGAGGCCCTGCAGCGCGCGCGTCCCTCGTCCGCCAAGGGCACCTACATGCAGACGATCACGCTGTCGACGACGCACGGGCCGGGCGTGCGGGTCGACCCGGCGAGCGTCGCGTTCGCGAAGTAGCACGGAGGAAGGGCGATGAACCGCGAAACGAAGGCCCAGGAGATCCAGACGCTGCGCGAGCGCTTCGGTCGCATGGCGGTCGCGATCCTGTCCGACTACCGCGGCCTGACGGTGAAGGAGGCGTCGCGACTGCGCGACGCCTGCCGCGACGCCGCCGTGGAGCTGCGCGTGGTGAAGAACACCTACCTCCGCGAGGTGACCAAGGACACGCCGTACCAGGATGCCATCCGGCCGCACATCCGCGGGATGACGGTGGTGGCCTGGTCGTTCGAAGACCCGATCGCGGCGGCCCGGGTGATCACCGACTACGCGAAGAAGAACGACAAGGTCAAGGTCAAGTGCGCGCTGCTCGACGGTCGCGTGCTGCCGGCCGGGGACGTCAAGGTCATCGCCGGCATGCCGGGCAAGGACCAGCTCCGCGCCCAGCTGCTGGCGACCTTCCAGGCCCCCGCCCAGCAGTTCGTCCGTATGCTGGCCGCCGGCGCGCAGAACCTCGTCTACCTGCTCGACGCCCGCAGGCGGGAGGTCGAGAAGAACTAGCGGCGGGACGAGCCCGCCCGCGGCAGAACGGCAGTCCGGGTCGAAGCCCGGCTCCCGGTGCGAGAAGAAGGAGAGGGTGAGATGGCAGAGATGAACCAGGAAGCGGTGGTCGAGTACCTCAGCAAGCTGACGGTGATGGAGATCGCCCAGCTGACCAAGACGCTCGAGGAGAAGTGGGGCGTGTCCGCGGCCCCCGTGGCGGTGGCCGGCGGGATGGCGATGCCGGCCGCGGGCGCCGAGGAAGCCAAGGCGGAGGAGCAGACCGAGTTCACGGTCGAGCTCGTCGACGCCGGCGCCAAGAAGATCGAGGTCGTCAAGGCGATCCGCGCCCTGACCCAGGTCAGCCTCAAGGAGGCCAAGGACCTCGCCGACGGCGCGCCCAGCGTGGTCAAGCAGGGCGTGTCGAAGGCCGACGCCGAGGCCGCCAAGAAGGCGCTCGAGGAAGCCGGCGCGAAGGTGAACGTCAAATAGGAGGGGGCCACCCGGTGGGTGTGCAGGTCCTGGACCTCTCCGCACGGCGGGCGGCGGGTCGCGAACGACGCGGTCCGCCCCGCCTTGCCGCGCCACCTTCGCGGGGGGCCGTGCAGGCTTCCTGACGAACTGGAGGAGCCATGCCGAACATCGGGGCGAGCAACTTCCGGATCCGGCGGTCGTACCGCAAGATCCGCAAGATCCTGGACATCCCGAACCTGATCGATATCCAGAAGCGGTCCTACGACCGCTTCCTGCAGGCCACCGTGCCGCCGGGCGAACGCGAGAACGTGGGCCTGCAGGCGGTGTTCCAGTCGGTGTTCCCGATCCGCGACTTCAACGGCACCGCCGACCTGGTGTTCAAGGGCTACGCGATCGAACGGCCCAAGTACGAACCGGACGAGTGCCGCCAGCGGGGAACCACCTACGCCGCACCGGTGAAGGTCAACGTCGAGCTCGCGCTGTTCGAGGCGCCCGCGGCGCCCGGGCAGCCCCGACAGCTCCGCTACACCAAGGAGCAGGAGGTCTACTTCGGCGAGATCCCGCTGATGACCGAGAAGGGGACGTTCATCATCAACGGGACCGAGCGCGTCGTGGTGACCCAGCTCCACCGCAGCCCGGGCGTGATCTTCGACGACGACAAGGGCAAGAGCCACGCCTCGAGCAAGATCCTCTACTCGGCCCGCATCATCCCCGGCCGCGGCAGCTGGCTCGACATCGAGTTCGACCACAAGGACATCCTCTACGTCCGCATCGACCGCCGCAAGAAACTGCCCGTGACCGTGCTGCTCAAGGCGCTGGACTACACCGACGAGCAGCTGCTGGAGATGTTCTACCGCACCGAGCGCGTGCGGCTCGACGGCGACCAACTCCTGCGCGCGGTCGATCTCGAGACCCTGCGCGGCCAGCGCGCCGCCCGCGCCATCCGCTTCGGGCCCCGCAAGACCGACATCGTCCAGAAGGGCGACAAGTTCACGTTCTCCGTCATCGAACGGATGCGGGAGCTCGGGATTCGCGAGCTGCCGGTGGCGCCGGACGACCTCCAGGGCAAGGTCTCGGCCCGCGACATCTACGACCCCGCCACGGGCGAGGTGCTCGTGGAGTGCAACGAGGAGCTGGCCCAGGAACACCTCGCCGCGCTGCGCAAGGCCGGCATCACCGCCTTCGACGTGCTCTTCATCGATAACGTCACCGTCGGCTCGTACCTCCGCGACACCCTCAAGCTGGACAAGACGCGCTCGGCCGACGAGGCGAAGCTCAAGATCCACCGCCGCTTCCGCGCCCAGGATCAGGTGTCGCTCGACACGGCCCGCCAGGACTTCGACAACCTGTTCTTCAACGCCGAGCGCTACGACCTGACCCGCGTCGGACGGCTCAAGCTCAACAACAAGTTCGCCTTCAAGACGCCGCTCGACTTCACGATCCTGACCAAGGAGGACATCGTCGAGACGATCCGCCACCTGATCGAGCTCAAGGAGCGCCGCGGCAAGACCGACGACATCGACCATCTCGGCAACCGCCGCGTCCGCGCGGTGGGCGAGCTGCTGGAGAACCAGTACCGCGTCGGCCTGCAGCGCATGGAACGCGCGATCAAGGAACGGATGAGCATGAACCCGGAGATCGAGTCGGCCGAGCCGCACGATCTCATCAATCCGAAGCCGGTCGCCGCCGTGGTCAAGGAGTACTTCGGCTCCAGCCAGCTCTCGCAGTTCATGGACCAGACCAACGCGCTGTCCGAGGTCACGCACAAGCGCCGCCTCTCGGCCCTCGGCCCGGGCGGCCTGACCCGCGAGCGGGCGGGGTTCGAGGTGCGCGACGTGCACGCCACGCACTACGGCCGGATCTGCCCGATCGAGACGCCCGAAGGCCCGAACATCGGCCTGATCGCCTCGCTGTCGACCTACGCCCGCGTCAACGAGTTCGGCTTCGTCGAGACGCCGTTCCGCAAGGTGGTCGGAGGCCGGGCGACGGACGAGGTGCGCTTCTACCACGCGGACGAGGAGAAGAACCAGCACATCGCCCAGGCCAACGCCGAGCTCGACGGCCGCGGCCGCCTCGTGGGCCCCCTGGTCTCGGCGCGGCTCAACGGCGAGTACGTGATGGTGCCGCCCGACAAGATCGGCCTGATGGACGTCTCGCCGATCCAGCTCGTCTCCGTCGCCGCCGCGCTGATCCCGTTCCTCGAGCACGACGACGCCAACCGCGCCCTGATGGGCTCCAACATGCAGCGCCAGGCCGTCCCGCTGCTCAAGGCCGCCGCACCGCTGGTCGGCACCGGCCTGGAGTCCAAGATCGCCTTCGACTCGGGCGTGATGGTCACCGCCCGCCGCGCCGGCATCATCGAGAGCGTCGATGCCTCGCGCATCGTCGTCCGCTCCGAGCGCGACGGCTCGGAGATCCCCGATATCTACACCCTCGAGAAGTTCCGCCGCTCCAACCAGGCCACCTGCATCAACCAGCGCCCGATCGTCAAGGAGGGCGACAAGGTGCGCGCCGGCGAGGTCATCGCCGACGGCTTCAGCACCGACCTCGGCGAGCTGGCCCTGGGCCGCAACGTGCTCGTCGCCTACATGCCCTGGTCCGGGTACAACTTCGAGGACTCGATCCTGATCTCCGAGCGGCTGGTGCAGCAGGACGAGTTCACCTCGATCCACATCGAGGAGTTCGAGTGCGTCGCGCGGGACACCAAGCTCGGCAAGGAGGAGATCACCCGCGACATCCCGAACCTGGGCGAGGAAGCGCTCCGGAACCTCGACGAGAGCGGCATCGTCCGCATCGGCGCCGAGGTCCGCCACGGCGACATCCTGGTCGGCAAGATCACCCCCAAGGGCGAGACGCAGCTCTCCCCCGAGGAGAAGCTGCTGCGCGCGATCTTCGGCGAGAAGGCCTCCGACGTCCGCGACACCTCGCTGCGCGTGCCCCCGGGCGTGGAAGGGATCGTGATCAACGCCCGCGTCTACTCGCGCCGCGGCATGGAGAAGGACGAACGGATGCGGTCGATCGAGGACGCCGAACGGGCGCGCCTGGAGAAGGACCGCAACGACGAGATCGCGATCATCCGCGAGTCGGCGCTCAAGGAGATCCGTCGCCTGCTCCACGGGCAGCACACCGCCGCCCGCTTGATCGACGACAAGGGCAAGACCCTGATCTCGAAGGACCGGAAGCTCACCGCGGACGACCTCGAAGGGGTGGCGCGGCGCTACTGGGCGGACATCGTGGTCCAGGACGACCACGTCGGCTCCAAGATCACCGCGATCAAGGACCGCGTGGCCGACCAGGAACACTCGATCAACAGCTACTTCGGCGAGCGGATCGAGAAGCTGACCCGGGGCGACGACCTGCCGCCCGGCGTCAACAAGACCGTCAAGGTCTACGTGGCGATCAAGCGCAAGGTCGCCGTCGGCGACAAGCTCGCCGGCCGCCACGGCAACAAGGGCGTGATCAGCCGCATCGTGCCGATCGAGGACATGCCGTACCTGATGGACGGCGCCCCGGTCGACATGGTCCTCAACCCGCTGGGCGTCCCGTCCCGGATGAACGTGGGCCAGATCCTCGAGACCCACCTGGGCTGGGCCTCCGCCCGGCTCGGCCGCCAGATCGCCGAGGCGGTCGACGTGTCCGGCGGCAACCCCGCCGCCGTCCGCCCGCTGCTCAAGAAGGTCTTCACCGGCGGCACGGAGACGCGCGAACGCGTCGATGCGATGGACGACGCCTCGCTCGTGCTGTTCGCCCACGCGCTGCGCGACGGGATCCACGTGGAGTGCCCGGTGTTCGACGGCGCGAGCGAGCAGGAGATCCGCGAGTTGCTGAAGCTGGCCGGCTACCCCGAGTCGGGCCAGACGCTGCTGTTCGACGGCCGCACCGGCGAGCCGTTCGATTCGGACATCACCGTGGGCTACCACTACGTGATGAAGCTCCACCACCTGGTCGACGAGAAGATCCACGCCCGCTCGATCGGACCCTACTCGCTCGTCACCCAGCAGCCGCTGGGCGGCAAGGCCCAGTTCGGCGGCCAGCGCCTGGGCGAGATGGAGGTCTGGGCGATGGAGGCCTACGGCGCCGCCCACGCGCTGCAGGAGTTCCTGACGGTCAAGAGCGACGACACGGCCGGCCGCACGCGGATGTACGAATCGATCGTCCGCGGCGACCAGCTGCTCGAGGCCGGCGTTCCGGAATCGTTCAACGTGCTGGTGCGCGAACTGCAGAGCCTGTGCCTGAATTTCGAGCTGCTCGAGGACGAGAGCGCCCAGGCCGCGACGACCCCGCCCACCGGCGGCGGTCCGGCGGTCGCGTGACCCGGGGCCCGCGCCCCGGAACCGACAAGGAGGTGGCGCCGTGAGAGACCTGTTCAGCAACTTCTTCGAGCGACCGAAGAGCCCCCGCGCCTTCTCGGGAATCCGCATCTCGCTGGCCTCGCCCGAGCGGATCCGCGAGTGGTCGCACGGCGAGGTCAAGAAGCCGGAGACGATCAACTATCGGACCTTCAAGCCCGAACGGGACGGCCTGTTCTGCGCGAAGATCTTCGGGCCGGTCAAGGACTTCGAGTGCAACTGCGGCAAGTACAAGCGGATGAAGCACCGCGGCATCGTCTGCGAGAAGTGCGGCGTCGAGGTCATCCCGAGCCGCGTGCGCCGCGAACGCCTCGGCCACATCGTCCTCGCCACCCCCGTGGCCCACATCTGGTTCCTCAAGTGCCTGCCGTCCAAGATCGGCACGATCCTCGACCTGACCACCCGCGAGCTCGAGCAGATCCTTTACTGCGAGGCCTACATCGTCCTCAACTCGAAACACTCCGACCTGCAGCCCCTCAAGACCCTCACCGAGGAGCAGTACCACGAGGCGCTCCAGGCCTACGGCGACTCCGGCTTCGTGGCGCAGATGGGCGGCGAGGCGATCCTCGAGCTGCTCAAGCGGATCGATGTGCACCAGCTGTCCGAGGAACTGCGACTGCAGATCCGCCAGACCTCGTCCGACACCAAGCGCAAGAAGCTGTCCAAGCGCCTGAAGGTCGTGGAGTCGTTCCGCGAAAGCAAGAACAAGCCCGAGTGGATGATGCTGACCACCATCCCCGTGCTCCCGCCCGACCTCCGACCACTCGTGCCGCTCGACGGCGGCCGCTTCGCCACCAGCGACCTCAACGACCTGTACCGGCGCGTGATCAACCGCAACAACCGCCTCAAGCGGCTCAAGGAGCTCAACGCCCCGGAGATCATCATCCGCAACGAGCGGCGGATGCTGCAGGAGGCCGTCGACGCGCTGTTCGACAACGGCCGCCGCGGCAAGACCATCACCGGCCCCAACAAGCGCCCGCTCAA
>JAFGHH010000330.1 GCA_016930215.1 Deltaproteobacteria bacterium
AGCAGGGAGCAGGCCAGGCACCATCGCACCACGGACCATCGTCGGTTGCTCATGTCCGGGATCCTGCCGCGTTCGGGTACGTGTCGCAACCTTGCGGGCTGGGCGACGGATCGAGGGCGCTCGCCGGCGGACGACGAGCCCGGCGGGATCGGTGCGTGGTCGTGTCAGCCCGTGGTGCGCGGGTCGCCGACGCGGCCGACGAACAGGACCAGGCCGGTGCGGTTCTCGCGGATCAGGAACAGGAACGGGTGGTCGGCGTGGAACCGGGCCGGGCCGTGGTCGACTGCGATGCCGCCGCCGAGGCGGGCCATGACCACGGCCGTGGCCGCGGCCGCCTCGGTCCCCTCCTCGTTCACCTCGACGAAGGCCCGGTGGAACACCGCCGAGACGTACAGCTTGTCCACCGGATTCGGCGGATCGCCGATCCCCTCGAACTCGGCCTGCGTCCGCTCGAAGGCGCGCGGCATGCCCAACGCTTCCAGATCGGCGTTCAGCTTCGTCGGGGTTGGAGGATCGATCTTGAACCGCGGCAGCCAGACCTCGACCTCCTGCTGCGGGAGCCGGCCGATGCCTTCCAGGTTGGCGGCGGTGAGCCACGAATCCGGGGGCTCGTCGTCGGGCGGCAGGACCACGAGCATCGACAGCTCCTCGCCGTCGTAGGGCAGCTCGAGCAGTTTCGTCCCGCCGCGGTTGGCGAAGCGCAACGGGGCGGTGCGGGCCATCATCGGCACCTCGACCTTGGAGCCGCCGGCCAGCGTGAACGGCCGCGGGCGCGTCGCCTGCTCCTCGAACTGCAGCAGCCATTGGCCCTTGAACCAGATGGCGTTGGCCAGCACGAGGCGGGTGTCGCTATCGATCGAGCCGGTCGGCAGGATCTCCGGAATCCGTTCGTGGGTCTGCTCGTTGACCCAGGCGTTGACCCGGGCGCGTGAGGGCTCCGGGGCGCCGCGGAAGTCGACCGCCTCGAGCGGCGCGGCGAACTGCGTCGCGGTCCATTCGAGGAACTCCGGCACGAAGGTGTAGGAGCGCTCGCCGAACAGCCGGTTGGCGATCGCGAGCTTGACGGTCTCCGAGCCGGCGGCGACGAGCAGCCGTTGCTCGCGGGCCAGCAGCTCGCGGGTCTGGTCGGGGTCGTCGCCGAGGTGCAGCACGGCGTTCATCTGGTCGGCGGTCTCGCTGCGCGCTCCGCCGGAGGTCATCGCCAGGGCGAGGGCGATGCTGGTCGGCGAGAAGGCCATGTTGGTCCGGCCCTCGGCGAGGCGCGGGTGCAGGTCGCCGGCCAGTCCGTTGACCGCGGCGGCGACGATTCGGGCCTCCTCCTCGGTCAGCGGCGCCGCCTCGGCCGCAGGCGGCGGCTGGGCGTCGGGCGTGTCCGGAGCGGGCGGCTCCGCGGTGTCGGCGGTCGGGACGGCGGGTGCGTTCCCGGGGGGCGGCGCGACGTCCGCGGCGGCGGGGGGCGACCCCGCGTCGGCCGCGTCCGGTACGGGATCGGCGGGCGGCGGCGGCAGCGGGGTCACGTCGTCGGGCGCCTCCGTCGGCGCGGCGGGCTGCTGCTTCTTGCAGGCCGTTCCGGGGAGGCCGAGGGCTGCGACGAAGAGCAGGACCGTCGGCGCGGCGAGTGCGAGCTTCGCGATGTACATCACGTCCTCCCGGCCCGCCGGGATGGGCGGGCGTCAAGCAACCGTCGAGCGAACGACAGCACAGGATGCGTGGGCGCGCAACGGGCACACCACGGCGAGCACACTACGGCGGCGCCGCCCGCTCGGCGGCGAGCGCCTTGGCGGCGAACCCGCGCGGGTCCGGGTCCCAGCGTGCGTGGCATCACAGGAAGGTCTCGTCGGGGCCGGCCGCGGTGAACGACGGGTGGACGACGTCGTGCTCGACGACGGTCTCTCCGCGAATCCGCCGGCGCAGCTCCGGCACCTCGTTGGCGGCGCGGGTCGTGGCCCAGACCAGGGCGTGGAACAGCGACAGCGCGTGGCGCGCGGCGGCGGTCTTCAGCCCGGTGACGTCGACCGGCGCGGTCACCGCGAGGTGCGGCAGCTCGTAGGAGCGGAACAACTCGAAGTGCGGTCGCCGCGGCCAGTGCGCGGGGTCGATGGTCCGCATGCTGCGATGGTGTCTCGTTCGGCGCGGGGAAGCGACCGGGTGGCGCGGCGGCACCGGATGGGGGAGAATCGGCGCATTCCGAGGTCGTCCGCGGCGGCGCGGGAACCCCCTGGGCGCTCGACCGCGGCCGGAAGGAGGTCCGCTGTGGATTGGACGACCTGCATCTTGCTTGCGGCGCCCGCCGAGGATGCTGCCGCCCCCGACCTGCTGCTGGTGCTCGCGGTGGCGGGCGGCGTCTTCGTGGTGTCGTTGATCGCCGTGGCGATCCTCGTGCGGCGCATGCTGCACATCGTGTCGCCGGGCCAACTGCTGGTGGTGACCGGTCGCCGAACGATGGGCCCCGACGGTCGGGTCGTCGGCTACCGCCTGGTCTTCGGGCCCGGGCGGGTGCTGCGGTTGCCGTTCGTCGAACGGGTCGACGTGCTGGACCTGACGCCGTTCCGGGTCGGGGTGGAGCTGCGCAACGTCCAGGCCCGCGGGGGAGCTTCGGTGCTCGCGCGGGTCGCGTTCACTCTCGGCGTCTCGCGCGAGCCGGTGGTGGCGATGCGGGCGGTGGAGCGGTTCCTTTCGCAGCCGCGGAGCGAGTGGGAGCGCGTCGCCGCGTCGGCGCTCGAGGCGGTCGTCCGCAGCTTCGTCGCCGACCGGCGTCCGGAGCAGCTCGATGCGCGAGACGAGGCGCTGCGGGCGGCGCTGGAGGAGGAGTGCGCCGAGGCGTGCGGGAAGCTCGGGCTCGCAGTGCACCAGCTGTCGGTTGAGAAGCTGTCGGCGCTCGGCGGGGGGTTCGGCTGAGCGGGGTGCGGGCTAGAACGAGTAGGCCAAGCCGGCGTTGAAGGCGGCCTCGACCGTCAGCAGGCTGTTCGCCTCCGGCGCGCCCTCGAACTTCTCCTGCCCGAACCGCACGAGGATCTGCGGTCCGGCCTTGAGGTTGAAGTGCGGCCCCGCGTAGTAGACGAAGCCCAGGTCGAGCTGCACGACACCGCCGTAGATCGACGACTCGAGCTTCAAGCCCGCCGTGGACGACGGGGTCGAGCGTGTTCCGTAGAAGCCGCCGGCCCCCAGGCCGGGCTTCCAGAACATCCCGTAGCCCAGCCGCAGGTAGTAGTTGCACAGCACCACGCCGAGGAACCCCAGGTCGCTCGTGACCTCCTCGACGTCGGCACCCGCGGTCGACGTCCCGACCGCCGCCCTGCCGTAGAACACGTTGACGTTCAACGCGAGACTCAGGTTGTCGATCAGGAAGTAGCGCGGCGTCAGCCCGCCCACGAACGTAGCGTCCAGGACCGAGGTCTCGGTGTCGCCCTGCGAGCTGCTGCGGGATCGCACGAGCAGAATGGCGTCGAGGCCCAGCTCCATCACGCCGCCCGAGATGCGTTCGATGCCGTCGGTGCCCGGGGTGATCGTCTGGAGCGCCTCGGCGCTCCGTGGCGCCGCCGACACCAGGAACAACGGGATTGCGAGCAGGATCGATCTCTTCATCGGACCCTCCCTTCCTGGAGGCGGGATGCAAGCAAATCGGGTGCCGGGCGTCAACCGCCACGCGCGGGGGGGGCGTGCGATTCCGCCCGGCGGCCGGCGGGACCGAGGGCTACGCCTCCCGCAGGACGAACTGGTCGTACTCGGTCTCGAAGCGCAGCTTGTGATTCGCTTCCTCGATCGCCAGGGCGCGGAAGCTGTCGGCGAGCTTGGGGTCGGAGGTCGAGGCGGCGAGGTCGCTGTACAGTTTCCAGGCCGCCTTCTCCTTCTTCATCGCGACGACGAGCGCCTCCTGGTAGGTCATGCCGGCGTGCGGCTCGGTCTCGACGAGGTAGTCGGAGAGCTGGAGATCGAGGACCTTCTGCTGGGCGGGCAGCAGGTGCTTGCCCTGCTTGACGCCGAGCAGCTTCTCCTTGTGGCCGAGTTCCTCGCGGGCGAAGTCTTGGAGCGCCTTCTTCATCCACGGCTTGTCGACCTTCGCAGAGAGCTCCACGTAGAAATCGTGGGCCTTCTGCTCCTCCGCAATGGCGAACTCCAGGACCTCGTCGACGGATGAGAACTTCTGCATCGTGCGCCTCCTGTCGGGGTCGGTGGTTAGCACACGCCGCGCTTGCGGGGCAAGCGGCGGTCGAGCGCGGGTGGCGGCGCGTACGGCCCGACGACGACGACGTCTACGACCCCGACCACGCCGGGAGTCCGCTGCGGCGGAATCCTGGTGTCGGCCCGCGCCGTGCGTCCCCGTCACCGGCGTGATACGGTCGAGGGCGTGCGGCGGTCCGGGCACACGGGGCGACGGCTCCGGCGGGCCGTCGGTTTTCGGGAGGGTCGGATGCGCGGATCGACGGTGGCCGTGGCCTGGCTCGCGTTTGCCGCGGGCGGCTGCGCGCCCTCGGACGACGCCGTCCGCGACGACGGTGCGGTCGAGACGGCCGACGTCGCGGCCGAGGACGGGGGCGCCGACCTGCGTGAGACGCGGGATCGGGCGGAGGACGCGCCGGTCGAGACGCCGCTCGTCGAGGCGAGTCCGGACGCGCCGGAAGCGGTCGAGGACGCCGGCGTCGACGACGCCGACACCGCACCCTCGTGCCGGGCGCTCGGCGGGACCTGTCGCACGACCTGCCGGGAGTCCGAGCTCGGCCTGCCGGGCACCGACTGCTATCCCGCACTGTGCTGCCGCTACGTCGGCGAGCGCGACTGCACCGGGGACGGGGGCCGCTGCGACGCGACCTGCCGGGCGGGGGAGGTCGAGAGCGACTCCGTGGAGTGCGAGCCGCAGTCGTGCTGCCGACCCGCCGGGTCGACGGACTGCACGGACGCCGGGGGCCGGTGCGACGCGTGGTGCGGGACGGGCGAGGTGGAGACGACGGCGGCGGAGTGCGGGACGGACGCGTGCTGCGTGCCGGAGACGCCGACGGACTGCACGGACGTCGGGGGCCGGTGCGATGCGGAGTGCCTGCCGTGGGAGGACTGGACGACGGCGGCGGACTGCGGCGACTGGTGCTGCGCACCCGGCGCGGTCGGCGACTGCGAGCTGATGGGCGGGACGTGCGGTGGCGCGGCCTGCGGGGTCGGGGAGGCGTCGGTGAGCGCCGCGGAGTGTGGTGTGGGGCCGTGCTGCATCCCGTCCGCGGACTGCTCGCTCGTCGACGGGTACTGCTGGGACGCCTGCGAGGCGGGCGAGACGGCGTTCGCCTCCGTGGAGTGCGGGGGGACGTGCTGTGCGCCGGGGGACTGCAGCGCGGCGTGGGGCTACTGCGACTCCTGGTGCGACCCCGAGTACGACCGCGCGGTGCCGTCGTCGGAGTGCGGCGCGGACGTCTGCTGCGTCTGGTCGGACGGCGACTGCGCCGACGTCGGCGGGGAGTGCGCCGCGAGCTGCGCGGCGCCGCGCACGGCGCTCGGGGGCGCGACGGAGGAGTGCGGCGGGGACGAGTGCTGCGTGCGGTCGGACGACTGCGAGTGGGCGGGCGGCACGTGCCGGACCGAGTGCGTGGCGCGGGAGACGTTCGTGCCGTCGTTCCAGTGCGGGTCGGGGGTGTGCTGCGTGTCGTCGGCCGACGACTGCGAGCGGTGGGGCGGGTGGTGCGCGGACCCCGGGTGCGGCACGCCGGACGCGGCGGCCGGCGCGTCGGCGAGCTGTCCGAGCCGAATCTGCTGCGAGTGATTCAGGCCTTCTCGGCCCACAGGGCGACGAGGCGCACGGCGGCCTCGGCGGCCTTCACCATGTCCTGCAGGGTGACCCACTCGCGCAGGCTGTGCACGTCGTGGAATCCGCAGAACATGTTCGGTGTCGGCAGGCCGCGCTCGGTGAGCCTTGAACCGTCGGTGCCGCCGCGGATCGCCTCGAAGTAGGGCTTGATGCCGCAGCGTTGGATGGCCTCCATCGCGTAGTCGACCGGCCGGAAGTCCTTCTCGAGCCAGTAGCGCATGTTGCGGTACTGGGCCTTGAACACCAGCTCGAAGCGCGCCCGCGGCTCCTCGGCCTTGAGCTGCTCGACGAGGTCCTCGATGATCTTGCGCTTGGCCGCCAGGCCGTCCAGCTCGAAGTCGCGCACCAGCAGCTCGATGGTGACCTCGCCGGCGTCGCCGTGCATGTCGTCAGGGTGGACGAAGCCCTCGCGGCTCGTGGTGTGCTCGGGCGAGGCGTCCTTGGGCAGGGCGGCGAGGAACTTGCCGGCGAGCTTGAGGGCGTTGACCATCACACCCTTGGCCCAACCGGGGTGGGCGGCGACGCCGGTGATCTTCAGCACGGCCCGGTCGGCCGAGAAGGTCTCGTAGTTGACCATGCCGAGCCCGTCGGCGTCGAAGGTGTAGGCGAAATCGGCGGCCAGTTCGTCGAGGGAGATCTTTTCGGAGCCGCGGCCGATCTCCTCGTCGGGGTTGAAGCAGATGCGGACCACGCCGCGGGCGACGTCGGGGTGCTGAACGAGGTACCGGACGGCGGCCATCACCGCGGCGACGCCGGCCTTGTCGTCGGCGCCGAGCAGCGAGTCGCCGGAGGCGGTGATCACGTCCTCGCCGAGCTTGTCCTTGAGTCCCGGTTCGTTGTCGACGGTCAGCACGACGTTGGGGTCGCGGGGCAGGGCCAGCGGCTGGCCCTGGTAGTTGCGGTGGACGATCGGAACGGCGAGGCCCGAGCAGCTCTGGGCGGTGTCGAGGTGCGCCAGCAGGGCGATGCGGGGGATGTTCGCCTTGGACGATGTGGCGGGCAGGGTGGCCAGCACGTAGCCGTATTCCGTGACGCGCACGTCCGCCAGCCCCAGCTCCTTGAGCTCGCCCTCGAGCTTGCGGACCAGCACCCACTGCTTGGGCGTGCTGGGCGTGGTCTGCGAGCGCGGGTCGGAGCGGGTGTCGATCTGGACGTAGCTCAGGAAACGCTGAAGGAGATCGTCTGCATCAATCGGAATCGTCATCGCGCATCCCCGTGGCCCCCCGAGCCCCCGGTGTCCATGCCGCGTCACCTTACCCAAAGATCGGATTCGAAGAAACCCCCATTTTCGCGCGACCCGGGGACTTGCGCCGGAGGCCGGCATGCGTTAGCTAGGCCCGCCATGGAGACCACCGGTCGGGAATTCCATGACAGCGCGCGCGAGGAGGCGCTGCGGCGCTTCGACGTCCGTCCCGGCGAGGGGCTGAGCGAGGAGCGGGCGCGGACCGAGTTCGACCGGGTGGGGCCGAACGAGCTGCCGCGGCGCAAGCCGCCGCCCGCCTGGAAGGTGTTCCTGGCGCAGTTCCTCAACCCGTTGGTGCTGACGCTGCTGGCGGCCGCCGCGGTCGCCACGGCCTCTGCGGTCTGGCACGCCGAGCCGGGGGTCGGGTTCCTCGCGCGCTACTCGGACGCCCTCGCGATCCTGCTGATCGTCATCCTCAACGCGGGGATCGGCTACGTGCAGGAGCGCAAGGCCGAGCGGGCGCTGGAGTCGCTGCAGGCGATGCTGACGTTCAACGCCCGGGTGGTGCGCGGGGGCGTCGAGCGGGTGGTGCCGTCGCGGGAGGTGGTGCCGGGAGACGTGGTGATCGTCGAGGCGGGGGACCAGGTGCCGGCGGACGTACGGCTGGTGGAGACCGCGGATTTCCGCACCGACGAGTCGCCGCTGACCGGCGAATCGACCCCGGTGGAGAAGGATGCGGCCAAGGTGCTGGAGGCCGCCACGACGCTGGCCGACCGCGCCAACATGGCGTTCATGGGGACGACGGCGGTGCGGGGACGGGCCCGCGCGTTGGTGGTGGCCACGGCGGTTGGGACGGAGATCGGGCG
>JAFGHH010000331.1 GCA_016930215.1 Deltaproteobacteria bacterium
CGCCGGGCGCCAGCCTGCCGCCGCCCACGGCGCGTCCGCCGGGCGCCAGCCTGCCGCCGCCCACGGCGCGTCCGCCGGGCGCCAGCCTGCCGCCCAAGCTGAAGAAGCCGACGACATGAGCCCGGTCCCCGCGACCCCGCCTCGCGAGCGCTCGCCGCGGCTGCGACTCGTCGCGCTGGCCGTCGCCGCCCTGGCGTCCACGACCGCCTGCCGCAAGGCGGACCGGCCGAGCGCCGCCGACGCCGCTCGACCCCCCGACGCCTCGCCGGTCGCCGCGCGGCCGGCGGAGGAGGTCCCGCCGCCGGGCGACGATGCGTCGGCCGAGGCCCCGCCCGCCGATCCGCCGCTCGTCGTCCAGGGCACCGCCGTCCCGCCGCCGGTCGCGATGCTCGAGTCGTGCGCGGGCGAGTGTCGCGTGGCGCGGCTCGAGACGGCCCCGCGGGCGCCCGCGGACGGAGTCGGGCCCGCGACGCCGCTGTACGCGGGCGACCTGCTGGAAGCTTCCGCCGACGGACCGGCGGAGCTGACGCTCGCCGGGGGCGCGCGGCTGCGGCTCCGGCCCGGCTCGCGGCTGCTGCTCGGCCTGCAGCGGCCGAGTGACCTGGGCCTGCCGCAGGGCGGCCTGACGGCGCTCGGGTCGTCGCCCGGCGGCGAGCCGCTCCGGCTGTTCACGCCGGTCGGCGTCGTGGAGCCGCTGGGTGGCCGGTTCGTCGCGCGGGCCGTCGCCGCCGGTCGCGGCCTGCTGCTCGCGGTGCCCGACGACGACCCCGCCGCGAAGCCGCTCGTGCTGGCCGACGGGCTGGGCGGGGAGCTGCCGCTCGCGCGCGGCGTACTGCACGCGCTGGGTCCGGCCGCGGTTCCGGCCGGCAGCGCGCCGTTGACGTGGAACGCCGGCGCGCCGGCGCCGGAGGCGGAGTTGGACGAGGCGCGGCTCGCGCTCGAGGCGCAGGCGGCGGCGGCGGACGACGAGCGTCCGACGGCGGTGGTGACGCTCGCCCGCGGGATCGACGGATGCCTCGAGGCGCTGGAGGCGACCCGCGCGGAGAACCGGCGGCTGCTGGCGGAGCTGGAGCGGGGCGACCTGTCCGAGGAGGCGCGCCGGGCGGCGCGGGACGCGCTGCGCGACAGCGCGCGGCGGAGCCTCGAGGCGGAGCGGGCGCTCGCTCGCCGCTGGCTGCGGCTGCAGTTGCTGCTCGTCGCCGCGTCGGACGCGTCGGCGAGCGCGCCGTGGACGTTGCACGTGTCGAGCGGGATGGAGCAGCGGCGGGAGCGGGTCGAGGCGCTGCTCCGGGGCGAGGCGCCGGGAGCGGGTCACTGAACGTCCGCCTCCGGTCCGGCGGGGCGGCCCGACGGAACCGGGCGGAACCACGGCATTCGGGGGCACGGAGCGTCCTTGACACCCGGAACCGGTCGCTGGTAGCTTGCCCGCCATGAGGCTGGACACCATGCGGAGCATCTGCGGGTCGGCGTCTGGGTTCGCGGTGCTGTTGCTGCTGGCCGGGAGCTCGCCCGCCGCGGCGCAGTCGCGCGAGTCGGGGGACGAAGCGGCGAGCGAGCGGGCGGCGCAGCCGGCGGCGGCCGAGCGGGCGGTGTGGGATTTCGTCCATTTCACCTCGCCCACCGAGCTGGTCGATGTGCTCGACGCGGCCGACGGCGACGACCCGTTCGACCTCAGCCTGTCGGTGGCCTACCAGCGCAGCCTGCGCCGCTCGAAGGTCACGCGCGAGTGCCGCAACCCGGCGTTCTGCACGCGGGACGACGGCGCCGGCACCGAGTTCATCGACTACACGGACATCGCGCGCTACACGCAGATCACGCACATGCTCGACCTGCTCTTGACCGTCGGCCTGTACCACGACCTGCACTTCTACACGCGCTGGCCGCTGATCCTGTCCGACACCCGCGACCTGGACTACGAGGACGGCACGAACCGCGACGCGGTGGACTCGATCCTGGGCGGGCTGTTCGACCTGCCGTTCAGCTCGCCGGAACGCTCCGGCATCGACTGGTTCGCGGTCGGCTTCTCCTGGGCGCCGTTCAACCAGCAACGGGACCCGACCGAGCCGACCTGGGTGCTCAACGCCGAGGGCCGGTTCGGCATCGGCCCGACGCTGGAGGCGGCCGAGTCGGGCGACGGCAGCGACGGCGGGATGAGCAAGGGGGTGAACGAGATCCGGCTGGGGATGGCGCTCTCGCGCCGCTTCCGCTGGGTCGAGCCGTTTGCCGGCCTGTTCGCGAAGGTCGGGATCCCGAAGTACGACACGTACCACCACTTCGACGCCCCGCTCGAGGGCCAGATCAACACGATGCCGCCGGTGGAGGGGATGCTGCTGTTCGGGCTCGACGTGATCCCGTGGGAGAACCTCGAGCGGTTCCAGAAGTTCTCGATCGGGCTCGAGATCACCGGGACCTACCACAGCGAGGGGCGCGACTACACCGAGTTGTTCGACGCGCTCGGAACCTCGACCGACGCCCGCCTGACCTACGACGGCCGTTCGGGACCGGGCTGCGAGGCCGGGTCGACAGAGGCGTGCTGGAACGACCGGTATGGTCAGGACAGCCTGTACGCCTGGAGCGGGATGACCGACGTGGAGAACTACGGCACCTTCGCCGGCCGGCTGACCTTCATGGTGCAGGCGGCGAAGTACGTGAAGTTCGCCGCGGGCGTCGGCTTCGCCCACGACCAGGAGCACTACGTCACGTTCACGGACGAGTGCAATTCGGAGGTCAGCACCAGCGACCGCTGCGGGACCGGGTCGGCGCAGTACAACCCGATGACGCGCGACGTGATCGACGCGCCGGGCAACCGCTTCCGCGTGCAGGAGACGACGATCTTCGACGTGTTCGCCAGCGTCACCGCGATGTTCTGAGCGGGACGCCGTCCGGTTCGTTCCCGTCCCGGGGGTTGCGTGCCGCTCGGCACCAGCGCAACGAGGTCACCGATGGCGGAGAAGATGAAGGCCGTTCGGAAGCTCGAGCCGAAGGAGGGGGCTTCCTGGCAGGAGGTGCCGATCCCGAAGCCCGCGCCGGACTGGGTGCTGGTGAAGGTCCGCGCGACCTCGATCTGCGGCACGGACGTCCACATCTGGAAGTGGGACCCGTGGGCCCAGGGGCGGATCGGGGAGAAGCGGCTGCCGCAGACCCTCGGCCACGAGGTGGCGGGCGAGGTGGTGGAGGTCGGGGCGCACGTCAAGCGGATCAAGGTCGGCGATTCGATCTCGGCCGAGACGCACATCTACGACCCGGGCGACCTCACCGCGTTGCTCGGCAGCTTCCACGTCGGCGAGCACATGCAGATCCTCGGGGTCGACTGCGACGGCGCGTTTGCCGAGTACTTCGCGGTGCCCGAGTCGGTGGCGTGGGTCAACGACAAGAGCATTCCGCCGGAGCTGGCGACGATCCAGGAGCCGCTCGGGAACGCCTGCTACGCGGTGATGGGCGAGGACGCCGACATCGCCGGCAAGACGATGGTGATCACCGGCGACGGCCCGATCTCGCTGTTCGCCGTGGCGATCGCCCGCACCTGCGGCGTGGCGAAGATCATCCTGATCGGCAAGTACGACTTCAACATGGAGATCGGGAAGAAGCTCGGCGCCGACCACCTGCTGTACACCAACAAGTCGACGGCCGACGAGCGCTACCAGTTCGTGCGGGACCACACCGGCGGCAACGGCGTGGACCTCGCGCTGGAGATGGTCGGCTCGCAGGACTCGATCGTCGATTGCTTCCGCATGGTGCGCAAGGCGGGTCGGATCAGCGCTTTCGGCATCGCTCCGCAGTCGCCGCTGCCCGTGGACTACAACGCGGGCATCGTGTTCAAGGGGTGTCAGATCCACGGGATCAGCGGCCGCCGGATGTTCGACACCTGGTACCGCAACCGCAACCTGCTGGCGGCCGGGCGTCTCGACGTCTCGCCGGTGATCACGCACCTGTTCGCGCTGGAGGACTTCGCCCAGGGGTTCGGGGCGATGACGACGCGGCCGCGCGCGTCGGCCAAGGTCGTGCTGTTCCCCGACCCGGCGGAGCTGGCGGCGGCGCGCAAGCGCCTGGGGATGAAGTAGCGGCTGGACCCGCGGCGCCCGCGGGGCGTCGGTTTCCCGGGTCCGCGCGCGGTGCGGGCGGACCGGCCGGGGGATGAGGAGAGGGCGATGTACGGCAAGATCAAGGACTGGCTGCAGAGCGAGCTGAAGAGCATCCGGGAGCAGGGGCTGTACAAGTCCGAGCGGATCATCATGGGTCCGCAGTCGGCGGACATCAAGGTCAAGACCGGCGAGGACGTGATCAACTTCTGCGCCAACAACTACCTCGGGCTCTCCTCCCACCCCAAGGTCGTCAAGGCCGCCCACGAGGGGCTCGACAAATGGGGCTACGGGATGAGCTCGGTGCGCTTCATCTGCGGCACCCAGGACATCCACAAGCAGCTCGAGCAGAAGGTCGCCAAGTTCCTCGGCACCGAGGACACGATCCTCTACTCCTCGGCCTTCGACGCCAACGGCGGCGTGTTCGAGCCGCTCCTGGACAAGGACTGCGCGATCATCACCGACCAGCTCAACCACGCCTCGATCATCGACGGCATCCGCCTGTGCAAGGCGACGCGCTACATCTACAACCACGCCGACATGAGCGACCTGGAGGAGAAGCTCAAGCAGACCCAGAACGCCAAGTACCGGCTGATCTCCTCCGACGGCGCGTTCTCGATGGACGGCGACATCGCCAAGCTCGACCAGATCGTCGCGTTGGCCGAGAAGTACGACGCGCTGGTCCAGGTCGACGACGCCCACGCCACGGGCTTCCTCGGCAAGCACGGCCGCGGCAGCCACGAGCACAACGACGTGATGGGCAAGATCGACATCATCACCGGGACCTTCGGCAAGGCCCTCGGCGGCGCCTCCGGCGGCTTCACCTCGGGCCGCAAGGAGATCATCGAGCTGCTCCGGCAGCGCTCGCGTCCGTACCTCTTCTCCAACACCGTCTCCTCCGCCGTGGTCTACGCGACGATGGCCGTGTTCGACCTGCTGTCGGAGACGACGGAGCTGCGCGACAAGCTGGAGTGGAACACCAAGTACTTCCGGGAGAACATGACCAAGGCCGGCTTCGAGATCAAGCCGGGCGTCCACCCGATCGTCGCGATCATGCTCTACGAGGCGCCGCTGGCGCAGAAGTTCGCCGATCTGCTGCTCAAGGAAGGCATCTATGTGATCGGCTTCTTCTACCCGGTTGTGCCGAAGGGCCAGGCGCGCATCCGCGTCCAGCTCTCCGCCGGCCACGAACAGAAACACCTCGACCGCGCCATCGCCGCCTTCACCAAGGTCGGCAAGGAGCTCGGCGTGCTGAAGTAGCACGGCCGCCGCCCACGGACCGCCGCCATGCCCGCACGCCCCGCCGGCAACAACCCCGACCCCGCCGCCCTCGCCGCCCTCCAGGCGGAGACGGAGCGCGCGTTGCGGGAGCGGCTGGAGCAGCTCCGCGGGCAGGCGGCGGCGCTGACCCTGGAGACCTCCGCCGAGTCCTTCGCTGCGGTGCTCGACGGGGTCGGCGGGCTGCGCGAGCGCTTCCAGCACGACCAGCGGATGGGCCGCCTGGCCCGCGGGGCGGGGCGGACCCTGCAGCGCGAGATCGACGAGCTCGGAAGAACGGTCCAGGAGCGGCGGCGCGAGCGCGGCCGGCAGCGCGCCGAGCAGCGGGAGGTCGGCGCCGCGCACGCGATGGCGCTCCCCGGCGCGGTCCAGGAGTTCGTCGCCGCCGTCGAGGCCTACGACCCGCTGGCCCGCGGCCGCGCGAAGGCCGACGCCGTCGGGGAGGCCCGCCGCCGCGTCCAGGAGCTGCTCGAAGCCGGCGCCGACCGCGGCAAGGCCCGCGAGGCGCTGGCCCGCTTCGACGAGGCCCGCCAGGCGCTGACCGCGAAGTACCGGCAGCGCGACGCCGAGGCGCTGGACGCCGAGGCGCAGGTCGAGGGGCTGCTCCTCGGCCTGCGGGCCGCCCTGGCTGAGGTCGACGCCGACGCCCCCAAGGAGCGGCTGACCGTCGCCTCCAACGCCCGCCGCAAGGTGGTCGATGCGTTCCGCGGGCTGTTGCTGCCGCGCGACGTCCGTGCCCGCCTCCAGGCCGCGTTCGAGCCGCTCGACCGACGACATGCCGAGATCCTGCGCCTGCGCCACGAAGCGTACCTCGAGCGCAAGGCCCGCCGGGAGGAGCGGGACCGGGAGGCGCGGGAGCGGCGGGTCGAGCGGGACCGGGAGCTGGTGCGCTTCGAGGCGAAGCTGCTGCACTACGCGGCGGCGTACTGCTCGCGGGTCTACGCCTTCGACCCCGCCGAGGCGCCGCGGGGCGAGGCGGCGAAGGTCCGGCAGAGCCGGCGGCCGTTCGACCTGCTGCTGCGCGAGCGCGGCGGCCGGATCTCCCGCGTCAACCGCATCGTCGCCGCCGTCCGCACCGCGGCGCTCGACCTCGAGGCGCTGCTGGAGGACCGCCGACGGATCTTCGTGCGCGACGGGCATCCCGCGGAGGACACGGGAACGCCCGAGGCGCCGCCGGTGGAGGTGCCCGAGGCGTCCGCCGAGCCCACCGTCGACCACCCCAACCCCCAGACCCCACGGCCGTGATCGCCTTCCTCGGCCTCGGCGCGAACCTCGGCGACCCCGAGGCGCAGCTCGTCGATGCCGTCCGGCGGCTCGACCGGGTTCCCGACATCCGCGTGCGCCGCCTCTCCCCCGCGTACCGTTCGGCCGCCCACGGCCCGCCGCAGCCCGACTACGTCAACGCGGTCCTTGAGCTCGACACCGCGCTCGCGCCCCAGCGGCTGCTTGCGGCGGCGTTGCAGGTCGAGCAGGCGATCGGGCGGCGGCGCACGGGCGATCGGTGGGGGCCGCGGCCGATCGACATCGATCTGCTGCTGTTCGAGGGTGTGGTGCTGCAGGGGGCCGCGGCGTCGCCGGCGCTGGCGGTGCCGCACCCGCGGATCGCCGAGCGGCGCTTCGTGCTCCGGCCGTTGTCCGACCTCGACCCCGGCCTCGTCCACCCGGTGCTCGGGCGCACGGTCGCCGCGCTGCTCGCCGCCTGCCCCGACGCCCCGCTGCTCGACGGACCGTGGACCTTGCCGCGCACCGTCGCCGCCGCGCGGGCCGACCACGGCGGCGACGTCGCGCTGCGCGTCTGCGGCGCCGACCCCGCCGACCTCGTGGTCCAGGCGGCCCACGGCCTGGTCGCGACGATCGCGTCGCGCGAGCGGTTGCGGGAGTTCGAGCGGCGGGAGGCCTCGGTTCCGCTCCCCGCGCCGCCGGAGCGGCTCTCGCGCGCGGAGCTGGCCGAGGCGCTGGTCGAGGCGCTGACCGAGCTGCTGGTGTGGCTCGACGCCGACGGCTGGCTCCCCGCGCGCGTCACCGCGGAGCTCGAGGAACGCGCGCTGCGCCTGGCGGCCTTCGGACAGCGGGTGCGCGGCACCGACGTGCCGATCGAGCGGGTGCCCAAGGCGGTCACGCGCCACGCCCTGCGCGTCGTCCGCCGCGGCCGCGGACCGACCCCCTGGCGCGCACACCTGGTGATCGACCTGTAGGGGAGGGCATTTCCTGTACTGTGTGGGTGATGGGCAAGAACCGACCCCGCCTCGAACGCCTCGACGAGTTCCGCTGGCTGCTGCCGCGGCAGGGCGAGATGCGTGCCGAGGGGCTCGTCTACGCCTCGGCCGGGCTGCTCGCGGAGACGGAGGGCCCGGGGGGCGGCAGTGCGGTCGAGCAGGTGGCGAACGTGGCGCACCTGCCGGGGCTCGTCGGACGCGCGCTGGCGATGCCCGACATCCACTTCGGCTACGGCTTCCCGATCGGCGGCGTCGCCGCGTTCGACCCGGCCGACGGCGGCGTCGTTTCGCCCGGCGGCGTCGGCTACGACATCAACTGCGGCGTCCGGCTGCTGGCGACGGAGCTGGCCGAAGAGGACGTCCGCCCGCGGCTCGCGAAGCTGCTCGAGCAGCTCTTCCGCGCCGTCCCCAGCGGCGTCGGCTCGGAAGGTCTCGCCGACCTGCCGCTCGACCGGGAACGCCTCGACCGGGTCCTGGCCGACGGCGCGCGCTGGGTGGTCGAGCAGGGTTTCGGGGAGGAGGAGGACCTCGAGGCGATCGAGAGCCGGGGCCGCATCGCCGGAGCGGACCCCGCGGCGGTCTCGGAGCGCGCCCGTTCGCGCGGCCTCCCGCAGCTCGGCTCGCTCGGCTCGGGCAACCATTTCATCGAGGTGGGCCGGGTGGCCGAGGTCCGCGACGCGGAGGCGGCCGAGGCGTTCGGCTTGCGGGCCGGCCGCATCGTGGTCTCGATCCACACCGGGTCGCGGGGCCTGGGGCACCAGGTGTGCGACGACGCGGTGCGGGAGCTGGGCCGCGCGGCGACGAAGTACCGGATCCGCCTTCCCGACCGCCAGCTCTGCTGCGCGCCGCTCGGCACGCCCGAGGCCGAGCGGTACCTGGCGGCGATGGCGGCCGCGGCGAACTTCGCCTTCGCGAACCGCCAGGCGATCGCGCACCGGGTGCGGCAGGTCTTCGAGCGGCTGTTCGGCGGCCGTGGAAGCGCGGCGAAGCCGCGCACGGTCTACGACGTGGCGCACAACATCGCCAAGTGGGAAGAGCACCTCGTGCGCGGCGTCTCGCGGCGGCTGTGCGTCCACCGCAAGGGGGCGACGCGGGCGTTCCCGGCGGGGCACCCCGAGCTTCCGTTGCGCTACCGTCGCGTCGGTCAGCCGGTGCTGATCCCCGGCGACATGGGGCGGGCGAGCTGGGTCTTGGTCGGGCTCCCGCGTGCGATGGAAGAGACGTTCGGCTCGTCGTGCCACGGCGCGGGCCGCCTCTTGTCCCGCGAGCAGGCCAAGCGCCGAGCCCACGGCCGCAACATCGTCGAGGAGCTGGGACGGCGCGGGATCCTGCTGCGCGCCGCCTCGCGCGGCACCGTCGTCGAGGAGTTGCCGGAAGCGTACAAGGACGTCGATGAGGTGGTCGGCGTGGTGACCGGCGCCGGGCTATGCGGGGCCGTCGCCCGGCTGGAGCCTTTGGCCGTGATCAAGGGTTGACGTGGAGGTGCGGTCGTCGGTTTCCCGCGCGGGCGCGTCGAAGGAAGCCGGGCCGTTCGGGCGGGCCGTCGGGGGCGGAGGTGGAGCGCGATGAAGAACGGTCTGGTCCTTCCGTTGCTGATGGCGTCGGCCGCGGCGGCGCTGGTCGTCGCCGTGCTGACGCTGCGCTCGGGCGACACGCCGGAGTCGAAGACCGCACAAGGTCCCGCCGCCGACGCGCGGGCCGCGGGCGGAGCCGCGCCGGCCACGCCGGAGGGAG
This sequence comes from Deltaproteobacteria bacterium, assembly GCA_016930215.1. GTDB lineage: Bacteria > Myxococcota_A > Polyangia > DRWM01 > JAAZOP01 > JAAZOP01. The sequence continues at coordinate 9,308 of JAFGHH010000331.1, forward strand.
AGGGGAGGGTGCCGAGCGTTGCCGCGCCGAAGCCGCCGCCGCCCGACGCGGTGGCGGTCGTCGCGGGACCGTTCTGGCGCGGGCACCCCGACGAGCCGCGGCCGTTCGGCAACCCCGACACGCACCCGATGCGCGAGCTGACGGTTTCGGCGTTCCGCCTCGCGCGGCACGAGACGACGGCGGGCGAGTACGAGGCGTGCGTCGCCGCGGGCGCCTGTCCGGCGCGGGCCTGTCCGGAGGCGACGCCCGCGCTGCGGCCAGAGCAGCCGGCGACCTGCGTGACCTGGGACGCGGCGGCGGCGTACTGCGCCTGGATCGGCGGGCGTCTCCCGACCGAGGCGGAGTGGGAAAAGGCGGCGCGCGGTGCGGATGGGCGACGCTACCCGTGGGGCCATGCGGAGCCGTCGTGCGAGCAGGCGTTGACGGTGGCCTGCGGCGCGACGGAACCGGCCGACGTCGGGGCCCGTCCTGCCGGCGCGAGTCCCTGCGGCGCGCGTGACCTGGCGGGGAATGCGGCCGAGTGGACCGCCGACTGGTACGACCCGCTGTACTACGCCGTCGCACCCGACGCGGACGCTGCGGGTCCGGCGAACGGGGAGCGGCGGGTAGTGCGCGGAGGGTCGTTCGCGACCGGTTCGCGCCTTTCGATGACCGGCTATCGTTCCGCCTTCGAGCCCGTGCAGGCGCTCCCGGACCTCGGTTTTCGATGCGTCTGGCCCGGACCCTGAACCCCGCAAGGAAGTTCCTACCGACTACTTTCTGCGTAGTGATGAGGGCCGCCCGTTCCTACGGAGTCCGGCCCGGGCAGCCTCTTGGGGCGGCTCGTCAAGGCCGCACTGTCTGGACGCCGCTCGAAAAACGAAGGTGCAACATCTCGAATCACTAAAGCAATTCATACACGATTCGCCTTCGGTCCCCGGGTTCCTGGTGGTGGTCCGGCTGGGGAGCCAGAGGGGCGGCAACCCTTGTTGGAGATTCGGAAAATGGGCATGGAACTTGCCTTGGAAGGGGCGGCGAGGCAGAGAACCTCGCGAAGAAGGTCCGAGCCCGGGGTATCCGGGAGATGAAGGGAGGCTGGCGTGCGAACCATCAACCACTTCCGTGGGCATCCGCCGGCGTTCGCGTTGGTCGTGGCGGCACTGGCAGTGCTGGGCCTGGCGGCCGGAGGTTGCGTCACCGGGGACGACGGCGGCCAGCGAGGTGCGGGAGGGGCCTCGGGGGTGCCCGAGGAGATCGCTCAGGCGTACTTCGCGGAGGAGTCGTGCTGTGCGGACGACACGCCGTGCCAGGACGGGTTGTTCTGCAACGGGCGGGAGACGTGCAACTGCTGGGGCGAGTGCGAGCCGCCGGACCCGACGTTCAACCCGTGCTACGACGGGGATCCCTGCACGTCGGACTGGTGCGACGAGGTGCTGGACCGGTGTCCGCACACGCCGGTGCCGGGTCCCGGGTGCGCGTGCAGCACGAACGCGGACTGCGACGACGGCGACTTCTGCACGGTCGACATCTGCGACGCCGGCTCGGCGCGTTGCACGTACAACCCGGTGACGTGCGTCGACACCAACGTCTGCACGGTCGACTCGTGCGACCCGGCCGTCGGCTGCGTCTTCACGCCGATCCCCGGGTGCTGCACGACGGACGCGGACTGTCCGGAGTCCGATCCCTGCTATCGCGGGGTCTGCAACACCGCCACGGGGGACTGCGAGCGGGTGACGCAGCCGCTGGGCACCGCCTGTGCGGCCGACGCCAACGTCTGCACGAACGACATCTGCGACGGTTCGGGCACCTGCACCCATCCGCCGACGCCGGGGGTGGCGTGCGACGACGGGATGGGCTGCACGACGACCTCGGTCTGCGACGCCGCGGGGCTGTGCATCGGTTCCGGGAATCCGTGCATCGACGCGCTCGCCTGCACCGGCGACGTCTGCACCGACCTGCCGGGCGGCACCTACTCCTGCGCGAACTCGCTGCTCCCGGGCTACTGCCTGATCGCCGGGGTCTGCTATCCGGCGGACGCCTGGCGTCCCGGGTCCCCGTGCCAGTCGTGCCAGCCGGGGGTGAACCCGACGGCCTGGACCAACCGCGCGGCCGGCTCGGACTGCCCGAACGAAGGGCTGGCGTGCACGGACGACGTCTGCGACGGCGGCGGGGTCTGCACGCATCCGATCACGGCGGGCAACTGCCTGATCAGCAGCGTCTGCTACACGAACGGCACGCTCAACCCGTCCAACCCTTGCGCCTCCTGCCAGTCGTCGGTGACGCAAACGGCGTGGTCGAATCTCGCCGCCGGAACCTCGTGTCCCGACGACGGCATCTCCTGCAGGCTGGACCAGTGCAACGGTCTCGGCCTCTGTGCGCACCCGCTGGCGCCAAACTACTGCTACATCGGCAGCGTGTGCTACACGAACACCACGCCGAATCCCGCCAACGAGTGCCAGGCGTGCGTGGTGGCGAGTTCGACGACGGCCTGGACCAACGACACGCTCGGGACGGCCTGCACCCCGGACAGCTACGGCTGCACGAACGACATCTGCAACGGCTCGGGAACCTGCTCGCACTCGGTGACCGTCGGCTGCCTGATCTCCGGCACCTGCTACGCGGAGGGAGCGCGACGGCCGTCGTACGAGTGCCAGGGCTGCGTCTCGGCCACGTCTCGCACGGCCTGGAGCTACCTGCCGGCGGGCACCTCGTGCACGGCCGACGTGCACGCGTGCACGCTGGACCAGTGCGACGGTGCGGGGACCTGCACGCACCCGATCAGCTCCTACGCCGCGAACGACCTGTGCAACGGCACGAACATCGCGCAGAGCGGCACGGGGGCCAGCGCCTACTGGGCGAGCAGCGGCGACACCTACTGCGGCCGCGACAACTACTCCTCGACCTGCGGCGGCGCCGGCGGCCCCGACCTCGTGCATTCCTTCGACATCTCGCCCAACGAGTTCGCGACCTACCGCTACCGCGTGCAGACCGGCGGCCCGGCGGGGTTCAACCCGGTCCACTACTACTACAACGGCTCGGGCGGCTGCGGGGTCGGCTCCCAGTACTACTCCTGCAACAACGACGACGTGTCGGGCGGGGCCTGCTGGTACACGCCGGTGCTGGGTCACGACGCGAACGACTCCTGCCAGCACAACCTGTGGTTCCCCTCCGGGCGCAGCTACGTGGTGGTGGACAGCGTGGGAGCCGGCGGGCTGTACAACGTCCGCATCGACCGCCGGGCGGCCAACACCTCGGACTGCTCCGACCCGCCGCTCCCCGAGATCCAGCTCGGGGGCACCTGGAGCGGCAATACCTGCAGTTGGACGTCCGACTGGTATACGAACATGCCGAACTGCGTGTCCCACACCTCGTCGCTGCCGTACGGCCCGATCTACGACGGCTACTACTTCAACATCTACCACGTGAACCACGCGACGCCGCCGTTCGACACGCTCAACCGCGGCTACGTCGTGACGCTGGACGGGACCTTCACTACCGGCGGCTTCGACAACACCATGTTCTTCGCGGTCAACAACTGCCGCAGTCCCTGGTACCTCCTGTCGTGCGACAACGACACGCACCATTACATCTCGGGCCCGGCGGGCCGCGGCTCGAAGATCGTCACCGGACGCGTGCCGCCCGGCTGGTGGGGCGGGATCGTGGTCACGAGCTACCCGTTCAACGCCTGCGGCAACTACACGTTGCGCATCGAGTTCGACGAGGACGGCGACGGGATCCCCGACGGCTCCGACGGCAGCAACACGCTGCTCCGGGGGGCGCGTGCCGTGACGACCGGAGAGGACGGGGCGAAGCAGATCCCGAGCCTGGCGTGGGCGGACCACGGTTATAGCTACGCGTACCCGAACAACTCCCGGACCGCCTACAGCGGTCGCGAAGTGTACTACTACTACGCGAACGCCGGCACGCGCGACCTGACGGCGCGGCTGTATCCCAGGGTGCGCGGCGACGTCTGGGAGGGCGAGGCATCCTACCTGTGGAACGGCGCGTTGTGGGTCTACGTGCCCGCGGGCGTCGGCACGCGCAACGTCTACTGCTCCGGCGCCGGGCCCTACTCGGCCGCCGCCGGCGCATGGTTCGGCTGCAGCCGGTACGGCGGCGGCGGAGTGGAGACGCTGATGGTCGACAACGCGCCCGCCGGGACCTACTACTTCGCGGTCGATTCGGCCACGGCCGACCCCCAGGGCGGCTGGTACACCGTCGAGTTCCAGTAGGCGGGGCGGAGGTGCCGGTGATGACACTCCACTTGCGGTTGTTCCTGGCGCCGGCGGCCGTCGGGCTGGCCGGGATGCTCGCGGTCGGCTGCGGCGACGAGTGCGAGCGCAGCTCGGACTGCCCGGACGGGTACTACTGCTTCCAGGGATCCTGTCGGCCGTTCGACCCCGACGCGGGCGCCGATGCCGACGACGGGCTCGTCCCGGACGACGGCATCGGTCCGGAGGGGGACGAATGGGTGGGTCCGGACGGCGACGCCGATCCGGACATCGATGTCGACGGCTACATCCCGTACTGCGGCAACGGGATCCGCGACGACGGCGAGGAGTGCGACGACGGCAACTTCGAGGACATCGACGACTGCACGACCGCCTGCGTGGCGGCCCGTTGCGGCGACAGCATCATCCGGCTGCACCCCGAGGCCCCGGCGGACCTCGAGCAGTGCGACGACGGCAACGCCGTCTCCGGCGACGGCTGCGAGCCCGACTGCACGTTCAGCGGGAACTGCGGCGACGGCGCCGTGGCTCCCCCGGAGGAGTGCGACGACGCGAACTTCGTCTGGACCGACGACTGCGTCAACTGCGCGAATGCCCGCTGCGGCGACGGCTACGTGCGGCTCACCGCGGCGAACCCCGCCGACATCGAGGTCTGCGACGACGGCAACGCCACCGCCGGCGACGGCTGCGAGGCCGACTGCCGCTACTCGCCGCTCTGCGGCAACGGCACCGTCGACCCGCCCGAAGTCTGCGACGACGGCGACTTCGAGGTCACCGACGACTGCATCGCCTGCCAGGCCGCCCGTTGCGGCGACGGCCTCCTGCGGACCAACCCGGCCAACCCGGCGGACCTCGAGCAGTGCGACGACGGCAACGCGATCTCCGGCGACGGCTGCGACGCCGACTGCACCTACACCTGCGTCGCCGACGACGAGTGCCCGGACCTCGACCCCTGCCTGTTCGAGTTCTGCGACCCGTCCTTCCACGTCTGCGCCTCGATCCCCGAATACGACGGCATCGAGTGCGGCGGCGACATCTGCAGCGGCTTCGGCACCTGCCTCGCGGGTGCCTGCTACTTCTCCGGGCCGCTCGACTGCAACGACCACGAGGCCTGCACGACCGACGGCTGCGACCCGCTCACCGGCTGCCACCATACGGAGGCCGCCGAGGGTTCGGTCTGCGACGACGGACTGTTCTGCATCAGCAACGACCGCTGTCGTCGCGGCCTGGACGGCATCCTGTACTGCACCGGCGAGCTCGGCACCAGCCCGTGCAACGACGGCGACCCGTGCACGACGGACCGCTGCATCGAGGCCAGCGACACCTGCGAGCACGGGTTCCCGGAGTACCTCGCCCTGGTGTGCGGGGACGAGATGATGGGGAATGCCATGGGTCGGCCGAGCGAGTACTCGGCCGTGAGTTGCCCGGGCGGGACCCAGCCCGCCGCGGGCGCCGACGTCGTGATGCAGATCGAGGTCGTGCGGTCCGGGACGCTGTCCGTCACGCTGAACGCGGCGGAAACCGGCAGCGGCACGGTCGTGATGATCCTGAGCGACCCGTGCAGCGTGACCTGCCTGGCCGCGAGCACGACGACGGCGGCGGTAACGGTGACGCCCGGCACCTACTACGTGTTGCTCGATTCGCCGCTGCCCGGCAGCGCGTACGCGTTCACGCCGACCTGTCCCTGACGGCGGCGGCGGGAGGAGGGAGCCGAACATGACGACGATGCGAGTCCCGACCTGGTGCTGGCTGGCGCTCCTGGCCGTCGGCTGCTCCCGGCCCGACGCCGACTCGGGCGGCGACCCGACCGGGCTCCGGGGACCCCCGTCCCCGTCCACGGCGACCTCCGACCTCCCGGCGCCCCTCCCGGAGGCGCCCGTCCCGGCGGAGTTGTCGATGGTCCCCGGCGGCGGCGTGCTGCAGACCGGGCCGGACGAGTTCATCGCGGAGTTCGCCCCGGACGATCCGGCCTACTGCGGCGACTGCCAATGCATCACGGACGGCTGCTACTGCGCGGCGGCCGAGACCGGCGGCTGCCTGTGCGTGACGATCGAGGGCGGCGAGGACTGCGCGTGTACCTGCAAGGGACTGCCGTCGCTGACGCGCGAGGTCAACATCGGTGCCGCCGGATCGCCGGTTTCGGGACCCTCGGTGGAGGCCCCATGAACGACGGCCGTCCCGGCTTCTCGCTGGTCGAGATGATGTTCGTGATCGTGATCATCATGGTCGTCGCGACGGTTGCGGTGCCGACCTTCATGGGCACGACGCACACCGACCGGCTGGTGCAGGCGACGGGGGAGGTCCAGCAGGTCTTCGAGAAGGCGCGGGCCCGCGCGCTGCTCAAGAACACGGCCGTCCGCATCCGGATCGATCGCAACCCGACCGACGCCACGGCCAACCTGCGCATCGACGAGAGCCCCGACGGCACCTGCTCGGGCTTCCAGCGCATCGCCGCCCGGATGATGCCGCCGCCGGACGTGGCCGAGGCCGATCCCTACGCCGCGTGCGGCACGTGGCTGGCCACCGAGCAGCACCGCTGCGGCCTGGCCGAGGTCCACATCTCGGGGACGCTGGCGGCCGGCGGCTACCGGCAGACCGGCGTCACGATCCTCAACCTCGACGAAGGCGCGCCGGGCGGCGCCTGGACCGCCCACGAGAGCCTGGTGGTCTGCGTCAACCGTCGCGGGCGCATGCTGCGCTGGTCCGGTGCCGGCTGGATCCCGGTCAACGGCGGCCTGCGCTTCCGCCTCGACCGCCGCGAGGGCCCGTCCGGCTCGTTCCTCGGACTGCTCAAGGAGGTCTACGTCCCGCAGGGCGGGGTCCCGGGGGTGCTGCGATGACCGAGCGGACGTGCGTGGTCGTCCGGCGACGGCGAGGCGGCCGCGGTTTCACGATGATCGAGGTGATGATGGCGGTGGTGGTGTTCCTCACCGCGGCGGCCGGGCTGCTGGCGTTCCAGGAAGCGCTGATGCGCAGCAACGCCTCGGCCAACGACGTCACCTCGGCGACGTACGTCGCCGAGTTCTGGCTCGAGCGTGGGCGGTCCGAGTCGCTGTTGTGGAACATCGACGGCACCGACCTCACCCCGACCCGCACCCCGTTGCTCGCGCCGCTCGGGATCAACGTCACCACGGCCGGCTTCGCCACCGGCTGGAACGCGCTGCCGATGATGGGCACGCGCCCGGCCGGCGCGCCGCTCAACCGGTACCTGGAGACCTGGCCCGGCCCGGCCGGCCAGGTCCGCGACTACGCCGAGTACTGCGTGCAGTACCGGCTGACGGTGCTGGTCCCGAACGAGATCGTGCGGCTCGAGGTGCGGGTGCTGTGGTTCAAGCAGGGGTTGCGGCCCGCCGGGAGCACGGCGAGCTGGACCTGTCCGGCCGCCGGGATGCTGGTCGGCGCGGACCCCGACCTCCGCAGCGTCAACGTGATCCAGCTCGCGTCGACGATCTGGCGCAACCAGGTGGTGCGATGAGCCGGCGCGGCTTCACGATCGTCGAGCTGCTGGTGTCGCTGGTGGTGGCGGCGGTGGCGCTGATCGGCATCTACTACTACTACGCGACGGTCCAGCAGGCGATGCGGGAGCAGGGCCGTATTTCCCAGGCGCAGCTCGAGGCGCGGCTGGGGATGGAGATGATCTCGTCCGACCTGCAGCGCGCCGGGTACCTCGCCACGCCGAACAGCGACCGTGACCCGCTGGTCTGTCGTCCCGAGGGGATGACGCCGTTGCGGGTGCACCCGATCGTGTTCCGCAACGGCGGGACGAGCGGGGCGATCTTCGCGCGGGACGGCACGGCCCCGGCGTTGCCGGTGGAGACCGCGGCGCAGAACGTCAACGTGAGTCCGGACGACGTGATCCTGTACGGCAACTACCTGAGCGCGAACGAGTACCTGGCGGAGACGATCAACGCCGCAGCGGCCACGGTCCGGCTGCAGCCGCTGCTGGTGTACCAGGACCCCGGCGTGGCGGACGGCGGCGCGGCGCTGCCGGCGGTGCTGACGGACGCCGAGTTCGCCCAGCTGTTCCCGACCTCGGCCTTCCTGCGCATCGTCAACCGGCACGGCTTCGCGCAGTTCACGCGCATCACGTCGGTCTCCGGCTTCGCCTCCCGAATGCTGACGGTCTCGCCGGCGCCGATCCAGTTCAGCCCGGCCACCGCCTGCGGCGTGGAGGGGTTCTGCGAGGGGTGCCGGGTCAACGTGGTCAACGGGGTCTGGTACCGGATCGAGCAGCGTTCGGACGTCGACGACCCGGCGACGCCCGAGAACGAGAAGGAGGTAACGGACCTGGTGCGCTACATGGTCGACCAGAACCGGGCGCCGATCCCCGCGACCCGCGAGACGGTCGTGCGATACGCGGTCGACTTCCAGATCTGGTTCCGGGCGGCGCAGCCCGGCGCGGGCGGCTCGGCGACCTTCGACATCAACCTGTCGCCGGACGTTCCGGACGACGGGACGGTGGTGATCGGCGGTGCGGTCAATCCCCCGGACGGCTCGCTGACGGCGCGTCCCGAGGCGATCCGTTCGGCGATCGTGCGGGTGACGGTGCGGACCCGGATCGAGGACCCCAAGTTCCCGTTCCAGGCCCGGCCGGACCGGCAGCAGCGGCTCAAGGCCTGGAAGGTCTTCCCGGGCTCGGAGGGAGCGGCGCACGTGCGCACGTACACGACCGAGGTCGAGCTGCCGAACATCGCGTTCGCGAACCTGTGGTGAGGGTGGGACGATGACGACGAGACGACCAGGGATTCGACGCCGCGGACAGCCGGGGATGGTGCTGATCATCACGATGCTGGTGGCGCTCGGGCTGTCGCTGCTGGGCGCGATCATCGTCGATTCCACGCGCACCGACACCGCGACGGCGGGCAGCCTGCGCGGGGCGCGGCAGGCCGAGTTCGTGGCCGAGCTGGGGACGATGGTGGCGATGCGCGCCTTCGCGCTGAACTACTCGATGTACCGCTCGTGGATGACGCGCAACCGCCGGTACAACTACTCCTTCGAGCGGTCCTCGTTCGACACCGGCGCCGCGGGCGCGCCGGTCACGCTGGTCGACGGGACGATGCTGTCCTCCGGGTCGATGGGCTACACCGACCTCCGGCCGGACTACGACATCCTGGTCGACCGCGCCTACGAGTACGGGGATTCGGCGGGCTACTCCGTGTCCGGCACGCAGGGCGTGAGCTTCTGCTTCCGCCGGTACACGTTCACCTCCGCGGCGGACCTGACGGTCCCGCTGGCGGGCGGGCTGCCGGGCTCGCCGCGGAGCGAAGCGCGGTCGGTGATGCGGGCCACGAGCGTCATCGGGCCGACGGACTGCACGTTGTAGCGGGGAGAGGATGCCATGACCAATCACGACGAATCGAGGGTTCGGGCATCGAGGGACGGGCGGCGGGGGCGCCCGTGGACGGCGGCGCTGGGGCTGGCCGTGCTGGCCGCGCTGGCGCCGGACGTCGCGCGGGCGGACGACCCGTTCGAGACCACGTTCTCGCCGTCCCCCAACGTGCTCCTGCTGCTCGACACGTCGGGCTCGATGGAGTACCTGCGGGAGGAGCACAAGGTCCCCTGCTGCATCCAGGGCGACCCGTTGTGCAACGACCCGGCCAAGCGCACGCGCTGGATGATGGTCCAGGACGCGCTGCTCGGCCCGGTCTCCGACGCCTCCTTCCACTGCCTGCGCTTCTGGTCGGGCTCGTGCGTCAAGCTCGAGTTCGACGAGGACTGCGACTCGGCGGCGCTGCGGGACCTGCGGTTCCACATCCCCGCCGACTGGGTCATCCCGCAGTTCCAGGCGTACGGCGAGCGGAACGTGCCGTACGGCATTCTCGAGCGGTACCGGGAGCGGGTACGGTTCGGTGCGGCGTTCTTCGACAGCCTCTACAGCGGCCAGACCGACGTCAGCGGGATGTTCTCCTACACCAACAGCTACGGCGAGCCGTACGTGTTGCGCGGCCACCCGATCGACGTCGGCATCCGCGCGCGAGAGACCCCGTCCGAGCCGGTCTTCGGCGCGCTCACGCACTGGGGCGGCGACGACACCGACATCAACGAGCTGAACGAGCAGGTCCGCCGGGAGCTCGAGGAGTCGTTCCGCTACTGCGGCAGCCCCGTCTCCGCGGCGCTCGACGACGTCCGCCACTTCTTCGCCAACGACCCGGCCAACATCGATGGCGGCACGGACCGCTACGCGGACTGCCGCGAGCGCGCGGTGGTGCTGATCACCGACGGCGTGCCGAATTCCGGCGAGGGCAACCCGTACGCCGTCTCGGCCGAGGCCGCCCGCGCCCTGTACACCTCCAAGTCGCTCGGCCTGCCGCTGTACGTCGTCGGCCTGACGCTCTGCCCCGCCACGACCGCCGAGGGGATCGACCAGCGCGTGGTGTTGGACCAGATTGCCTGTGAGGGCTGTCCGGACGGCGACCCGCGCTGTCCGTCCCCCTGCGGCATCTGCGACGCCCAGGACACCGACCAGCTGATCGGGTGCCTGGACAGCATCCTGCACCGCGTCTCCGCGGCCGGCGTCACCTCGCGCACGCTGGCCGTGGTCACGAACCAGATCTCGGAGGACGACCCGGCCGAGGTGATCCAGTGGCAGTTCAACACCGGCCTCGTCCCGCAGAGCTCCCGGCCGTGGACGGGGATCCTCGAACGGTCGGCGTACGTCTGCGACTCCACGGGCACGGTGGTGCCCGACAGCTCTGCCAGCAAGTACGTCGACTACGGCGCCGTGCTCAACGCCCGGACGTCCGAGCGGGCGCTGCGGACGGTGACGACGCCCGCGACCGGTCCTCGCAAGACGCCCTACGCGGCGGCGGTGGACCTGGAGGACTTCGACACGACCAACCCCAACCTGACCGCCGAACAGCTCGGCTGCGAGTCGGGCGAGTGCACCGACGCGACGTTCGTGTCCGGGACGGTCGACTACATCCACGGCCGGACGGGCACGGCGCGGGCGGGCAACCGGCTGGCCGACATCTACCACGCCTCGGTGAGCGTCACCGGCCGCCCGAACCTCGAGATCCCGATCGTCTCCTACTACGCCTTCCAGGAGGCGAACTGGACGCGCCACCAGGTGGTCTACGCCGCGACGAACGACGGCGTGCTGCACGCCTTCCGGGCCAGCAACACCACCAACCCCTCGGACACCGGCGAGGAGCTGTGGGGCTACGTGCCGAACTACCTGGTGCCGCGGGTCCACGACCAGATCCAGGGCGGCCACATCGCGAACCTCGATTCGACCCCCGTGGTGCGCGACATGCGGATGTTCAAGGGGGCGGAGACGACGGCGTCGAGCGACCAGTGGCGGACGGTGCTGGTGGGCGGCTACCGCCAGGGCGGCCGCGGCTACTACGCGCTGGACATCACGGACCCCGCGACCCCCAAGCTGCTGTGGGAGATCAACCACACCACCGACGACGACTCCACGCCGCTGGTGACGAACGACTACGAGGACCTGTGGCTGACCTACGCCACGCCGTTCGTCGGCACGGCGTTCACCGTCAACCACGACCTCTCCGGCGGCCCGCAGCTCGGCGAGCTGGCGGTGGCGATCTTCCCCGGCGGCTTCAACCCCACCGCGCCGGTGACCTCGAACACCGGCCTGTACGTCGTGAGCCTCAACACCGGCCGACTGGTCCAGCAGCTGATGCCGCGCTACCCGTCGAGCTATGCCTGCGGGGCCTCGCCGGACTGCGAGGCCAGGCCCGAGTGCTGCGCGCAGCTGGTCACCAGCCCCGTCGGCTACGGCGCGGTGCCCGGCATGGTCACGACCCGCGTGTTCGTCGGCGACGACCGCGGCCGCATCTGGCGCGCCGATCTGGCGGCCACCGACCCCGACGACTGGTCGCTCGACCTGTTCTACCCGCACCCCGACCCGCCGAGCGGGGAGCCCACGCCGGCCTATCGCATCGCCTCCGACGTCAAGTTCCCGCCGGCCCTCGCGCTCAACAAGCAGAACGAGCTGGTGGTGATCTACGGCACGGGCGACGTGGACGACACCGGCCGCCTGGACGAGAACTACATGGTCTCGGTGACCGAGAGGATCGAGTACGACTCCACGGCGAGCCGCTACATCGGCCGGGCCTACCACAACTGGACCCTCTGCCCGCTTACCGACTCCTCCACCGCCTGCCTCGATCTCGACTCGATCACCGACGTCGAAGACCGGGCACTCACGCCCGGCGAGAAGCTGACCGGCGTGCCGATCGTCTTCGACCAGGTGGCCTACTTCTCCACGTTCGTCCCGTTCTCCAACCCCGCCAACGCCTGCGAGATGGGCGAGGGGCGGATCTGGGGCGTGCAGTACGACTACAAGGACGAGAACGAGACCGACGACCTGGCCGGCTGGGCCGCGCTCGAGGCGGTCGACCCGGTCACCGGCGTCACCCTGCCCGAGCAGCTGTTCCAGTCCTACGACGACACCTACGTCGCCGGCCTGACGGTGGTCCAGCGTCCGTCGTGCTTCGAGGATACGACGACGACGCCCCCCAGCCCGGGGCTGGGCAGCGCCTCGCGCGAGAGCTTCGAGGTGGTGGCGCAGGTGAGCCGGACGGTCGATGCGCTGCCGCCCGGCCGGCAGGTCAACACCGCGACGATCCGGATCCCGACGCCGACGATCATGAACTACGCGGATTCGTGGGGCGGCGTCTTCGAGTGACCGGGAGGGGAGCGGAGGGAGGAGCGGAGACGACGGCGATGGACGAGCGGACGACGACGCGCGCGACGACGCCCCGGTGCGGGGTCGGCTGCCTGCTGCTGCTGCTCGCCGCGGGGTGCACCTGCGGCGGCGAGGAGTCGCCGGCGCCCCCCGGACCGGTCGCGGCGGTCGTGCCGTCCGACCCGCCGTCGTCTCCGCCGCCCTCGACCCCCCGGTCGACCGGCCTGCAGCCCGCCGCGCAGCCGGTGTTGTCGGCACCGGTGCCGGCCGGTTTCGAGCGCGAGGCGCCGCCGGGCGGGGTGGCGCCGGACCGGCCGTGGGCCCACCTGCGCGGTCGCGCGCGGCTCGACGACGTGGTCGAGTTCTACACGCGGCATCTCGAGCCGGGCACTCCGGAGCCGGTGGGGGAAGAGGCCTCGGGCGGCGCGACGCGCCCGGCGCCCGAGTGCCGGGCGTGGGCGGTGGGTCCCGACCCGGACTGTTCGGCCGGGACGACCTGTCCGGCGGTCCGGCGCTGCGTCCTGCGGCACGGAGGAGCGGTGGCCTTCCTCGCGCAGCGCCCCCGGCCGCCGGGCGAGTCCGGGGCGCTGGTGAACGTCACCTTGACCACGGTGGGCGGCGAGACCCGGGTCACGATCGAGAACGAGTCGCTGCTGCGGATCCTGCGGGAGAACGTGCCCGACCGGGAGTTTCCGCCGCAGCCGGACCTGTCGTCGTACCGGTCGTTCGAGGAGATCCCGTCGGAGTACATCGATTGAGCGTTTCGACGTCCCGCCGGGGACGGGGAGGACGAGAGATGCGGAGTACGACACGGCAGTGCGAGGGATGGGGGAGGGCGGCGGCCGCTTGCGGCGTGCTGTGGCTGGCGGCCTGTGTCGGTGGTCCGCTTCCCGGAGCGGGAGACGACGACGACCGCCCGGTGCTCGGCGAGCCGCCGCGGGCGCCCTGCGGCGTGGACGAGTCGTCCGGTCTGCCGAAGGAGTCGTGCTGCGACCACGACGAGGAGTGCCAGGACGGCATCTACTGCAACGGGCGCGAGCAGTGCAACTGCTGGGGCGGCTGCGAGCCGGCGCCGGGGCCGATCGTGTGCGACGACGGCATCATCTGCACGACCGACTTCTGCGACGAGGCGCTGCGGGCCTGCCGGTTCATGACGGCCTGCGCGGACGGCAACGCCTGCACGCGGGACGTCTGCAACCCCGACGGCACCTGCAGCTACCCGCCCACGCCGCTCGGCTTCCCCTGCAACGACGGCATGTTCTGCACGATGGGCAGCACCTGCGACGGCGTCGGCTTCTGCATCGGCTCGGACCGCAGCCCGTGCGACGACAGCCCGAACTGCCCGAACGTGAGCTGCGACGAGGCGTCGGAGACGTGCGGCTGCGGCTGGACGGACGACATCGATTTCGCGACGGGGACGGGTGACGGGCTGTCGGCGGACCCGAGCAACCCGCTGCACCCCGACTGCGCGCTGCCGGGCAACCTGTGTCTCGATTCCTCGGTCAGCACCTCGCGCCACATCTGGGTCCCGAACTCGCCGGAGCGCACGGTGGCCAAGCTGGACGTCGACACCGGGGCCCAGATGACCGGCTTCCCCCGCACGTCGCTGGGCTACCAGCCGTCGCGTACGCTGCAGGACCCGCGGGATGGGTCGGTGTGGCTCGGCAACCGCGCCGTGTCCTATCCCGACAATCCCGCCCGGTCCAGCATCCTGCACCTCGACGCCGACGGCAACGTGATCTGCTGGACCGGCCTGCCGGGGGTGGTCCGCGCGCTGGCCATCGACCGCGACTACAACGTCTGGGCCGGCCTGTGGCAGTATCAGCAGATCGTCAAGCTCGACGGCAACGCGGTCGGCCCGGTCGGCACGGGGGCGCCGGACAGCGGCAGCTACCCGACCTGCCCGGAACTCGGGCGGTGGGAGGCGGGCGGCCGGCCGTACGGCGGCGTGGGCGACGCGGCCGGCAACGTCTGGTTCGTGCTCAACGCCAACTGGGGCAACAGCTTCGACAGTCGGGTGCAGTCGCTGCTCAAGGTGCCGATCGCCAACCCGGCCGGCGGACGCGAGTGGCTGGTCCCCCCGTCCGGCAGCGTCGGCGGCTGCTTCAACACCTACGGCGTGGCGGTCGACGGCCGCGGCCGGATCCTGATCGGGTCGTACAACTGCGGCACGCTGATCCGGTACGATCCCTCGACGAACGGCTGGACGTACGTCTCGGCGTCGGCCCACGGTCATCCGCGCGGGGTAGCGCTGACGGCGGACGGAACGATCTACACGGCGCTGCACAACACCCGGATCGCGCGGATTCCCGATGATCTGTCGCGGGTGGACCGGATCACGCTCGGGGCGACCGCGACTTCCTCGGGCACGGCGGTCGACTACGCCGGCCGGATCTGGGGCGTCACCTACGGCGAGGCCTGCCGGGTCGACGTTTCGGCCTGGCCCGCGTACACGTCGACCTGCTTCGACACCGGCGGGGATCCGTACGCGTACACCGACATGACCGGGATGCAGCACCTGCTGTTCACGCGGCCCAACGGCACCTGGACGATCGCCCTCGACTCGGGCTACGCCGACGCGATCTGGCAGACCATCGAGTGGACGGCGCTGGAGAGCCCCGGCGTCACCGACGTCTCGGTGCGCGCGCGGACCGCCGCGACCCAGGCCGGCCTGGCGGCCGCCGCCTGGACCTCCGGCCACACCGATTCGCCGGCCGACATCTCCACCGTCGTCGTCAACCCGAACCAATGGATCCAGGTCGAGGTGACGCTCAGCACGACCGATCCGTCCCAGACGCCGGTCCTCTACGACCTGGACGTCCACTGGGTCCGGTGAGGTGACAGCCATGACGCAGCACACGAAACCGATGGCCGGACTGCTCGCGCTGGGACTGCTGCTCGGCGGCGTCGCCTGCGACGACACCGAGTGCTCCCGCAGCAGCGACTGCCCGGCCGGGCAGTACTGTTCCCGCGGGCGCTGCCTCCCGTTCCCGGACACCGGAGCCGACGCCGATGCCGACGCCCCGGCCGAGACCCCGGTCGACGTCCGCGAGACCGACGGCGTGCCGGTCGACGGCGACGAGGACGACGCGGCGGGCGCCGATGCCGATGGCGACGCCGCCGACATCCCCGCGGAGGACGTCGGGCCCGGACCGTGCACCTCCGACGAGGAGTGCGACGACGGCTCCCCGTGCACCGACGACCGCTGCGAGGCGGGGACGTGCGTCTACGCGAAGCATCCGGACGGCGAGCCGTGCCCCGACGACGAGTGGTGCGACGGGGTCGAGGAGTGCTTCGACGGCCTGTGCCGGAACACCGTGACGCCGTGCCCGGCGCCGGCGAATCCGTGCCTGTACGCGGCCTGCGACGAGGCGACCCACGCCTGCACCGACACGCCGGTGGTCGACGGGGTGCTGTGCGGCGGGGCGACCGAGTGCGGCCCGATCGACGTCTGCGTCGGCGGCGTCTGCACCCGGTCGCTCGAGGGCGCCTGCGACGACGGCAACCCGTGCACGATCGACCGCTGCGTCGATGACGGCGGCGGCGCGCCGCCGCACTGCGAGCGCGACTACGTCGCGGACGGGACGAGCTGCACGACGCCCGACCCGTGCGGCGGGACCGGGGCGCGGGCCTGCGTCGCGGGCACCTGCATCGATGCGGCCGACGCGCCGTGCGGCGACGGCAGCCTGTGCGCCGTCACCGTTTGCGGGGCCGGCGCGGCCTGCACGACCGTCGCGCCGACGCCCGCGATTCCGCTGTTGGCCTGCGGCTCGGGCGTCACCGCCTCGACCCTCGGCGGCGCGAACGACGTGACGAGCTACGGCGCGTGTGCGACCGACCTGACGGGCGGCGAAGCGGTCTACGCGGTCGACCTCCCGGCCGGCACCGTGCGGCTCGAGGCTTCGCTGTCGGGCGTCGTCTCCAACGGGACGCCGACGGTGCTGGTGCTGGGCGACGCCTGCGACCCGACCAGCTGCATCGCCTCCGACAGCACCGGCGGGCCCGCGGTCAGCGCCGCCGTCACCGGCGACCGCCGGTACTACGTGGTGGTGGACGGCGCCGCCAATGCCCGCGCCGCGTTCTCCCTGGCGATCGACTGTTCGTAGGACCG
>JAFGHH010000332.1 GCA_016930215.1 Deltaproteobacteria bacterium
GGACGGCGCGGCAGATCACGGAGGCGTTCCCGAGGACTCCGCCCCACGGTACACGATCCGCAACCGCGGCGGCGTTCACGACGACATCTTCCGCGGACGCGGGCGGACGATCAACAATCACGAAGCGGACGGGGAATCGGCGTGGCACAGGCGCGTCGCGGTCGCAGGAGGACCGACCCGGGCCGGCGGCCTTCGAGCGACGGAGCGACCGGCCGCTACGAGCCGGCCGGCGGCGGCGTTCCCAGCGAGGCGAGGAGGCGGCCGGCCTCCTGGAGCAGGCGGCGCTCGCCGTGCTGGCGGGCCAGCTCGACGCAGCGTTCCAGCGTTCCGCGGGCCTCGGCGGGCCGGCCGAGCAGCAGCCTCGCGTGTCCCAGCAGGTACAGCTCCTGCACCTCGTCCCACACCCAGTGCCGCTCGCGGGCCAGTTGCAACGAACGCTCGATCTGCTCGGCCCCGGACGCGTCCTTCTCGCCGAGGACGAGCAGATAGCCGAGGAACGCCTGGTTGATCCCGGTCAGCGCATCGATCCCGTGCTCGCGGGACAGCGAGGTCGATTCGCGCAGCGCCTCGAGCGCCTCGCGGGTGCGGCCGCGGAGCGCCTCGAGCGTGCCGACGTTGGACAGGTTGAGCGCCAGCTCGCGCGGCAGCTTGAGCTCCCGGGCCAGCAGCACGGCGCGCCGGGCGGCCTCCACCGCCTCCTCGTCGCGGCCGGCGAAGTAGTGCAGGATGCAGCGGCTCTTCTCCAGTTCGCAGGAGCCGAGCCGGTCGTGGGTCTTGCGGGTGATGCCGGCGGCCCGGTCGACATGCTGCAGGGCCTTGGCCTCGTCGCCGTCGGCGGCGCAGCACTGGGCGAGGGCCTGGAGCACGCGCCATTCCTGGTCGGGCCGTCCGAGCGACCCGACGTCGCGCAGGGCGACCTCGAGGTGTGCGCGGGCGTCGCGGAAGTTGCCGGCGCGGGCCAGCGTGCGCCCGAGGCCGCCGCGGGCCAGGGCGTGGAGCTTGGGGTCGCCGGCGCGGTCCGCCAGGCGCGCCGCCGCCTCGAAGTGCCGCTGGCCGTCGCGGCAGGCGAACAGCTCGTGGGCCGCCTCGCCCGCGCGCAGCCAGGCGGTCGCGGCCCGCATCCAGTCCTCGCCGGCCTCGTAGTGCCGGGCGGCCAGGGCCCGGCTCTCCAGCGACTCGCCGCCGCGCGTCTCGAGCCACTGTCCGACGGCGAGGTGGACCCTCCGCCGCTCGTCGAACGGCAGGCCGGCGTAGGCCACGTCGCGAACGAGCTTGTGGGCGAAGGCGTACTCCATGAAGCCGGCGAAGCGCGAGGTGGGCTGCAGGCGGACCAGCTCGCGGGCCATCAGCTTCGGCAGCACGCGCGCCGCCTCCGGCTCGCCGATCGCGCGCAGCGTGCCGAACCAGAACGTCTCGCCGATCACCGCGGCCTTGCGCAGCACGTCCCGCTCGTTCGGCTCGAGCCGGTCCAGCCGGGCCTGGATCACCGCCTCGACCGTCAGCGGCAGGTCCGGCTCCTCCAGCTCGTGCGTCGCGACCCACGCGCGGCCCTTCGGCGTCAGCACGCCGCGCTCGGCCAGGCCGTGGAGGATCTCCTCGATGAACAGCGGCACGCCGTCCGCCCGCTCGGCGATCGCCGTCGCGCTCGCGTCCGTGACGCCGTCGCCGGTGATGCGCCGCACGAGCTCCGCGCCGTCGGCGCGGTCGAGCCGTCCGAGGACCAGGCGCCCGCGTTCGGGGCGGTCGGCGAGGGTGAACAGTTGCGGCAGCCCACGACCGTTCACGGCCTCTTCGCGGCGTTCGGGAGCGAGTGGCGCGTCGTCGAGGGCTTGGCCCGAGACGATGCGCGGGGGGTCCGGGGGGGACGCAGCGGTCGCCCCGGCGGCCGCATCCGGTTTCCGGCCCGACGCGCGACCATGCGGTCCCCCCCGGGTGAGAAGCTGCGGCAGCCCCTCGCCCAGCTCCGGGCGCGCCAGGCCGAGCACGAACAGCGGGCAGTGCTCGAGCCGCTCGAGCGACCAGGCGAGCACCTCGAGGCTGGCCTGGTCGGCCCACTGCAGGTCGTCGAGCACGACCAGCACGGGGCTGCGGAGCGCGATGCGGCGGAACAGCTCGGCCAGCGTCGAGCCCGCCTGTTCCACCAGCGGCTGGGTGCGCAGGCCGGCCGAGGACAACCCGAGCAGCAGGGCGAGGGCGCGGGCCACCTCGGGCCCTTCGCCTTCCAGCGAATCATCGACCGTCGTGTCGACGGTCCGGTCGACGAACTGCCGGACCTTCTCGACCGAGCGTTCGGACGGCTCGTCGGCATGGATGCCGATCTTGGCACGCAACAGCTCGGTCCACAGCTGGAGCGGCGCGGCGGCCGCCATCTCCTGGGCCTGGGCGGCGAAGGTCACGACATCCCGCTCCGACTCCTCGACGTGGCAGCGCAGCTCGTAGGCCAGCCGCGTCTTGCCGATCCCGGCCGGGCCGACCACCGTCACCAGCTGCGGGGAGTGCTCGTCGAAGGCCTGCCCCAGCCGCTCGACCAGCCGTCCCAGCTCGGCGGCGCGTCCGACCAGCGGCGTACGCGCCCCGAGCACCTCGCGGGGCGGCACGAGCAGCCCGTGGGGGTATTCCTCGAGCGCCTGGTAGACGACGGCCTGCGCCCCGTCGTGGCCGAAGAGGTGGCCGGCCGGGCGCACGCGGAAGCGGCCGCGGACGTGGAGGTAGGTTTCGGGGCACAGCAGGACCGAGTCGGGCCCGCCGAGGCCTTCGATCTGGCGGGCCAGGTCGACGGCCTGGCCGACGACGCCGTAGCCGGCGCTGCTGACGCCGCGCATCCGGCCGGCGACGACCCGGCCGGTGGAGAGCCCGACCCGGATCCGCAGCGGCTCGCCGGGCAGCTCCAACTCCGCGGGCAGCACCTTGAGCTCGAGCGCCGCGCGGACGGCCCGCAGCGCCTCGTCGCCGGTGGCGGACGGCACGCCGAACACGGCCATCAGGCCGTCGCCGAAGTAGCGCTGGAACACCGCGCCGTGGCGCCGCAGGATCTCGCGGGCGCGGCTCGAGAGCGGGTCGCGGCGCGTGTCGGTGCCCTCCTGGGAGGAGGAGGCGTCGGTCGGCGGGTGGGTGCGGCCCGGCAGGCTGGCGAACAGCACGGTCACGACCCGCAACTCGTCGGTCCACGGCTCGGCGACCAGCGTCGGCCGCTCCACGGGCGGCGGCGGCGCCAGCGTCTCGTCGCGGCGCGCCAGGGTCTCGGCCAGCTCCAGGGCGGACCAGAAGCGGGCGTCCGGGTCGCGGTTCAGGCAGCGCAGCACGACGGAAACGAGCCACGAGGGGACCTCGGCGCCCCACTGCTCGATCGGGTGCGGCGGCTGGGTCATCAGGCGGGCCAGCACCGCGGCGGGCGACGGCGCCTCGAACGGCGAGTGCCCGGTGAGCATCTTGTACAGCAGCGCGCCGGTGGAGAAGACGTCGGTGCGGTGGTCGATCGACGGGTCGCCGCACGCCTGCTCGGGCGACATGAACTGCGGGGTGCCGATGATCAGGCCGACCTTGGTGGCGCCGGAGGTGTCGGCGAGCAGCTTGGAGATGCCGAAGTCGAGCAGCTTGGCGTGGTCGAGGCCGTCGCCGCGCTCGACGAGGAACACGTTGGAGGGCTTGATGTCGCGGTGGATCACCTGCCGGGCGTGGGCGGCGGACAGCGCGAGGCAGACCTGCCGCGCGATGTCGACCGCGCGTTCGACCGACAGCGGCCCGCGGCGGCGGAGCAGCGAGCGCACGTCGGTGCCGCGGAGCAGCTCCATCGCGATGTACCAGAAGCCGCCGGCCTCGCAATTGACGTCGAACACGCGGACGATCCCGTCGTGCTCGATCGCACCGGCGATCTGCGCCTCGCGGCAGAACCGGCCGATGTTCTCCTGGTCCTCGGCATACTGTTCCTTGAGCACCTTGACGGCGACCTTGCTCCCCAGCCGCACGTGCTCCGCCTCGTAGAGCACGCTCATGCCGCCCTTGGCCAGCGGGGCCAGCAGGCGGTACGTGCCGCCCAGGACGCTGCCGGGGCCGATCGACGACGCGGCGGGCGCCGGGGCGACATCGATGAACCCGGTGGGACACTCGTGGTCCGCCTCCATCGGGTTGCCGCAGATCGGGCAGATGTCCGGCACGCCGCCTCCCCTCGTCCCCCGGGACCGTTCGTCGAACACGCCGGTCGAGCGTTCCAGGATACGCCGAACGGGGGTTCCAAGTCAGCAGGCGGGTTGGCAGTCGGGTCGCGCGGGGCTAGGCTCCCCCGCCGATGAGGGTGACGTGGGTCGCACGGCTGATCGCCTGGTTCGTCGGCCTGCTGCTGCGGCGGGTGCGGATCGATCCGACGTGGATCGCGGCGGCGCGGGCGGCGGCCTCCCGCGGGACCCCGGTCTACGTGCTGCGCCACCTGTCGCTGGTCGATTTCGTGGCGTTGGACCACCTGCTGCGGCGCGCCGGCCTGCCGCCGATCGGCTTCGTCCACGGCCTCGAGCGCTGGTTCTACCGGCCGTTCCGCTGGATCTTCCGCGCCTGGATGCGGCCGCCGGAGGGGGTGACGGCGGAGCGGCACCTGGCGCGGCTGATCCGCCGCGGCGTGCCGGTCTGCGTCTATCTGCGGCGGCGCCCGCGGACCTTCCGCCGCCGCACCCTGCGCCTCGGCCCGCGCCCGCTGGCGATCTGCGTCCGACTGGCGCACCGCGGCGTGGCGGTGACGATGGTACCGCAGCTGATCGTCTGGGGCCGCCGCCCCTCGACGGCGGAGCCGGGGATGGTCTCGCAGGTGCTGGGGCCGCGCGAGTGGCCGGGGCTGGTCCGGGCGGTGCTGCAGGCGATCAAGGGGCGGCGGGCCCTGGTGGTGCGCCAGGGCGAGCCGTGCGAGCTGGGCCCGTGGCTGGCCGCGCGGAAGGCCGACCGGCCGACCGACCGCCTGGCCCGCGCGCTCGACACGACCCTGCTGCGCGTGCTGGAGCGCGAGCGGCGTGCCGTGCTGGGCCCGCACGTCCGCAGCCACGCGCGGCAGGCCACCGAGCTGTTCTCGTCGGCGCGGTTCCAGCGCGAGCTGGCGGCGGTGGCGCGGCGCCGCGGGATGCCGCGCGAGCAGGTGCGGCTGCAGGCGGCGCAGTACCTGCGGGAGATCGCGGCCCGCTTCCGCATCGAGGCGATCGAGTTCCTGGCGATCGTCTTCTCCCGCGTCTGGAGCCGGATCTACGACGGGATCGAGGTCGATCCGGAGAGCCTGGAGCGGGTCGTCGCCGCGGCGCGGCGGGGACCGGTGATCCTGCTGCCGAGCCACAAGAGCCACATCGACTACATCGTCTTGTCGCAGGTGTTCTGGGACGCGCACCTGGCGGTGCCGCACATCGCCGCCGGGCGCAACCTGTCGTTCTGGCCGCTGGGGCCGCTGTTCCGCCACGCCGGCGCGTTCTTCATGCGCCGGCGGTTCGAGGGCGACGAGCTGTACGTGACGGTGATGCGCGCCTACCTCCGCCGCCTGCTGCTCGACGGCTGCCACGTCGAGCTGTTCATGGAGGGGACCCGCAGCCGGACCGGCAAGCTGCTGGCTCCGCGCATCGGGATGCTCGGCCTGCTCGCCGAGGCCGCCCTCGGGCTGCGGGGCCGGCCGGTCCACGTGGTCCCGGTGGCGATCACCCACGAGCGGGTGATCGAGGAAGGGGCGCACCTGCGCGAGACCTCCGGCGCCGAGAAGGAGGCCGAGGGGCTCCAGGGGCTGCTCGGGGCGCGGCGCGTGCTGAACTCGCGCTACGGACGGCTGCACGTCCGCTTCGGCGAGCCGATCGACCTCCACGCGTTCGCGGGGGCCCAGGGGCTGCGGCCCGAGCACGTGGCCGACCGGACGCGCTGGCGCACGGAGGTCCGGCGGCTGGCGTTCCGCGCCGCGTTCGCGATCAACCGCCAGACTCCCGCCACGCCGACGTTCCTCGTGGCCGCCGCGTTGCTGGCCCGCGAGACCCGCACGACCCGGTTCGTGGAGCTGGCCGACGACGTGTCGCGCCTGCGCGACGCCGCCGCCGACCTCGGCGCCCCGCTCGCCGCCGCCCTCTCGCCGGCCCACGCCCCGCACCCGCCGTGGGAGGCGGTGCGGCGGGCCGTCGAGCTGTTCGCGTCCGACGGCACGGTGACCGTGGCGGGCTCGGGCGAGCACGAGTTGGTGACGGTCGACGACGTCCGCCGTCCGCGGCTCGACTACTACCGCAACGGCGTGCTGCACTGGTTCGTCGAGTCGGCGCTGGTGGCGATGGCGCTGCTCGAGGACGACGACCGCGCGGGTCTGGCGGACCGCGTCGGCCGCCTCGCCCGCTTGTGGAAGCACGAGTTCATCTTCGCCGCCGAGGAGGACGGGTTGCCGGGGATCGCCCGCGGACTGGAGTTCCTCGAGCGCAGCGGGGCCGTCGCCGCCGGCGCCGGGCCGCGGGTCGAGCTCGTGTTCCGGTCCGTGCTGCGCCGCGTGGCCCGCCTGCTGCTGGCGTACGTCGAGGCGTACCGCGTCGCGTTCGCGGTGCTCGAGCGGACCACGGGGCGGCACCGCAATGCCGAGGTGGTCGGGCGCTGCCTGGTGGACGCCGAGCGGCGCTACCTGCGGGGCGAGCTGCAGGTCTACGAGGCGCGCAACAAGGTCACGTTCGCCAACGCGCTGGTCGCCGCCCGCGACGCCGGCCTGCTCGAGTTCCCCTCGCCCGACGAAATCGAGGTCCCGGCGGCGGTGCGCAGCAGCGAACGGCTGCTCGAGGAGCGCCGCCGGCTGGAACGGCTGTCCGCGGCGCTCCGTTGAACGGGGCGCCGGTGTTGCCCGGCGCACGCCGGCAACGTAGGTCGCGTCGGACGGAACGTCGGGGAACCACCGATGGATGCGAAGAACGGGAATCTGCTACCGGAGCGTCAACATGCGCCCATTCCTGGAATGCCGGTTTTCGAAGGGCTGGGGTGATGCGTCTACCGGCACTCTCCGGTGCCGTCGGACCACAGCACGTGGAGGGTCAGGCCGGGCTGGCAGGTCATGCAGTCGTCCGCACCGCAGTAGGACTCGTTCAGGTCCTGGCAGTAGACGCAGGTGTCGTAGCACGACGTGCACTGGTTGTTCACCGAGCACCCCGGGTAGCCCACCGGGCAGCATCCGGTGGAGGAGGAGCACGGCACTTGTTGATGCTCGTCCTCGCAAGATGAGGCTAGCGGGAGCATGGCGACCGCCACCAGCCAGCCGAAAGTCACGACCGAGAATCGAGATGCAGGACGTGCGCATTGCCTCTTCATCACCAGGTCTCTCCCTTCCTGCCGGCACGCAACGGCTTCTCTGCGGACGTCGTCCCGGAGAACCTCGCGACGTTCACCCCGGGGGTCGCGGTCCCTGCCGACAATACGGACCCTTGCGACGCACCGCTCGCGGAACGACCGCCACAATAGGCCCGGC
This sequence comes from Deltaproteobacteria bacterium, assembly GCA_016930215.1. Classification (GTDB taxonomy): domain Bacteria; phylum Myxococcota_A; class Polyangia; order DRWM01; family JAAZOP01; genus JAAZOP01. Next base: position 7,442 of record JAFGHH010000332.1, read on the forward strand.
AGGGGCGCGGGCGCAAGTCCGGAGGGAGGGCGGAGGGAGGGCCGGGCTTCCCGCCGCAGGGTGAAGCCTGCGGTTCGGTCCCGATGCCCGGCGTGCCGATTCCCGCTCACGCTTCGAGACGACACCGGGCGCCTCCGGTCCGACCGGAGCCTTCCGACGCCCGTCCCGGGAAATTGAATCGCCGGTCGGTACGCCGTATGGTCCGGTTCCGTGCGGACCGTGATGCCGTTGCTGGCCGTGCTGCTGTCGTGGGCCCTACCCGCGGCCGGGCAGCCGAGCGCCGATCCGGCGCTGGCAACCGTCGAGACGCCGGCCGGGGCGGTCGAGTTGCCGGACGAGGACCTCGAGGCGCCGGGCGAGGACCTCGAGGCGCCGGGCGACGCGACCGACGGCCCGACGCAGGTTGCGGCCCCTCCGGCGGAGGTCGCCGGGGCGACGGAGCAATCCGGCGAGCCTCCGGCGGAGCCGACCGAGCCGTCGCCGGACGTGGTGCCCGAAGGTCTGCCGGGGGAGTGCCCCGCACCGGCGGCCCGGACGATCGAGGACCGCCTGGCACGCTCGGACGAGGGCGACGCAGCGGCCGATCTGGACCTCGCCGCCTGCTGGCGGCTGCTCGAGCAGCCCTACCCGGAGGCGGTCGCGCTGGCCCGCGCCCTGTCGCGGGGCCTCGACGAGGCGGCTGCCGGCGCGGCGCGCGAGCGCCTGGACGCCCTCGGCGGCGCGCCCGTGCCGGACGACGACGGCGCCGCGGGCGGCGACCCGGCGCCCGCGAGCGCCGCGCTCGACGCCGCGGACGACGACTCCGGACTGCCCGCCTACATCCTCGCCGGCATCGCGGGAGCCGGGCTGATCGCCGGCACTGCGTTCGGGCTGGCGACGCTGCACGAGTCGTCGCGGGCCGAGCGCGAGCTGGCGGGGGACACGCTCGAGCTGGAGTACGGCATCGCGACGGCGGTCTGCCTGGGCGTGGGCCTCGCGGCCGGCATCGCCGCGATCGTGCTGTGGCCCGAGGCGACGACCGGCCCGGCGCCGGGACCGGGGGACGTGGGGTTAGGATGGGAGGTGCGGTGGTGAGCGGCTTGCCTTCCGGCCTGTTGGACGCGCTGCGGGCGGAGCGGCTCGAGGTGGCGGAGAACGCGCCGCTGGCGGCGTGGACCACGTTCCGCATCGGGGGGCCCGCCGCCGCGGTGGTCACGGTGCGCTCGCCGGAGGAGGTCGTGCGTGCCGTGCGGTCGATCGCGGCGACCGGCGCGCGCTGGACGGTGTTCGGCGGGGGCAGCAACGTGCTGGTGCCCGACGAGGGCTACGACGGGGTGGTGGTGCTGATGCGCGCCGCCCGGGTGCAGGTGTTCGAGAGCGACCTCGAGGCGGAGGCCGGCGCGGATCTCGGCCGCCTGGTCAGCGCCTCGGCCTGGGCCGGCCTGGGCGACCTGACGTTCGCCGCGGGCATCCCCGGCACGATCGGCGGCGCGGTGGTCGGCAACGCGGGGGCCTGGGGCCGGGCGGTCGGCGACTGCGTCGCCTCCGTGCACGTCCTGCGGGCCCGGACGCTCGAGCCGGCCGTGCTGACCCGCGACGAGCTGGGGTTCGACTACCGCTCCAGCCTGCTGCAGACGACGGGGGACCTGGTGCTGTCGGTGCGGCTGGCGCTGCAGCCGGCGGACCGCAAGCTGCTGCTGCGGCAGATCGACGACTGGCTGGCGCAGCGGGCCGAGCGGTTGCCGGAGCAGCCCTGCGCCGGCTCGTTCTTCCGCAACCTGCCGCCGGCCCGGCCCGGCGAGAAGCGCGAGCCGGCCGGCCGACTGCTCGAGGCGGTCGGGGCCAAGGGCCTGCGGGTCGGCGATGCCGCGGTCTCCGACCGCCACGCGAACGTGATCGTCAACCTGGGGCACGCCCACTGCCGCGACGTGCTGGCGCTGGCCGGGGAGCTGGAGCAGCGCGTCGCCGACAAGTTCGGCGTCAAGCTCCTCCGCGAGGTCCGCCTGCTGTCGTAGACCGGACGGCGCCGCCCGTGGAGGCAGCGGCGCGGCGCTGGGCCGCGCGCAGCCCGGGCCGAGCCCGCCGGCCCGCCGGCGAGGCACCTGCTACCGCAGCCGGATCCCGACGTAGCGGGTGCCGCGCTGGTTCCGCACGAGCAGCCGGACGACGTCGGCCTTGTCCCGGTCGCGGACCAGGCGCTGCAGCGCCGCGGCGTCGGCGACCGCCTCGCCGTCGAGCTCGCGGATCACGTCGCCTGGCCGCAGACCGTAGTCCGAGCCGGCGCCGTGCGGGTCGACTCGCGCGACCAGCGCGCCCGCGCCGTCGCCGAGCTGCGGGGCCAGGCGCTCAGGCACGTCCTCCACCTGGATCCCCAGCCCGCGCGGCGGCTCCTCCTCCTCGGGCGCCTCACGGGCCGGCAGGTCCACGCGCGCACTCTCCTCCTCGGGCATCCGACCGAGCGTCAGCGAGACGTCGCGCTTGGTCCCGTCGCGGAACACCTGGAGGCGGACCGATCGGCCGACGCCCGCGGTTGCGGCGAGCCAGGGCAGCTCGGCCGCGTCGCCGATCTCCTCGTCGTCGAAGCGCAGGACGATGTCGCCCGGGCGGATGCCGGCCCGCGAGGCCGGCGAGTCGGCCTCGATGGACGAGACGAGCGCGCCGCGGGGCGTCCCGGCCAGCCGGAACGACTCGGCCAGCTCGGGCGTCACGGTCTGGATCGTCACGCCCAGCCAGCTACGCTCGACGCGACCCCGCTCGCGGAGCTGCTCCAGCACGGTCCGGGCCATGTTGGACGGGATGGCGAAGCCGATGCCCTGTCCGGCCGCGTTGATCGCGGTGTTGATCCCGATCACCTCGCCGCGCAGGTTGAACAGCGGGCCGCCGGAATTCCCCGGGTTGATCGAGGCGTCGGTCTGCAGGAAGCTGCCGTAGCGTTCGCGGGGTCCCCCGGTGCGACGCTCCTTGGCGCTGACGATGCCGGTGGTGACGGTGTGCTCGAGGCCGAACGGGTTGCCGATCGCCAGGACCCAGTCGCCGACCTGGACGGCGTCGGAGTCGCCGAGGGTGGCGGCGACGAGGCGACCGGCGTCGGCGAGGCGGAGCAGGGCGAGGTCGGTCGGCTCGTCGACCCCGACGACCTCGGCCGGGTAGCTGCGGCCGCCATCGACCTGCACCGTGACCTCGCCGGCGTTGCGCACGACATGGGCGTTGGTCAGGACGAGCCCCTCGGCGTCGACGATCACGCCGCTGCCCGACCCGCGGTTCTCGAACTCCGGCGGGGTCCCCCCGGGCCCGCCGCCGAACGGGCCGTCCCCGAAGGGACTGCCGAAGAAGAACGGCAGGACCAGCGCGCCCTCGCCGAGCCGCACCCGCTGGATCACGCTGATCGATACCACGGTCGGCGCCAGCCGCTCGACCACCGGGGCGAACGAGGGCAGGGTTGCCGGAACGGCGAGGCCCGCGAACGGGCTTGGGTCGGGTGTTGCCGGCGGCGGCTCGTCGCCCGCCAGCGCGGCCGTCGTCCCGCCGAGGCCCGCGAGGGCCAGCGCGATCGCGAGTTTCCACAGCCACTTCCGCCCGGAATGCCGCAGCTCCGCGTCCATCTTCGACCTCCTCGCGCCGGATCAACGCCGGTGCCGTGGGCGGTATTCCGCACCGCGACACCGGCTTGCGCCCCTGCGGCTGCAGGGTGTACGGATCGGCGGACATGGGCAACACGTTCCGGACACTGGTGGTGCTCAACCCCAAGGCGGGGGCGGCGTTCGGCCCGCGACGCCGGACGGCGCTGGAGGCGGCGATCCGCCGCGCGGTGCGCGACGTGGAGTTCGTCGAGACGGCCGGGCCGGGCGACGCCACGCGTCGCGTGCGCGAGGCGCTCCGGGCCGGCGCGGAGCAGGTCGTCTCGGTGGGCGGCGACGGCACGCACCACGAGGTGGTCAACGGGTTCTTCGAAGAGGACGGGCGGCCGGTGCGCGAGGGGGCGGTGCTGGCGCCGCTGCCGGGCGGCACGGGCGGCGACTTCCGCAAGACCCTCGGCTACGGCCGCAACCCGCTCGAGCTCGTCGCGCTGCTCGGGGACCGCGCGACGCGACCCTGCGACGTCGGCCACCTGAGCTACATCGACCACGAGGGACGACCGGCGGCGCGCTGGTTCCTCAACATCGCCAGCTTCGGCCTCGGGGGGCTGGTCGATGACCTGGTCAACCGCTCGTCCAAGAAGCTCGGCGGCTTCATCTCGTTCGCCGCCGCGACCGTGCGGGCGATGGCGCGGTTCCGGCCGCAGATCGTGCGGTTGCAGCTGAACGACCGGGCCGAGGTGGTCCGGACGATCTCGGTGGTAGCGTGCGCGAACGGCCGCTGGTTCGGCGGCGGGATGCAGATCGCCCCCGACGCCGCGCTCGACGACGGCCTGTTCGACGTGGTCACCCTGCCCGGCCAGACGCTGGCCGACTACCTGCTGCGCGGGCACCGGGTCTACGCGGGCACGCACGTGACGATGCCGGGGGTGACCGTCGAGCGGGCGCGCAGGGTCGTGGCCGAGCCGTTCGACCCGGACGAGCCGGTGCTGCTCGACGTGGACGGCGAGGCGCCCGGCCGACTGCCGGCGACCTTCGAGCTGCGCACCGGCCTGCTGCGGCTCAAGGCATGAGCGGAGAGGGGGACCGGACGCCCGCGACGCCGGCCGCGGAGAGCCCGGCGGTCGAGCCGTCCGCCGCGGGGGCGGCGGGCCCGGAGGCGCCGTCGCGCAGGCGCCGTCGGCCGCCGGAGCGGCTGCCGTTGTGGCCGGCCTCGCTGCTGTCGCTGCTGTCCGGCGCGCTGTACGTGCTGGGCGTGCCGCCGTTCGACCTCGCACCGCTGGGCTGGTTCGGACTGCTGCCGCTGCTCGTCGCGGTGGAGGGCGCCTCGTACCGCCGCGTGTTCTGGTGCTCGTGGCTGGTCGGACTGGTGACGAACATCGGCGGCTTCCCGTGGATCACGGAGCTGCTGGTGAACTTCGGCGGCCTGCCGGTACCGCTGGCGGTGCTGTTGCACGGACTGATGGGGGCGTACCAGGCGCTGATGTTCCCGGTCGCCGCGCTGGCCGCCACGTGGCTGCGGCGATCGAACGTCCCGTTCGCGGCGGCGTGGGTCGGCGGGTTCCTGCTCTCGGACTTCCTGTTCCCGATGATCTTCCCGTGGTACCTCGCGATGACCCAGTATCGCATCCTGCCGGTCGTGCAGGTCGCGGACGTGGTGGGCGTGGTGGGCGTGACCGCGCTGCTGGTCTCGTTCAACGCCGCGCTGTACCAGTCGCTGGCGGCGGCGACGGAGCGGCTGTCCCGGCGTCCGGCGTGGCTGCCGCCGCCCGGCACCCATTCCCGGCGCTCCGCGGCGCGGGCGGGGACGGTGGTGGCGGCGCTGGTCGTCGCCATCCTCGCGTACGGCATCGTCCAGCAGCGACGCTACGAGACGCGTCGCGCGGGCGCGGACCGGGTACCCGTCGGCCTCGTGCAGCCCAACATCGGGATCCGGGAGAAACGCGATGCGCTCCTGCACCACGACCACCTGCGGAAGCTCCAGGCGCTGACGGCGAACGTCGAGCGGCGGGGGGCGATGGTGGCGGTATGGCCCGAGTCGGCCTATCCGGGCGGGATGTCGCGGAAGCCGCCGGCGGGGTCGGACGAGCTGCGGGACCAGCCCGAGCGGCATCCGCTGCGGATCCGCCGGGGGTTCGACCTGCCGCTGGTGTTCGGCTCGATCACGCGGGGGACCGACCCGCCCCGACGCTACAACTCGGCCTTCCTGCTGGACACCGAGGGTCGTCTGGTGGGCCCGGTCGACAAGAACGTGCTGCTGGTGTTCGGCGAGTACATCCCGCTGCGGGACTGGCTGACGTTCCTCGACCGGTGGTTCCCGCGCGCCGGGTCGCTCGCCGCCGGCACGCGGCCCGGCATCCTCCCGCTGGGAAACCTGCGACTGGGGATCCTCAACTGCTACGAGGACATCCTGCCGGCGTACGTGGGCCGGATGATGCGGGCGGGGCAGCCGCACGTGCTGGTCAACATCACGAACGACGCGTGGTTCGGGCGGAGCGCGGAGCCGTTCCAGCACCTGGCGCTGGCGATCTTCCGCTGCGTCGAGCAGCGGCGGGAGATGGTGCGGGCGGTCAACACCGGGGTCTCGGCGCACGTGGCCGCCACCGGCGAGATCCTGCTGGAGACGCCGATCTTCGCGGAGGCGGCGCCGGTGGTCGAGGTGGTGCCGTACGGCGGACGCACGGTCTACGGGCGGGTCGGCGACGTGCCGGGCTGGGTGGCCCTGGCCGGCCTGGTCGTCTGGGCGGCGGCGGTCCGCCTGCGCCGCCGGGCGCGTCAGTCGTGCGTCAGGTAGGCGACGGCACGGACGAGAGCCACGACCTTCTCGCGCTGGGCGGCGCTGAGCGGATCGAAGGCGACGCCCATTCCCGGGTGCCGGCCGCTGGGCGGGTTGATCCAGCGCACCACGCCGGCCAGGGTCAGGGGGCCGACGTCGCCGCGGGCGGGGAAGTTGAGCGTCAGCTTGGTGCCGACGGGCAACGGCTTGTCCATCGCCACGAAGATCCCCAGCTCGCTGATGTTCTCGACGTAGGCGAAGAGGAACGCCTCCTGCGACTGGAGGTCGATCTTGAGGTCGCGGACCTCGAACCGCCGCGCCCCCCGCCGTTCGTCGTCCTTGATCTTCGGTTTCGACCTGCCGTCACGACCCGTCATGAGCGTCACCCTCCCCGTCGCGCCGCCGGGGCGGCGCCCGCGATGCCTAGCGCACGCGGATCACGCCTCCGTACAGGCGGTTGTCGTTGCCCTCGCCCTCGGCCAGCGGCAGGCGGGACTCGCCGCGGAACAGCCCCACGTACATCTGGTACGCGGTCGGCTCGCGGGACGGCCGGGCGAAGAACGGGATCCGCAGCTTCTGGCGGTCGATGACGAAGTCGCCGGGCCGCCAGTAGCGCGTCGGATACAGCCCCTCCGCCGGGTCGTGGTCGCCGTTGATCCGGTCGCCCATGCCGTCGACGTGCACGAACACCTCGTAGTCCCCGGTGATCTTGGCCAGGCACTCCCAGTAGTGGGTGATCGTCACGTTCTGCAGCGCGGCCACCGTGCCGTCAGGATACGACGTGAGGTCGTAGCCCAGGTAGCGCACCTTGTTGTCGAAGTTGCCCTCCAGCACGGGATAGCGCGGCGCGGGCCGCTCGCGCAGCACCACGCGGGCCAGCGGACTGCGGTTGACCTCGCCCTCCATCAGCTCGCTCACGCCGAGCAGGTAGCGGCCTTCGGGGTCCGAAACGACCGGCAGCAGCTCGCCGCCGCGCGTCTCGCGGAACTTCTGGTTGACCTCGTTGAGCACCTGGTTGCGCGACGGGAACACGAGGTAGCGCGGCTGGCCGGGCGGCGCCTGCCCGAGCCACGCGGCGGCCTCCTCGATGTTGGCCACCAGCTTGCCGCCCGCCAGCGACGGGTAGTACCGCGTCGCCGCCGACTCGACCTGCAAGAGCTGCAGGCGGCCGGTGAGGTCACCCTCCTCCGCCGCGGCCCGGGCGGCCGGCTCGAGCGAGAACTGGGCGTCGAGGGCCGGGGCGACGGTGAACCCGACGGTCAGGCTGACCAGCACGCCGCCGGCCAGCGTCAGGCCGCCGCGCACGGTGCCCGACGACCCCGCGATGAAGCGGCGCGCCCCGCGCCAGCACACGTCGGCCAGACCGACGCCGAACGGCAGCACACCCACGACCAGCAGCGCCTGGAAGCCCAGGTGCGAGACGGTCCAGCGCGAGAACTCCGTGTAGCGCGCGACGAGCGCCACGCCGAGGACGGCGGCCCAGACCAGCGCCCCCAGCACCCACGGCGCCAGGACCGCCGCACCGGCCAGGCGCACGGGCGCCGGACCGCGCCAAAGATCCCGGAACGCCCCGCGTAGCGCCTCGCGCTGCTGGGCGTACCACCCGAACACCCGCTCCCCGGCGCCGGTGGAGGCCGGCACGACGTGCGTGAACAGCACGACCAGCAGGAACACCCCGCTGGCCACCGCCAGCGCGAGCGGGTACGTCGGCGCCTCGGTCACCATGTCCCCGGGCTTCGGGAAGCCGATGATCTGCAGGAACTCCTTCTGGAACGCGAACGAGTCGCGCAACACCAGCACCGCCAGGATCGCCGTGACCGTGCCCGCGAACCGCAGCCCCCGCCCCTCCTGCAGGGCGTGCGCCAGGTACTCCGCCACCAGCAACGCCAGCGGGAAGGCGAACACCAGCGGCGACGGATGGAACCGCCAATGCCAGTACGCGACCAGGGCATAGCCCAGCAGCAGGTGGACCGCCGCGTGCCGCGACAGCGTCCGATCCGGCGGCGCCGCCCCGACCGTCCCGTCCGCACCCTCCTCCGAGTCGCGCGGCCGCATCGCCCAGGCCAGCGCCAGCGGCACGAACGCGCACCAGGGGAACAGCACGTAGGCCAGCCGGCTGAGCAGCAGGTCGAACGTGTCGAGCGGCAGCAGGGTCTTGGTGCCGCCCAGCGCCAGCGTGAAACGCTCCGTCTCCTCCACCGGCTTGTGCGCCAGGCCGGCGACGACGAACCAGGCCAACAGCGCCAGCGCCGCGACCACCGCCGCCCACCGCAGACCGAAGCGGATCCACTCGGGACGACTCGCGTCCGGCGGGCCGTGCGGCCGGCGCAGGCCGCCGCCCAGCCCGGACGTGAACGCCGACGCGCCGATCGGCAGCGCCAAGCCGAGCACGGCCCCGAGCGCGAAGTACGACAGCACCAGTCCGACGGCGGTGGCGCCGAGACCGACCACCAGGTCCCGCTTCGCCCGGGTCTCGGGCTCCGTCGAGGCCTCGAGCAGCCGCACGAGACCCGCGAAGGCCAGGGCGTACGCTCCGAACGCCACCCCGTCGCCCCCCGCGGAAGCTCCCTGGAAGAACACCAGCGGCAGGGCGAAAAACACGACGAAGATCCCGAGCGTCCGTGCGAGGTCGAGCAGCGGCTGCAGGACCCACAGGGCAAGGACGACGCACAGCAGCAGGAAGGCCGCCACCGCGAGCTTCCCGTTGGCGACCTCGGACCCGCCCGCCGCGAACCCGAGCGCCGTGACCCAGGTCGCCAGCGGGGGCCGCTCCCCCTCCCCCTCGACCTCCGGCACGCTCCAGGCGGGCGTCTCCCCGTCGGCGACGACCCGGGCCGCCTCGGCCCGGTGCAATTCCCACGGTTCCCAGAGTCCGCCGTCGAGCATGCGCAGCATCGGCACGAGTGCGGCGAGGGCCAGCGCGAACATGACCACCCGTGTGGTCATCGAGGATGAGATCCGCATGGTTCGGCCTATTAGCACGTTCCATCGGTGGGTCAACAGCGATCTCGTGGCCCTGCGCCACCTGGACATCCGTGCGGGCATCCTTTCATCCGAGCAGGGTCGCCTCGCGCCGATGCAACGATCGACCGTGCCGGACCGGCTCCCCGCCCGGCAGGACCGCGGGATTGCTGGAAGCTCATTTTCTGTGCTTCCGGCACGATTCGCGCTAAAGTGCGGCTCCGCGTCTCGGGGGAGCGGCGCCCGCGCGCCGCGCACGGAGGAACGCCGGATGCCCCGAATCTCGGTCGACAAGCTGGTCGTCAACGGACAGTCGTACGTGTTTCGCAACTGCTACTGGACGACGCCAACCGGCTACCGCGTGAGCACCTCCGACGGCCAGAAGCTGACGTTCGAGTTCTACGCGCAGCACGGCCGCGTGCCCGGCGCCCCGCCGCCCGCACCCGTCGTGCGCCCCCCCCGGCGCGCCGCGCCCGCCGTTCGCCGCGCGCGCTGACGTCGAGGCCTAGCTCTTCCCGCGCCCCGGCCGCCGACGCCCGGAGGGATTGCCGCTTCCGGCCGGCGACGGCGATTCCCGATCGCTCCCTTCGACCTCCACGACCCGCACGGCCACGCCGCGACGTCGCGCGTAGGCGACGGTGGCGCCCGTGCCGCTGCGCGGCTGGCCGTCCCAGAACGCCACCAGCAGGGACGCGCGGTCGACCATCCAGCGGTTGCGCAGGTGGTAGGCCCGCCAGCGGTCGGAGGCGGCGATCGGCCGCCGCAGTTCCACGACCTCGTCCGCGCGGCGCGACGCGTCCCGGGTTTCGTTCGGCTGGGCCTCCAGGGTGTCGGGGACCACGACGACGAGCCGGGGCCGGCCGTTCCGGCGCAGCTCCAACGCCGCGAGGAGCGCCTCGGTGTCGGCGCCCAGCGCGCCGCCGAAGTAGACCGCTTCGACCTCCGGGTCGCCCAGCAGCTGCCGCAGCACGCGGCGGATCGTCTCCCGATCGGCGGCGGTCACCCCGCGGTTCCCCGTCACGGCCACCCGGACCGGCCCGGCGGCCGGAGCCGTCCCGGGCAGCTCGACCTGCTCCGTGGACCGCCGGCGACGCTTGCAGGAAGGCATGCGCGACCCGACCCGGACCGACGTTCAACCGTCCTCGGCCCACACGGGCAGGCCGCCGCCGTCCCGCGCGGCGCCGCCGTCCCGCGGCGGCCGGGGGCCCGTCGGCTCCAGCCGCACCTCGATTTCGCGGTCCTCATCCAGCGGCACCGTCTTCTGCCAGGGACGAAAGCCGCGCTCCTGGACCTCGATCCGCACCTCTCCCGAGCCGCGCCGCCGAAGGACTGTCGTGCCCTTGTGCCCTTCGCCGTCCACCAGCACGCGGGCTCCGCGGGGCACGCCCCGCAGGACGATCCGCACCTCGGACGGCGGCTCCACCACCTCCACCGCGGGCCCGACCGCGGGCGCCGCCGCGACGTCCGGTGTGTCCGCGTCCGGGGCCGCCGGCGTCGGGACCACGAGCGGCACGGGGACCGGTGCGACGAGCGTCGTGGGGCCCTGCGCCGACCCGACGCGCGGGGCCGACGACGCGTCGTCGTCCGCGACCCCGACCGCGGGGCGGCTCTCCGGCTCGTCGCCGCGGTCCGCCCGCTCCGCTCCGAGGCGCACGAGCAGCACGGCCAGCGCGACGATCGCCGCGAGCGCCGCCACGGCGACGGCGGCGCCGACCAGGCGGCTGCGCGGCGGACGAGCGGCCGTCTCCGCCAGCACCGCCTGGCCCATCCGGCTCTGCGACAGCGCGGAAGAGACCGAGGCGTCCCCGGCGCCCGCGAGCTGCCCCCCCGTGTCCGTGCGGGCCGCGGCCGGCGCGGGCGTCGAGGCGGGCGGCGCGCCCACGGCTCCCGGAGCGCCGGAACCGCCCGTCGAGGCCGCGAGGGGCGACGGCGTGCGGAGCGCCGGGGCCGCCGACGGGCCGAACGGCGACGACGGCGTGGCCGACGTCGGCGCCAGCGACGGGTCGGCGAACGCCGGCGGCGCATCGGAGACCGCCGGCAGCGTCTCGCTCGAGGCCAGCAGGTCGGCGGGCTTGAGCGAGGTGCCGGTGACCGCGGCCAGCAGCGCGCGGCGCATGTCGGCCGCGTCGCGGTAGCGCAGCTGCCGGTCCTTCTGCGTCGCCCGGAGGATCACCGCCTCGACCGCCGGCGGCGTCTCCGGCCGCAGCACGCTCGGCTTCGGGAAGTCGTCGAGCAGGATCGCGGAGAGCAGCTGGTTGTAGCTGTCGCCGTCGAACGGAGGCTTGCCCGTGAGCAGTTGGTACAGGATCGCGCCCGTGGCGTAGACGTCCACGCGCGCATCGAGATCCTTCAGCCCGCGGGCCTGCTCGGGAGACATGTAGTAGGGCGTGCCGAGGATCGTGCCGGTCTGGGTCAGCGTGGCGTCGGGGCGGGTCTCGTGGAGCATCTTGGAGATGCCGAAGTCGAGGACCTTGACGAAGTCCTCGCGGTCGCCCATGCGCACGAGGAACACGTTGTCGGGCTTGAGGTCGCGGTGGATCACGCCGGCGTCGTGGGCCGCGGCGAGCGCGGCGAGGATCTGGGTCGCAACGTCGAGGCAGCGCTTGAGCGGCATCGGGCCGGCGGCGCGCAGCGCCGTCGACAGCGCCTGGCCGCGCAGCATCGGCATCACGAGGTACGGGATGTTGCCGTCGGCGAAGCCGACGTCGATCACCTCGCAGATGTTGTCGTGGCCGATGCGCCCGGCGGCCCGCGCCTCGCGGTCGAACCGCACCAGCGTGTCCGGCTGCTGCGCCGCCTCCGGCGACAGCACCTTCACCGCCACCGTCCGCTCGGTCTGCTCGTGCACCGCCTCGAACACCCGGCCCATCCCGCCGGCGCCGACCTGGCGCACGATGCGGTACTTCCCGCCGAGCGTGGTGCCTTCGAGCTTCATGCGCGCCTCAGAACCGCAGCACGAGGCCGGTCGGACCGAGCGACACGTCGATCGGCGGCGGCGCCGACGGCGGCGGCGCCGCCAGCCGCTCCGGGTGCGCGACCGGGATCGTGTTCAGATCGAGGGCATCCACGATCGCCATCAGGATCGCCGCCACCGTCATCCCGCCGCCGAACAACCACTCGAAGAAGCTGACCCACGGCAGGTCCCAACCCTTCGCCTGCCACTCGTCCTCGTACACGAAGTAGGTCAGCATCCCGGCCAGCAGCCACGCCGGACCTTGCGTGCTGGCCACCAGGATCCCCAGGTCCAGGTCCGGATTCTCCCGGTTCCGCTCGAGCAGCCAGCTTGCCAGCGGCTGGTGGCGGCCCGTCGCGTAGACGTACTGCTGGTAGTGCGACTCGCTGATCCCGTACCACTCCTGCTCCGGCACGCCGGCCGGCGGGCCCCAGCCCGACGACGCCGGCGGCGCCGGCTCGGGCTCGACCGGAGGAGGAGGCGGCTCCGGCGGCGGCTCCGGCGCCAGCGCCAGCGTCACCACGACCGCGGCCCCCGCCGTCACGTTGACCCGCTGCGGCGGACCGTCCCACGACTCGTGCCGCGCCTCCACCACGTGCCAGCCCGGACCGACCTCGACCGGGGCGGCCAGCGGCGACCGGCCCACGACCTCGCCGTCCACCCGCACTTCCGCCCCCTCGACGTTGACGCGGATCTCCAGCCGCCCCAGCTCGGCGCGCATCTGCGCCACCAGCTCCTCGGCCCGCGCCCGCAGCTCCGGCGGCGCATCCGCGCCCCCCTCCCGCAGGTACTGCTCCAGCGACCGCAGGGCCGGGCCGAAGCTGCCCAGCGCGTGCTGGCACAGCCCGAGCGAGTACAGCGTGCGCAGCGACGGAAACAGCCGGTAGCTCTCGTCCAGGTCGCCCAGCGCGGAGGCGTAGTCCCCGGCCTCGAAGGCCGCCGCCCCGACCTCGTAGTGCTGCCGCGCCCGCTCGCGCGGCGACGGATCCGCGGCCGCGCCATGGGCCGCGGCCGGCCCTCCCGCGACGAGCAGCAGCAGGGCCGCACCGAGCGTCCCGGCGACGGGACGACGGAACGACCACCTCTCCGCTCTCCGGTGCCTCGACTCGCGCATCGGCGGAATGCTACCCCCGAGCCCCGCGTCGGCGCAACCGGACCCCCCGGCGCGGGCGGTCACTCCACCGGGTAGCCGGCGGCCTGCCACGCCTCGACGCCCCCCTCGAGCACCCGCACGAACCGGTAGCCGTGCTCGGCCAGCGTCGCGCAGACCCCGGTGCTGCGCACGCCGCGGCGGCAGTAGATCGCCAGGTCGGCGCACAGGTCGTGGCCCAGGTACTCCTCGATCGCCGGCACGTCGGTCCACGGCAGCTGCGCGTCCGTGCCCGCGATCTGGGGGATCACGTCGTCGAACACGTTGAGCAGGATCCGGTCCCCGGCCTCCAGCAGGGCGTGGAACTCCGCCGGGGACATCACCAGCGGCGTGTCCCACCCGACGCTCGCCGGGTGGCAGACCTCCGCGGTCACGTCCCCGGGCGGGACGTCGTCCCACGCGTCTTCCCCGAGATCGCCGCCGCCCGCGTCGTCCGGGCGGTCGACGTCC
>JAFGHH010000039.1 GCA_016930215.1 Deltaproteobacteria bacterium
GATGCCGAGCATCACCTCGGTCAGGATCTGCGCCCGACCCAGCAGCGCCAGGGCGCAGGCGGGGTCGACGGTCGCGCTCTCCATCTGCAGCATCCACCCGAGCCAGCGCTCGAGGGTGGCGGCGTCGAGCACGCGGGGCAGGTCCGCCTGGACGACGAATTCGGCCGCGGCCGGTGCCTGCGCCAGGTGCACGGCGCGCATGTCGATCGGCGGCGGCGCGGTCGTCGTCGTGGTCGCGGGGCAGCCGGCCGCCAGCAGGGCGACCAGCGTCAACGGCACGAACGGCATTGATCTGCGCATTGCTCTCCTCCTCGGCCGGCGCCGCAGACGCGGCGGGCCGTGCCTCGCGGCTACTTCTCGGCTTCGGGACGGAACTCGGACATGATCCGGCCCGAGTCCTTGGTGAACGAGCGGAGGCAGCCCCAGACCCGGCAGACGCCGGCGAAGTTCTGCGCCGAACGCTTGGGCACGGTATACAGGGCGTGGAACATGCCGTCGGGACTGCACGTGCAGGGGGCGATCGGGTCCAGCTCGACGTGGCAGATCGGGCAGCGCAGGGTGAGCACCGTCCCCGGCGGGAACTCCATGCCGATCTTGCGGTGGTCGCCGTGGATCGGGCTCAGCGTCACGATCCCCTCGGTCTTGCCGTCCGAGACCTCGAGGCAGATGCCGGGACGGCCGTCGAACGTCGGCGCCCCTTCGATCATCAGGTTGTCTCCCCGCGGGCAGTAGGCCGCCGCCAGGAACACCTGCTCCTCGTCCTTCTTCAGGGCGGTGCGGGCCGACGGCTTGCGCTCGGGCTCGCGGATCACCAGCGCGCCGTGCTTCTCCTCGTCGGTCATCGCTTCCTCCTCGGGCACCCGGGTTCCGCTTGCCTCGGCACCGCGCCCCGGCCGACATGGCGTCCGGGGCGGACGGCCCTCGCGGATTCGCCGATCTTGGTACCATCGTCCGCGCGCCGGCGCAAGCCGCGACCGAGCGGGCGCCGGACAAGGCGATCGACGAACACCCGTTCCGCGGGCACCTGTCCGGGCGGTTGACGCATCCGGTGGCCACGCCGTAGGCTCGCGCCGTGCGACCCAGCCGTGCCGCGTCGTCCGGTTCGAGCCGCCAGCCGCAGGCGTCGCGCAACCGCGCGCTGGAGATCGTCGTCTCGGCGGTGGTCGCGGGTGCCGTGGCCGGCTGGGCCGGCTACCAGCTCGGCCTGCGGAAGGGGGCCGAAGACGCCGCGCCCGTCGCCGGTCCTCCGACGTCGCGGGCCAAGAACCCGGACCGGCCGGCGTCGGGAACGCCGGGCGACCCGCACTTCCGGCCACGGACGGTCGAGGCGCGGACCGGGAACTTCCTGGAGAACGCGGGGTTCGAGGACGGGACCGACGGCTGGTCGTGGCTCGACTGGTCCAACGACTGGGCGCCGTTCACGGTCGATGAGCTGCGCCCGGCGGCCGGCGAGCGGGCCGCACACCTGACCGTGTACGGCCGCCCCGAGGACCGTCCGACGCGCGTCTTCGGCGTGGTGCAGGAGCTGGCCCCGGCGGTGTTCCCCTCGCGGATCTCCGGGAAGTACTTCGTCGAGCGCTGGGAGCCGGGCGGAGCGAAGAAGGCCTACGTCCAGGCGGTGATCATCGCGATGTGGCCCTTCGGCGACATGCCGAGCCGGCAGCTCCGCTACGTCCTCGACGGCGTCACCGAGCAGCCGTACAACATGAGCAACGCACGGTACGTCTTCGTCCACCGCCGTGCGCAGCCCGAAACGGGCCGCTGGCTCGATTTCGAGCTCGACGTCCAGGCCGACTACCGCCGGCTGTGGGGCGACGTGCCGCCCGACGGGACCCCGTTCCGCGTGCTGTTCGAATCGCGCTACGACGACAAGCCGCTGGGGTCCGAGGTCCACAACGTCGTCTACTACGACGAGCTGTTCGTCGGCGTGCCGTAGGACGCCTCGTCCGGCTCGCGCTCGCCGGACGGTCGGCGTCCCGGAGGAACCCCTACCGCCGGCCTCGATCGTCCGCTATCCTCCACGGCGTGAGCACGCCGAGCAAAGCCCTGCGGTACTGCGCCTTCTGCCCGAAGCTCTGCCGGTTCGCCTGCCCGGTCTCGGCGGTCCAGGCGCGCGAGACGGTCACGCCGTGGGGCAAGCAGACGATCCTGCACGAACTGGTGCGCCAGACCCTGGCACTGGACGAGTCGGCGGCGCGGCCGCTGTACGCCTGTCTGGAGTGCCACGCCTGCCGCACCTACTGCGACCACGCGATCGATGTCCCGGCCTCGCTGCGGCAGGGCCGGGCGCTGGCGCTGCAACACCAGGTGGCGCCGCGGGCCGCCGCGGCGCTGGTCGCCGACTTCGCGGACCGCCAGCGCCGGACGCAGAAGGCGACCGCGGCCCTGGCGGCCGGTCGCGCCGTCGGTCCCGAGACCAAGGTCGCGCTGTTCCCCGGCTGCACGGCGTGCCTCGAGCGGCCGGCGGACGTGGCGGCGACCCTGCGCGTCCTCGACGCCTGCGGCGACGGGCCGACGGCGCTGGTCGCCGACTACTGCTGCGGCCTGCCGCTGCTCCAGGCGGGCGACGAGGAGGGGTTCCTGGCGGCGGCCCGCCGCGTGCGCCGCGCGCTGTCGGGCATCGAGACCGTGGTCGTGCCCGACCCCGGCTGCCTGCATGCGATGCGGGTCCTGTACGTCGAACGCGGCGTGAAGCTCGACGCCCGGCTGCTGCACCTGTCCGAGTACGTGCTGCCCGCGCTGGGGCGCTTCCGGCGACTCTCGCTCGGCGGGCCGGCCTACTACCACGACCCCTGCCACCTCGGCCGCGACCTCGGCGTCTACGACGCCCCCCGCGACGTGCTGTCGCGGGTGCTCGCCGACGGCCTGGCGGAGTTCCCGCGCCATCACGAACGGGCCGACTGCTGCGGCGGCGGCGGGGCGGTCCCGGACACCGACCCCGAGACGGCCCGCGCCGTGGCCCGGCGTCGCCTGGAAGAGCTCGGCCCGCCCGCCGGGGCCGCGACGATCGTCACCGCCTGCCCGACCTGCCGACGCATGCTGGCCGGGACCGGCAGCGGGTGGCAGGTGCGGGACCTCGTCGAGCTGCTGGACGAGGCGCTGCTGTGAACCGGATCGACCGTCGCTCCTTCTGTCGCGGGGCGGCGGCCCTGGGCGGCGCCACGCTGGTCGGCGGGGCGCTGCGGCCGTTGCGGGCCGACGAGCCCGGCGACGCGGAGCTGCCCGCCGTCGAGGCGAGCCACTGGGAACGCCTGGGCGACGGCAAGGTCCGCTGCCTGCTCTGCCCGCGCCACTGCGAGGTCGCCGACGGCGGCCGCGGGATCTGCGGCGTGCGCGAGAACCGCGGCGGCACCTACGTCACCCTGGTCCACGGCCGCTGCTGCTCCGAACACGTCGACCCGATCGAGAAGAAGCCGCTGTTCCACTTCCGCCCGGGAACGCAGGCCTGGTCGCTGGCCGCCGTGGGGTGCAACATCGAGTGCCGGTTCTGCCAGAACTGGGAGATCTCGCAGGCCCGACCCGAGCAGGTCGAGATGTGGGAGCGCTCGCCGGAGGCGATCGCCCGCGCCTGCGCCGAACGCTCGGTCCCGACGATCGCCCTCACCTACTCGGAGCCGACGGTCTGGTTCGAGTACGGCCGCGACATCGCCGCGGCGGCGAAGGCGCGCGGCGTCGACACGGTCGTGATCAGCAACGGCTTCATCGAGCAGGCACCGCTCGGCGAATGGTGCACCATGGCCCGGGCGATCAAGATCGATTTCAAGGCCTTCACCCAGCGCTTCTACCGCGACGTCTGCTCCGGCGACCTCGGACCGGTCCTCGACACGCTGGGCCGGATCAAGAACGCCGGCGTGTGGCTCGAGCTGGTGATGCTGATCGTCCCGACGCTCAACGACGACGAGAACGAGGTCCGGGCGATGTCCCGCTGGATCCTCCAGCGCCTCGGCCCCGACGTGCCGGTCCACTTCACCCGCTTCCACCCGACCTACAAGCTGACGAACCTCGAGCCGACCCCCCTCGCGACGCTCGAGCGCTGCCGGGAGATCGCCCGGGCCGAAGGGCTGCACTTCGTCTACCTCGGCAACACCCCGCGCCACCCCGGCGAGAACACCTGGTGCCCGCACTGCGGCGAGCTCCTGATCGAACGGCTGGGGTTCACGATCCTGCAGAACCGGCTGGTCGACGGGAATTGCCCCGACTGCGGCCAGGCGATCCCCGGCGTCTGGTAGTCGTCTTCGCTACGGACTGCAGTCGCCCCACTCGATCAGGCCGGGGACCATCCCGCATCCGCCGTCGGTGCCCGAGCCCGAACAGACCGCGTACCACCCCTCGCTCCAGGTGCCTTCGTGGAGGCAGGCGGCGGTACAGGTCGTGCACTCCGCGCGGCAGATGAAGGTGCCGTCGCCGCCGAGCCAGGCGGCGCCGCCGTCCGCGGTCGGCACGCACATCGGCGCCGCCGGCGCCACACATTCGCCCTCGTGGTCCAGCGCCGCACCCGCCGCCAGCCGCGTACAGTCGTTGCCGTAGGTCACGCCGTCGCAGCCGCAGACCGGCTCCCACAACGGCGGGCAGATCGTCGGACGCGGCACGCAGACCCCGGAGGCTCCGTCCAGGCAGCTCCGGATGTCGCAGACCTGGCCCGACGGGCA
>JAFGHH010000333.1 GCA_016930215.1 Deltaproteobacteria bacterium
GCCTTCGTGCGCCTGCGGCGGCTGCTCCAGCAGAACGTGGACCTCGCCCGCAAGCTCGCTGCCCTCGAGCGGAAGTACGACGCCCAGTTCAAGGTCGTGTTCGACGCGATCCGGGAGCTGATGGCACCGCCGGAACGGCCCGTCCGGCCGATCGGCTTCACCCGGGAGGCGGAGCCGTGACGTGGAGCGGGTTTGCGTCGATCGGCGGCTCTCCAGCGCGCTGGCGATGCCGTACTTGTGCCGGGCTGTTGCCGAGGGCCAGAAGTCCTGATCCGAACCGGGCTTCAGCCCGCGGCCGATGCGCCCGGCCACTCCATGGAGTCTCGGTTCGGTTGCGGGGGCACTCCCGGACTTCCGGCGAGCCGTACCGGTCGAAGGGCCGGACGCGCTGAAGCTTCGGCGGGAAGCGAACCGGCGTCGGGTTTCCTGCCCTCCAGGCACGGGGACAGGAACAGGGAACCGCCGCGTCTCGGGGCCGGTCGGCGCCCTACGGCTGGACGAGGAACGGACCCGACTGGGAGTTCTTGTAGAGGCAGTCGCCGGGGTCGCCGTCGTACAGGCCGATCCGGCCGCGCAGGCGCTCCGTGCCGAGGAGTGCCGCGGCATCGATGGCGCTCGGCGGCTCGGGCACCGTGAGCGACGTGGCGTCGGGCGGCGCGGTGATCTGCCACAGGTAGTCCGCCAGGTCCGCCCCCGGGGCGCCGATCTGGCGGAACACGTAGAGCGTCGGCACGACGCCGGAGTCGAACAGGTTCCACTCGAACGGCTCGCCGTGCAGCGGGTGGGCGACGACCGAGACCTCGGGGTTCGTCACCTCGGGGACGTCGAGGAACGTGAATTCCTGGTGACCCTCCGGCGGGTAGCCCGCGATCTGGACGGACGAAGCGTGGCCCAGGAAATCCATGCCCACGTAGTCCCACGAGCCGAACAGCGAGAACTCCGTGAGCGGCTCCCTTCCGGAGGGTGCCGGAAGCCAGTCGATCTCGTACTCGACCGAGCCTCCGTCCGTGGAGCGCGTCGTGGACGACGCGAGGCCGACTCCAAAGCGTTCGATCGGTCGCAGGTGTCCCCCGGGATCGATCCGCCCGCGATACCGGACCCATCCGAAGGCGAGATCGGTCCGCAGCAGGCTGTCGTCCCTTGTCGGCAGATCGAACGAGCCGGTCGCCTCTTCCGGCGTCGGGGTGGCGCCGAAGTCGAGCGCGATCGACCCGGGCTCGGTGAGCGGCCCGATATCCTGCATCGCGTAGTAGTGCGGCAGTGTGACGACCTCGGGAGACTCGGTGTAGTTGTACTCGATGGCATGGATGCGGAGCGGCCTTCCCGCCGGCACCCGCAGCGGAAGCGGGAAGACCGACAGGCTCCTTCCCTCGACGAGCAACCCTGCCTCCACGGGCAGGTCCGCGGGGACGACCTGGAAGTACTCCGCAGCCGGATCCGGCACGTTGACGAGGTCCACGGACAGTTCCACCCATCCCTCCATCGGATCGCCGAGGTTGGAGAGGGTGAGCGTGACTTCGGGCTCGCTACCGTCGAGGTCGACGAGGCTGGCGAGGCCGTAGCCGTCGGCGCCCGCGGTGACGTCGGCGGTGCCGGCGGTCCAGTCGATGCCGGTGAAAGTGGTGTGGCCGGTGGCGTCCGTGGTCGCCTCGGTGCGCCCGCCGCCGGGAAGGTCGAGCGCCACGGCGGCGCCTTCAATCGGCGCAAAGTCGTCGTCGGCGGGCAACGGCCACCCGACGACGAGGACGGTCAGCGAGCCGGACGGCGCGTCGGCTTCGGCCTCCGCGTCTGCATCAGCGTCTGCATCCGCGTCGGCGTCCGCGGCCGTATCCTCCGTGGCGACCTCGTCGGCTCCGCCGTCGTCGGCGGGTTCGGTGTCGTCGCCGCACCCGGTCCAACCCATCATGGCGCAAAGACAGGGAAATAGTGCACAACGAACGATCTTCATGGTCGTCCCTCCTCCTTGGCGAACCGCCATCTGCATGCCTGTCGCGCGTCGAGGGGAAAACCGATCACTCGTCTGCGTTGGAGAGAATCGTCGGGAAACGCGGGAACCGGATCGCGCCACGCGCGACTTCCTGCGCGCCGCCCTCCGCCGTGGTCCGTGGGAGCTGCGTTCGCCTTCGCGGAGCCCGGCCGGTTCCCCGGCACGATCCTTGAAATGTCATACAGCAACCTTGATTTTTCAAGGAAGGCGGGGTAGGGTGAGGTCATGGCGACCCCGATCGATCGGCCCCTGGACCTCGCGGCCGTGCGGAAGCTCGTCCGGCGGTTCCCGGTGACCGCCATCCTGGGCGAGCGGCAGTCGGGCAAGACCACGCTGGCGCGGCACCTCGCCGTCGACCACGCGTTCGATCTGGAGAACCCGCGCGACCAGGCGCGGCTCCGGCAGCCCCAGCTGGCGCTCGAGGAGCTTCGCGGCACGATCGTGCTCGACGAGATCCAGCGGATGCCCGAGCTGTTCCCGCTGCTCCGGGTCTTGGCGGACGCGCGGCCCGGCCGCCGGTTCGTGATCCTCGGCAGCGCCTCGCGGGACCTGATCCGCCAGGGCAGCGAGAGCCTCGCCGGGCGCATCGCCTTCTTCTACCTGCACGGCTTCCGCGTCCCGGACGTGGGCCGCCGGGCGGTCCGCCGCCTCTGGCTGCGCGGAGGCCTGCCGCCGTCGTTCACGGCCCGCGGCGACGACGCGAGTTTCCAGTGGCGAGAGCAGTACGTCGCCACCTTCCTGGAGCGCGACATCCCGCAGCTCGGCATCGGCATTCCCGCGGCGACGCTCCGGCGGTTCTGGACGATGCTCAGCCACTACCACGGCCAGGTCCTCAACCAGAGCGAGCTGGCCCGGTCGTTCGGGATCTCGGACATGACGGTCCGCCGCTACGTCGAGATTCTCGCCGGGACCTTCATGGTGCGGCTCCTTCCGCCCTGGCACGCGAACCTGGGGAAGCGCCAGATCAAGAGCCCGAAGATCTACCTGCGGGACTCCGGGCTCGCCCACTACCTGTGGAGCGTCCGGAGCGAGCGCGAGCTGCTGGGACACAACAAGCTCGGCGCCTCGTGGGAGGGCTTCGCCCTGGAGCAGACGGTGCGTCATCTCGGCCTGGCGCCCGAGGAGGTCTTCTTCTGGGGCACGCACGCCGGCGCGGAGTTGGACCTGCTGTGGCGGCGCGGCGGGCGCAGCTTCGGGGCGGAGTTCAAGTATGCGGACGCCCCGCGCCTGACGCGCTCGATGCGGGCCGCTCGCGCGGATCTGGGGCTGGCGCATCTCTGGGTCGTCTACCCGGGCGACACCCTGATCCGACTCGAGCGCGACGTGACCGCCGTGCCGCTCGCCGACCTGGGAAAGAAGCTCAAGCCCGGTTGACGCCGGTGTCGTTCGCCAGAGTCGCAGGCTGGCTCGGAGCGGGCGGGCGTGGCAGGTTGGCGGCGACTCCACGACTCTCGCGGCGGACGCTGCCCGGGTGCGGCGATGCCGTCGAGCGTGTTTCTCGTTCGCCGCGGTGCTGGTATCCTGTCGGCGAAGGTCGATACCGGGGGAGGGAGCGGGGGCGCCGTGGCGGCGGGAATCTGGACGAGGTCGGTGGCGGCGGGTTTCGCGCTGGTGTGCCTGGCGGCGTGCAGCGGCGGCGAGACGGTGCTCGGACGGATCGATGCGACCGACGCGGCCGACGGCGACGAGTCGAGCGTGGAGGTCGACGGAGACGACGGCGGCGGCGACGCGGACGCGGACGACGCCGCGGGCGATGACGGCTCGGCGGACGCGGACGACGGGGGCGGCCCTCCGGTCGTCGTCTGGGAGGAATGCCCGCTGCGCATCGACGGTACGCCGCCGGGGACGGCCGAGTGCGCCGTGGTGGAGTTGCCGCTGAACGGCACCGCGCCGGACGGGCGCACGATCGGGATCCGGGTCCAGCGCGTCCGGGCGGTCAGCCCGCGCCGCAAGGGCCAGGTGTGGCTGCTCGACGGCGGGGGCGCCGGCGTGGTCTTCGGCCAGCTCATCCAGGAGTTCGCCAGTCTCGACCCGCGCTGGGACTGGTACGCGCCCGACCACCGCGGCGCCGGGGGATCCGACCGGCTGGGGTGTCCGGAGCAGGAGGACCTGGCGAGTGAAGGGGGGTTTGAGATCACGCCGTCCGAGTGGGACGGCTGCATCGCCCACCTGCGGGCCACGTGGGGCGACGATCTGGCGCACTACACGACGACGAATGCGGCCCGGGACCTCGGGACGCTGATCGAGCTGCTGCGGGAGCCCGGCGAGGACGTCTTCCTCTTCGGCCACAGCATCGCGACCTACACGATTTTTCGCTACCTGCAGCTCCACCCGGACCGTGTCACCGGCGTGGTGTTGGACACGATCCTCCCGCCCGGGACGACGATGCCCGAGGTGGCGTTCGCCGACGACGCAAACGGCGAGACGATCTTCGGACTGTGCGGGGCGGACCCGCTCTGCTCGTCGAAGCTGGGGCCGGACCCGTGGGCGACGGTGACCCGCGTGTTCGACGAGTTGGAGGCGGGGAGCTGTCCGGGCTTCTCGGCGCTGCTGCCGGAGCCCTGGGGCGAGCGGTGGTGGCTCCGCCGGCTCCTCTTCGGGATCTCCTGGGAGTGGTTCTTGCGTCCCTTCATGCCGGCGGTGGTCTACCGGCTCGACCGGTGCGACGCGGCCGACGTGGAGGCGGTGGCGCAGATGCTGCCGCTGGTCCTGCTGGGCCCGCCGGCCCCGGAGTCACAGCAGATCTCGGACTCCCTGTTGACCCATGTCGTGCTGTCGGAGATGTGGCCGGAGCCGCCGCCCGACGCCGCCACGCTCGTGGCGGCCTTGGACAGGCTCCTGTTCTTCCCGGACATCGTGATGCAAGCCGCAGAGAAGCAGGACCGGTGGCCGACGTACGAGCGCGATGCGTACGTCGGCGGCTGGCCGACCACCGAGGTTCCGATGCTGATGATGGAGGGGGCTCTCTGCGGAGCAACGGCCGTCTGCGCCGCGCACGGGTTGGCGGACCATTTCGACGGGCCGTACCAGTACCACTACGAACTTCCGCGGTCGCCATGCCGTCCGCTCCTGCAATCGGTGGCGGACACGCCGACCGGGCTGCCGTGCGGGGAGGATCTCTTCTTCCAGTTCATCGACAACCCGCTGGTCGAGCCCGACGCCTCCTGTGTGGACGAGATGTACCCGCTCGATTTCGCCGGCAATCCCGACCACAGCATGACGATCTTCGGGACGTCGGACCTGTGGGAAAACGGCGGGACGTAGGGCGCGGTTTCCGGTCAACAATCGAAGATCATGGGCCGATTTTCAGCCCGACGGACGGAGGTCGGTCGGCGGCCGACGGCACGGGTCGCATCGAGTGATCGGTTTCGGCCTCGGCGTGCGACTGGTGTGAGGAAGGCGGGCAGCGACCGTGGCCGGTCAGGGAGGGAACACCATGAGCTTTCTGCGGACCATCTTCTTCGTGGGACTTCCGGGGGCCGTCGCGATCCTGGCGGTCGGGTGTGGCGACGACGACTTGGCCGCGGACGACGGCGGCACGGAGGACGTCGGGGCCGACGCGGACGCCGACGGAGACACGGCGGAGGCGGACGGGGAGGACGAGGCGGCGGCCGACGACGGGGTGGCGACGGACGACGGCGGCGCCGGCGGCACGCTGGATGTGCTCGTCGTCGGCTCGCCGGTCAGCCCGAGCCGTGACTGGGCGCCGGTTGAGGGCGCCGCCGTGGCGCTCGACCTGCCGGGCGGCGGGCGGGTCGAGGCGACGACCGACGCGACGGGACGCGCGGCGTTCGACAGGCTGGACTGGTCCGCCGGAACCGCGGCGGTGACCGCGGGCGCGGAGAACCGCGGTCTGGCGAGCCTCGTCGGGCTCGACGGAAGCGAGCCCGAGGTCACGCTGGTCCTGCCATTCCTCGGCGACCCGCGGGAGGGATGGGTGGAGCTGAGCGTCGACGCCGAGAACTTCACGCACGCGACGAGCTGGTTCGACTGCGGCCTCGACCTCGCGCCGAACGAGCCCAGCTACTACATCCATCAGGCGACGGAGGCGACGCTGCCGCAGACGCTGCTGGCTCCGCCGGGCGTTCCGCTGACGGTCGCGGGGGCCGAGTGGCGCTTCGAGGAGCTCCCGGACGGCTTCGTCCAGCCCCTGCGTCCGTTTTGCCGGGAACTGGAGCCGATCGACGGACCCGGGTCGGTCGTCGTCGACCTGGCCACGCTCCCGGCGCCGGACACGGCCGTCGGCTCGTTCCGGCTCCCGGCGCGGGCGGACAGCCCGCTGCGGGACGACATCTTCTACGGGTGGGTCTTCGACGACGTGCTGCTGGACCCCGCCCGGCGGCTGCAGCCGCTCGAGCGGGGGTCTTTCGGCGCACCGACCCGTTCGACGCGCGCCGCGGACGGCGAGACGATCGAATACGAGTGGGCCTGGGCGGCCCGCGAGGGTTCGACGCTCGTGACGGTGTTCGATCTGCGGGACGCGTGGGCGCGTGAGGACCGGTACTCCGCCGTGTACCTCGCCGGCCACCCTCCGGACGGCCCGCAGGACTTCACGTTCCTCGAGACGCCGACGGTGCTCGTGCCCGCCTCGATCTTGGTGCGCCATCCGCTGCACGACGCGATCGAGTGGGAGTCGTACGATTCCGGCGTGACGCCGACGCTGTACGTCGAGGGTACGAGGTTCGGGGTCAAGGTCGTCCTCTGGCAGGTGACGGCGCCGACCGGCGCCACGACGCTCTCGGTGCCCGAGCCGCCGGGCGCGATCGACGCGACGTCGGTCCTCGGCACCGGACTCGCACGGGGACGAATCGGGCTGGTGGCCGACGACCCCGGCGCGCTCGTCGCCAAGTACTCGCAGTCGCGCCGGTTCACCGTGGATCTGTAGGCGAGTCCGGCGACGGACCCACGAGGGTCGGCCCCTGGGTCGGCGACGTTGCCGACGTGCGAGCGCGACGCCTACGTCGGCGGCTGGCCGACGACCGAGGTTCCGATGCTGATGATCGAGGGGACTCTCTGCGGAGCAACGGCCGTCTGCGCCGCGCACGGCCTGGCGGACCATTTCGACGGGCCGCACCAGTACCACTACGAGCATCCGCGGTCGCCGTGCTGTTCGCTCGGGCAATCGGTGGCGGACGCGCCGACCGGGCTGACGTGCGGCGCCGACCTGTTCTTCCAGTTCATCGACAACCCGCTGGTCGAGCCCGACGCCTCCTGTGTGGACGAGATGTACCCGCTCGATTTCGCCGGTAATCCCGACCACAGCATGACGATCTTCGGGACGTCGGACCTGTGGGAGAACGGGACGAAGGCGGAGGCCGGCGTGGTGGCGGTGGAGCCGCCGGGGCTGGACCGCGCGCGGCGGATGCTGCGGCTCGCGGGGCTCGGCGTGCGCTGAAGCCTGGCAGCCCCGCCGGTTGCGGTGCGCGACTCGAAAGGACCCGTGTCGGCGACGGGCAACGGCCGCACGCTCGGACGCGATGCAGGTGCCTCGCCGGCCCGCGCAGACGCCATGCGGGCGGGGCCCCGGCCGAGCTTCGCCGGGGCAGGAGGCCTCGATGTCCGAGCCGAGC
>JAFGHH010000334.1 GCA_016930215.1 Deltaproteobacteria bacterium
CTCGTCGCGGGACGCGGCGGCGGGTCCGGACTGCCCGCCTACACCGTGCGCTCGCTGTTGCGCCGCCGGGAGGCGGCCCTGCAGCGCTGCTACGACGGCCTGTTGCTGCGCGCCCCGGGGACCGCCAGCGGCAACCTCACGGTGCGCCTGCGGATCCTGCCCTCGGGCGACGTCGAAGAGCTCGACCTGGTCGGCGGAACCCTCGACGACGACGAATTCGAGCGCTGCGTACTGGACCAGCTCCGGCGGGTGGATTTTCCCGCGGCGGACACCCCGACCGTCTACACCCACTCCTTCAGCTTCGCCGCGGCCGGCGGGGCCGCGCCGCTCACCGAGTAGCGAGCTACGATTCCTCGCCGAGCCGGCGGCGGACGACGCGCACCGCCGCGTCGAGCGAGATCCGCTCCTGCTTCATCGTGTCGCGGTCGCGGATCGTGACGGTGCCGTCCTCCTTGGTCTGGCCGTCGATCGTCAGGCAGTACGGCGTCCCCGCCTCGTCGTGCCGGCGGTAGCGCTTGCCGATCGAGTGCTGCTCGTCGTAGCGCGCGTGGATCCCCGCCTTGTAGAACCGCTTCACGACGTCGCGCGCCAGCTCGGGCAGGCCGTCCTTCTTCACCAGCGGGAACACCGCCACCTTGTACGGCGCCAGGCGCGGGTGCAGCCGCAGCACGACGCGCGGCTCGCCGCCCGGCTCCGTCGCCGGCTCCTCGTCGTAGGCGTCGCACAGCAGCATCAGCACCGAGCGGGTGGCGCCGGCCGACGGCTCCACGACGTACGGCACGTAGCGCCACCCCGGCTTCCCGGTGGCCGGGTCGGGCTTGTTCTGGTCGAAGTACGAGAGCTTCTTCCCCGAATGCTCGGCGTGCTTCCGGAGATCGTAGTCGGTCCGCGAGGCGATTCCCTCCAGCTCGTCCCAGCCCCACGGGAAGAAGTACTCCACGTCGCAGCAGTCGTCGGCGTAGTGCGCCAGCTCGTCCTTCTCGTGCCGCCGCAGCCGCACGTCGTCCGGCTTGTTGAGGTAGCGGCGGTACCAGCCCACTCGCTCCTTCGTCCAGTGGTCCATCCATTCGGCCTGCGTCCCCGGCTCGACGAAGAACTCGATCTCCATCTGCTCGAACTCCACCGAGCGGAAGATGAAGTGCTCGACCGTCACCTCGTTGCGGAACGACTTGCCGGTCTGGGCGATGCCGAACGGGACCTTCATCGACATCGTGGCCTGCACGTTCTCGAACTGCACGAACATCGCCTGGGCCGTCTCGGGCCGCAGGTAGATCGTGCTGTCCTCCGCCTGGACCGGCCCGAGGTTGGTCCGGAACATCAGGTTGAA
Organism: Deltaproteobacteria bacterium; assembly: GCA_016930215.1. Classification (GTDB taxonomy): domain Bacteria; phylum Myxococcota_A; class Polyangia; order DRWM01; family JAAZOP01; genus JAAZOP01. The sequence goes on from JAFGHH010000334.1 coordinate 1,328, forward strand.
CATCCGCTCCTCGGAGAGGTCCGGCGACCCGCAGACCGGGCAGACGTAGCTGCGCTCGACGACCCGGCGCAGCTTCTTCCCGCCCTTCTTGCCGCCCTCGAGGTACTCGACCTCGGTGCCCTGCTCCGCCCGCGGGGCCTTGTCCGCGCGGAAGCGCTCCTTGCAGTTCCGGCAGTCGACCAGCGGGTCCTGGAAGCCCGCCACGTGCCCCGAGGCCTCCCAGACGCGGGGGTGCATCATGATCGAGGCATCGAGGCCCACGATGTCCTCGCGCTCGTAGACCACCGCCCGCCACCACTCGGCCATCACGTTGCGCTTCAGCTCCACCCCCAGCGGCCCGTAGTCGTAGCAGCTCTTGAGGCCCCCGTAGATCTCGCTCGACGGGAAGATGAAGCCGCGCCGCTTGCACAGCGACACGACCTTCGCCATCTTCTCCTCGCCCGCCTGCTTGTCCGCCACCCGCTCGTCCGCCATCGTCGCAACCTCTCCCGCCGCGCCGCGGCCGCCCTCCGGCAGCCCCTGGCCAGCGCGGCGCGAAAGCTATACCATCCGCCCCGGCGGGGGGAAGCTCCGAGCGCGCCGTTCGTGAGGGTCGCGCACGCCGCCTCCCGGGGAGGGACCGCGATGGACGTGCACAAGATCGTCGTTCTCGGCGCCGGGGCCATGGGCTCCGGGATCGCCCAGGTCGCCGCTTGCTCGGGCTTCCAGGTCGCGTTGATGGACCTCGATCGGCAGATCCTCGAACGCGGCCTGGCCAAGATCCGCCACGGCCTCGAACGCAGCGCCAGCTCGGGCAAGTGCACCGAGAAGGTCGCGGCCGACGCTTTGGTCCGCGTCGCCGCCACGACGTCGCTGGCCGAGGCCTGTCGCGACGCCGACCTCGTGATCGAGTCCGTCCCGGAGAGCCTCGACCTCAAGAAGAGCGTCTTCGGCAGCGCGGACGCCGCCGCGCCGCCGCACGCCGTGCTGGCGTCCAATACCTCGCAGCTCTCCGTGACCGCGCTGGGCGCCGCCACCGGCCGGCCCGACCGCGTGATCGGCATGCACTGGTTCAACCCGCCGGCGCTGATGCGCCTGATCGAGATCGCCCGCGGCGTCCGGACCTCCGACGAGACCGTGGGCGTCGTGCGCGCCGTCGCCGAGCGGATGGGCAAGACGGTGGTCGTCTGTCGCGACGGCCAGGGCTTC
>JAFGHH010000335.1 GCA_016930215.1 Deltaproteobacteria bacterium
CGACGCCCGGCCTCAACAACTACCGGCAGAACGTGCAGGGCAGCGGGATCTTCAACGCCCCCGACCTCGAGGCGACGCTGGAAGCGGCCGCGACCTGCGCCGACCGCACGCTGCGGCTCAGCGCCGTGGTGCGCAACGCCGGCAGCCGCGGCGTTCCGGCCGGGGTGACGGTCGAGTTCCGCCGTACCGCCCCCGCGCCCGAGGAGACGGTGGGCAGCGCCGCGACCACGCGTCCGCTGCTCCCGGGCGGCAGCGAGCGGGTCACGGTGACGGTGACCGACGTGCCGCAGGACGTCGACCTGGCGTTCGAGGTGTTGGTCGACGGGGCGGGGGGCGCCGCGGAGCCCGGCGCCGTGATCGAGTGCGACGAGGAGAACAACCGGGCCGAGGACGACGCCCGCTGCCCGGGGCTGATCTGAGCCGGGGTTACGGCACGTATTCGTAGGCGCCGACGTCCGGGGTCGCGTCGCGGGCCGTGCCGAGCACGTCGTCGGCCGGGGCGCCGTCGGGGCTGCCGGCGTCGATCGCCGGCGCGCCCTCGCGCAGGCTGAGGTCCCGGGCGGCCCAGTCCGTGAAGTAGAGGTAGACGTCGTCGCCCGTGACCTCCAGGTTGTGGTCCCCGCCGGCGTTGTTCATCGTCACCAGGTTGTTGCGCACCGTGTTGCCGGTGCCCTCGATCGAGATCCAGGTGTGGTCCGGCCAGTCCTCCGACCCGGCCGGCAGCCCGGGCAGCTCGGTCCCCCCGACGACCGTGTTGTTGACGATCAGCGAGTCGTTCGTGTCGGCCCAGGTGATGCCGTGGTAGTGGTCGGTCTTGCAGACGTTGTTGTAGATGCGGATGTCCGTCTTCGGACCGTCCTCGAAGGCGGACAGGCACTGCGTCGGCCCTTGCAGCGCCATCGGCAGGGCGTCCGAGTACCGGTTCTGGAACACGTTGTAGGCGATCTCGAGGTCGGTCGAGGTGTCGGGGTTGGCGCCCATGTGGTTCTGGTAGAAATCGTCGTGGTCCGTGTCGTTCTGCTTGACCGAGTCGTAGAACACGTTGCGCAGGTAGCGGTTGTGCGCGCCGCTCGTGGCGATGCCGTCGCGGGCGAAGAACTCGACCCGGTTGTCGAGGATGTCGATGTACTCGCCCGGCACCGTCATCGCCTGCCCTACCTTGTAGAACGTGTTGCACTGCACGACGACGTGGTCGGCGCCGAGCAGCCAGACGCCGGTCGAGGCCATGTTCTGGAACTCGTCCGCCGTCATCAACTCGCCCGAGGTGAAGTGGTTGTTCATCACCTGCAGGTGGTGGGTCTCGCCCCGCACGTCGTGGTCCTCGGCGCGCAGCATCGTGCCCCCACCGTCGTTGAACAGCGTCAGCCCCTCGATGCGCCAGTAGGCGCTGCCGCGGAAGTGCACGAACGACAGGCGCGGCTCGTGCAGCACCAGCGCCTTGATCTTGACGTAGTCGTCGTTGTAGCAGCCGGTGATCTCGAGCGTCTGGTCGTGTCCCTCGGCTCCCACCAGGAAGATCGTGTCGCCCGCCTGGACGGGCGCGCCGGGGTTGAGGGGCGTCCCGTGCTGGTCCGTGCAGTCGACCAGCTCGCTCACCACGTGCTGGATCGACCGCCAGGGGTGGTCCCGGCTGCCGTCGTTGCCGTCGTCGCCCGCGGCGGGGTCGACGTAGAACAGCGTGCCGGTGTCGGTATCGAAGCCCACCGGGCAGCCGGGGGGCGGCGGCGGGGGCACGATGTCCCCGGCCTCGGCCTCGGTCTCGGCCTCCGGCGCGTCGGCATCGGCGTCCGCCGCGGCCTCCACCTCCGCCTCGACGACATCGACGTCGGTGCCGCCGTCGTCCGCGGCCGAGTCGTCGTCCCCGCAGGCGGGGGCGACGGCCAGTGCGAGCAGCCACAGTCCCGTTCCGGCGAATCGGTTCATGGAACCCTCCTCTCGTGCCGCGTGCGTTGCATGCGAGGTACAGCCTAGCACGACGAGGCGGTGTCACAGGAACAGCAGCAGGCTGACGGCCATCACGGCCATCCCGGCCACCAGGCCGTAGATCGCCAGGTGGCCCTGGCCGTACTCGCGCGCCGTCGGGAACAGCTCGTCGAGCGAGATGAAGACCATGATTCCGCCGACGCCGGCGAAGACGAGGCCGAAGACCAGCGGCGTGAAGAAGGCCCGGAGTATCAGGAAGCCGATCAGCGCCCCGAGCGGCTCGCTGAGGCCGGAGAGGAACGAGAGCCAGAAGGCCTTCTTGCGCGAGCCGGTGGCGTAGTAGATCGGCACCGAGACGGCGATCCCCTCGGGGATGTTGTGGATCGCGATCGCCACGGCGATCGAGATCCCGATCGCCGGGTCGTTGAGCGCCGCGGCGAAGGTCGCCAGCCCCTCCGGAAAGTTGTGGATCCCGATCGCCAGCGCCGAGAACATCCCCATCCGCAACAGGCGCTTCTCGCGGCCCGGCGCGGCGGCGGCGGGCGAGGGCATGCCGGCGGCCGCGGCGCCCTCCGGCGAGCACTCGCGGAGCTGCTCCACCGGCCGCGCCTCGTGCGGGTTCTCGTACGACGGGATCAGGCGGTCGATCACCGCGATCAGCAGGATGCCGGCGAAGAAGCCGCCCGTGCCCAGCCAGGCCGCGGTGGACGGGTCGCGCACGGTGGCGATGGAAGCGACCGCCTTGGTCAGGATCTCGGTGAACGAGACGTAGATCATCACGCCGGCCGAGAAGCCGAGCGCCGCCGAGAGGAACCGCGTGTTCGTCTTGCGCGCGAAGAAGCCGATCGCGCTGCCGATGCCGGTCGAGAGCCCGGCGAACAGCGTCAGACCGAAGGCGAGCAGGACGTGGTCGTCCACGCGAGGCACCTCCGGGGCCGTTGCTACCACGGCGCGCCCGGCCGATCCAGGCTCCGGACGGAATGCGGGAGGCCTACCGGATGTACCCCAGCGCCCGCAGCAGCTGCTCGTCCCGCGCCGACGGCGCGCGGGGCGCCGCAAGAGCGCGCTCCGCCTGCCGGGCGTGCTCGCGCAACAGGATCCCGGGCCACTCGGGCCGCGGCAGCTCCGCGACCGGGAGCGGCTCGTGCGCGCCCGTCTCCGGGGCGATCCGGAAGGCGGTGAACACCCCGTCCCGCGGCACGCAGAGCAGCTGGTACCCGGCGTCCCGCAGCGACATCGCCGGCGTGCGTACCGCGCGTTGCAGCACGCCGTCGGGGACGAAGTACGCGCTGTGGGACAACACGGCGCGCCCGGCGCCGGCCGGCCCCTCGACGGCGTCCAGCGTCCACCCCTCCATCGCGGCCGGCACCGTCAGGTCGAGCCGGTCGAGCAGCAGGGGGATGAGGTCGGTGAGGGAGGTGGTGCCCGCGACGCGGCGCGGCCGGGTCTCGGCCGGGTCGAGGATCACCAGCGGCACGCGCAGCGCCTCGTCGAAGAAGTCGAAGCCGTGCCCGAACCGGCCGTGCTCCGCGAACTCCTCGCCGTGGTCGGAGACCACGACCACGATCGTGTCGCGCGCCAGGCCCAGCTCCTCCAGCTCCCGTCGCAGCCGGCCGAACTGCTCGTCCCAGAACCGGACCTCCCCGTCGTACAGGTCGAGATGCCGTTCGAAGACCGCGTTGCCGGCCAGGACGCGCCAGCCCAGATCCTCGGCCCGCTCCCCCAGCTCCGGCCGCAGCTCCACCGGCACCCCGTTCGACAGCGCGTTGCCCAGTGCCGCCGCCGTCGGGTCGGTCGCCACGTTCCAGGTGTTGCGCACGAACCGGCCGGAGTACCCGGGCGAGAAGAAGTCGTAGAACGGGTCGGGCGCCGCGTACGGCGCGTGCGGCTCCATGTAGTGCACGTACGCGAAGAACCGCTCCGTACGGTGCGTCCTCAGCCAGCGGAACAGCCGGCGGTTCAGCCGCGCGGCGTCCATGAAGAAACACTCCTCGAAGTGCTCGAAGGCCGGACGGAAGCCGTGGCTCTCCCCGATCAGCGGGTTGCCGAGGAACGCCGCCGTCGTGTACCCGGCGGCGCGCAGCGCATCGGGCAGCGTCGCCCGGTCGGCGGGCAACACCGAATCGAGGGCGTTGACGATGCCGTGCGTCGTCGGCCCGACGCCGGTGAGCAGCGAGACCACCGCGGGCAGCGTCCACGGCGTCGGCGTGTACGCGCGGTCGAAGACCAGCCCGTCCCGGGCGGCCCGGTCGAGGTTCGGCGAGGTGTCGCGCGGGCAGCCGTAGAGCCCCAGGCGGTCGGCACGCAACGCGTCGACCAGCAGCACCAGCACGTTGCGACCGGCCTCGCCCGCTCCGCGTCGCGCCACGTTCGCGGTCGTCACGACCGCCAGCTCGCTCAACCCCGCCACCACCCGACCCACCACGTCGGTCCCCTCGACCCGCAGCTCCAGCTCCGCAGCCCCGTCCGTCGTCGGGAGGGCGAACTCCGCCCGGACGTCCCGGCGCCACGGAGCCTCCGACGCCAGCTCGAGGAACGTCTCCCCAAGCACCTGCCAAGCGGCGGGTCCGTCACGCGCCGCCGCGTCGGTGGTCGAACGGAAGGCGACGACCAGCCGCAGCCGTCCGCGAGCCACGGACGAAGGCGCGTCGGGGGCGGGCGCGACGTGGAATCGCAGGCGCAGCAGGTCCCCCGCCCCGGGCTCCAGCGCGAAGCGGATCGCGGCGCCCGGGGGGATGCCGAGGGCCGTGCGGGAGGCGAGGTCGTCGGGCAGCTCCACCTGCAGTGCGCCGGGCGCGCGGCCGTCCGGCGCCGCCGTCTTCGTCGCGGCGTCCGTGCGGGCCAGCAGGTCGAGCCGCCGCGTCTCGGCGCGAACCCGCGCGCGGTCGTCCGGTCCGCGGCGTCCCGCGGAACGGATCGTCGGCCACGACCAGGCCGCCCCGACCCCCGAACCCTCGGGTCCCTCCACCGCCAGCACCAACTCCCCCCCGGCCGCTCCGGAGGGCATCGGCACCGCCGCCTCCCGCCACTCGTTCTCGCCCCAGGGGAGGACCTCGACCGCCGCCGCAAACAACTCGGTCCGCGCGCCGCCCCGCGACCACTCGACGCGGAAGGTGACCGGCGCGATCGAGGGCCCGGGAGGCGGCGCGACCCCGTAGCCGAACTCGAGCACCGCCCCGGGGTGGATCGGCAGGCCGCGGAAGCGCAGCCGCGCCGGCGGCTGCATCACGAGTGCCTCGCGCTGGTCGTCGCGCAGCACCGGGAAGGCCCAGTCGACGAGCCCGGAGCCCGGGTCGGGTACCGCCTGCGCCAGCCGCGGGATCAGGTCGAGCTGCTCCTCGACCTGCACCGGCGGCAGGGCCGGCGCGGCCTCCCCACGGCCGGCATCGCGCCGGCACGACACCGCGGCCGCGAGCAGCGCGAACGCGAGGACCAGCCTTCGGCGGGCAGCGACCCTCATGGCCCCGAGAGAATGTCACGACCCGCGGCCGCAGGCGAGGGCGTCCGCACGCCAAGGGCCAGGAGCATTGGCCCATTCGACCGACCCGTCCAACGGCCCACAGCCAACAGCCCACAGCTTCGACCCGAGCGATCAATACGCATTATCGATGTACATGCTCGACGGGTGCGGCGTCGGGATGCGGAGGAACCCGGCCGGGTCGCCCGGCACCGGCTCGCGCACCAGCCGGCACTGCGGCCGGCAGCGCAGCCGCGGATGCCAATGGAAGCGCAGGACGACGTCCCGGTACGCGTCGACGCCGTGGACCTCGAGCCGGCTGGTCGAGGCGCGCACCAGCCCCGAGTTCTCGGCGAACCAGCTCGGGGCCTCCCGGGACCGGTACACGACGTGGCCCGCCGGGAGCCGGGCGACCGGCACCAGCACCTCGCCGAACCGGTCCGGCGGGAAGGCGTGGAACCACGTGATCACGAGGGATACCGCGTAAGTCCTCAGGTAGTCTCTCAGCTCCTCGGGCGAGGGCGGCGGGTCGGTCGGCAGGCCGCCGGCGGGCCCGAAGGTCGGCCGCACGTACGGCAGGCGCGGCGCGCGCCCGCCGAGGATCGGGGCGTCGGTCGCCCACAGCAGGTACTCCGCCAGCAGCGGCCCGTGCACCGCGATGCGCCCGGTGCCGTCCCAGTGCGCGCGGACCCAGCCGGCGACCCCGGCGAAGTCCCGTTCGGGCGCCTCGTGCCGGAACGACACGTGGGGCGTGTCGATGAACCCGATCTGTCCGACGGGGCTGTTCGCGGGCGGCCGCGGATCGGGGACCGCTTCCGGGAAGAAGTAGATCACGTCGCGGGCCGCGGCCGGGAGGGCGACCACGCCGGCCACGGCGAGCAGCAGCACGGTGCGCTGCGGCAGCGCTCGGGGGTCGAAGCCGCGGACCAGCTCGACCAGGGTCGCGGCGGCCGGCGGCACCGCCAGCGTCGCGGCGAACAGGAGGAAGCCGTAGGTCCCGAGCGACGCGAGGCCCGGGACGTAGTCGCCGAGGTAGGCGGCCGCGAGCGTTCCGCCGACGCCCCAGGCGAACGGGCCGAAGCGGAAGTCGTGCTCGCGGTACCAGCGGACGAGCGTCGCGGCGGCGGCCGCCAGCACGAGCAGCCGGAACACCGTGCGGTTCGAGATCACGCCGGAGACCAGCGGGTCGGGGCCGATGAAGCCGAACAGGTCGGCCAACAGGAGCGACAACCCGCCGCCGGTCGCGTCGGGCAGCGAGCCGCCGCCCCCTCCGCGCAGGGCCGCCCAGACCCACCAGGCGTTGGCGGCGACGACGAGCCCCGTCATGATCAGCGCCCCCGGCCAGCGTCGCCGGGACGGCTGCGGGCCGCGGGCGAACGCGACGGCCGCCAGCGCGGGCAGCAGCGGCAGCAGCGCGGCGACGTGGACCAACGGCAGCACGGCGAGCATCGCGCCCGCCGCGACGGCGCGGGTCCGGCGCGGCTCGCGCGCCCAGCGCAGGACGAGGGCCAGCGCGAGCGGCGCGAGGAACGCGGCGAGCGCCCACCCCGCGCGCCCCGACCACCAGCTCCAGTGCGCGTGGGCGTCGAAGTACCAGAGCGAGGTCGCCAGCAGGCCGGCGGTCCAGGCGGTCCAGCGGCCGAGGCCGAGGAGCAGCACCGCCGCGAATACCGCCCACGGCGCCAGCAGGTGGGCCAGCCCGAGGAACGCGGCGTGGGCGGGGGCGTCCGGCACGCCCAGCCGGGACAACGCCCACGCCGTCAGCGTCCAGGCCGGGCTCCGCACGTCCCACGCCGTGCCGCTCGGCCCGCCCGCCGAGCGGCGGACGTCGTACGACCACCCGGCGAAATGGTCGTCCAGCGCCTCGACGCCGCGGGCCACCTGCGTCACCGGCGCGTCGGACGCGATCTGCAGGACCGGCCGGCCGCCGAACAGCACCTCGGGCGGCGCGAAATGCAGCGCCAGTCCCAGCTGCAGCGCCACCAGCGCCGCGACGGCGACCGGGAAGGCGTGGCGGAGCGGTGCGCGGGCGGGCATCAGTAGCCGTTCTCCACGACGAAGTCGGCGGGGTGGGGCGTCGGCACCCGGATGAACCCGACCGGGTCGTCCGGAAGCTCGTGCCGCTCCACCCGGCACTCCGGACGGCAGACCAGCGTCTCCAGCCAGTGGTAGCGGAGCACGACGTCACGGGCCGGGTCGGTGCCCCGGACCTCGAGCCGGTTGAGCGAGGCGCGCAGGCGACCGTCGTTCTCCTCGAACCAACTCGTCTCGAGCCGCGTCCGGAACAGCCGGTACGGGCCTTCCTCCCCCAGCGGCTCGAGCAGCTCGGGAAACCGCTCGGTGTAGACGTCGCGGCTGTCGGAAAGAATCGCGTAGCGGATCGCGTACCGCACCAGATACGTCCGCAGCGTCGTCGCGTCGGGCGGCTCGAACGGGTACCGGCGGAACAGGTTGGACTGCGCGTGCTCGAGGTTGAGCATCCGGAACCCGCCCATCACCTGGGCGTTCGTGCGGCCGGCGAGGTGTTCGCCGAGCAGCCATTCCTCGACGAGGATCCGGCCGCCGCCGTCGTCGTGGCGGCGCACGAACGCGGCGATCCGTTCGTGCTCGGGCGTCGGGCCGCGCCGGACGAAGTGCCGGTGCCTGGGGAACCCGAGGGTGCCGAAGGCGGTGACGTCGGTGACCTTGGGCCACACGATGCCCTCGGCGTGCGCGTCCGGGAGCGGCGCGGGGCAGGCGAACAGCACGTCACGCGCCAGGCGCGGGACGGCAACCACGAGCAGCAGCAGCAGCGCCAGCAGGGCGGGGCGGGGCAGCGACCCGCGCCCGCGCCGCTCGACGGTCCAGGCCCCGGCCAGGAACGCCGCCGCGGGGATCGTTGCGAGGAACGCCGCGGGCACCACGTGGCGGTACGGCTGCACGTGGCGCAGCCAGGCGCTGTAGCCGCCCAGGTACGCGGCGGCCAGCATCACGCCCAGC